>DATAXU010000062.1:0-27239 GCA_036272955.1 Verrucomicrobiia bacterium
CAGGACGCTTCCGGCATGGCGCTCCGCCCAGGACAAAGTGGTCGCGACTCTGGGCAAGGAACGTTGGTCCTCCATTATCACGGATTTGGAGAGCGCAGCGACTCAATTGAAGGGATGATCACGCCAGATGGACAAAGAACATTTTTGTGGTCCTTAAGTGTATATACACACACAATAAAAACAAATCAAAAACGAAACGAAAGGAAAGGAAACGTATATGAACATGAAAAATGCAAGCATGGGAAGCCTCGAAGAACACGTGGCTTCGGAACCTAATGAAAACCGTTGGACCGTGAGGTCCGTTGTGGCCGTGGCGGTGGCTTTGTGGTTTGGGCTTGTTTTGTTCCTTGGCGCCCAAGGGGCATTTGTGGGGAGCGCGGATTCGCCGCCGCTTCCGATTTTTTTCGGCTTCGCGATTCCTTTGGTGGTGTTCTTTACGGCATACTTCGGATGGAGCGGATTCCGGTCGTATGTCCTCGGCGCCGACCTCCGGCTCCTCGCTGCCATTCAGGCATGGCGTTGGGCCGGCTTTGGCTTCCTCGCCCTTTACGCCCATGGTGTTCTGCCTGGACTCTTCGCTTTCCCCGCTGGACTCGGCGACATGGCAATCGGGATTACCGCGCCGTGGATCATGCTTAGGCTTGCCCGCCACCCGTCATTCGCGGCCAGTCCGCGGTATGTGATTTGGAATATCATGGGGATCGTTGACCTTGTTGTCGCCGTGTCACTGGGCACAATCTGTTCTGGCTTCATTCACGGACTCACGGGGCCTGTCACCACAAGCCCGATGTCACAATGGCCGCTGGTGCTCATCCCCGCGTATTTCGTCCCCATCTTTATTATGTTACACTTCACTGCTCTAGCCCAGGCGCGACGATTAGCTCATTCCGAGAAATCCGCGCCCACACAAACGTTTTGACCCCCCGATTTTCGGGGAACTTTGAATGAACGATTTTCGGGGTTCGATTTTCGGGGTCAACTTCATACATTCAACATTTGAAATTTCTGCTTCGGTAAGGGAAGGGTGGAACGGTGGTGTCATGTGATCGCCCGCACTGGGGGCGCTTTAGTATAGGATGCTTCGCGCAGGCATGCCCCGCAAAAAATTTCCCCCACTACCGGGGTCAACTGCGCGATTTCGTAACATCCTCATTGCTGAGCGCGCCTCATCTATCATATTGCTTGGTTCAATTCGATAATCTTTGAAGGCGGTAAAAGAGAGCGGATTGTGTGGATAAAAGAGGAATGTTACTGATGACGTTGCCTTGAAACGAGTTTCCTAATGCCTGCCAATCTTGCAAATTTGTGGATCCCTCAAGTTGATAGGTGCGCCCAGGCACGCTGGAAATCTGTAGCGTTGTGGAATTGGGCACGGATAAAAGTTCGGGACTGAAAGCCAGCACGTAGTTTGGAATTCTGTAAACATTGTTGGATGCCCAAAGGTTTGTCAGCAGAGTTACATCCCCGCTTTGCAATTCTGACTGAAAGGCGGTGTTGGTGCTCATCCATGGAAATGCTGCCTGTGCCACATAGACTGTGTTTGAGAACTCCAATCCGTCTCCGGATAATTGAACGGCCGGAAAAACAGAATTGGTCGCCAACTCCAGGTATTCGTTGAACGATGACTGCCAGTGGAACACTGCCGTATCGCCTACATAAAAACCAGCGCGATCATCCAATGGCATGGCGGTGGACGTGGGAATATTTTCAAAGAATGGCTGGGCTTGAGACCAAAAGTTGTCCGCGGATGATCCGGGCGAAAAATTATATGCAACTCCCGAGGCGCTAAGACTGGCAGCGGCTAAAAGATCGCAGTTGGTGTAACCCGTGGCGGGAAACGTGTCGAAAGCAATGAGGGCAGTCTTGTTCTCAGACGCGGTCCAATTGTTAAATTCCAACATTGCGCGAATCCAATTTGTGGCTGAAACCTGCGCCGGTGGATTATAAAAGTAGCAGAATAGGAGATTTACCAGTTTGCAAATGCCTGCGGTGTCCGGGGCATAATCTTCTTGCAGGCTAAAATCCAAGTCCCAGGTGATACCTAAAGGGAGGTCCGTCTCGCTTTTTATGCAAGAGACGAGGGACGCTATGCAGTTGGTCACGATAGACCTGCGATAACGTACAAAGGACTCCCAATGTGTTGTTGTCCGCGCGGAAGTAATATTATCATCGGGAAGAAAGACATCCTCCCAATTAGTGAACCCAATCGAGTTTAAAGAGTAATCGTTACTTTGCAGCCAGGATTTGTAGCCCGCCAGCACCGTCGAGTTGTAAGGCAGCCAGAGTTGGTGGCCTTCTCCGAGAGGGTGAGGATATGGTCCCGCGTTGAATTCGGGCGGATGAAGTTCTCCGTCAGGTACGTGCCAGTAGTCATAGGCGCCGAGGCTGATCGCAATTACTGGCCGGTGATAAAATGGCAGGATGTCGTCGAGAGCGGTTCTCACGTCCTGTTTCAACAAAGTCATGAAGTCGCTGTTTAGGTAATCTGGAAACCATTGGACGTAATTAGTCGGATAATCCGTTGACGATGCATATAAGGAATGGCTTGGCGAAAAAGCCATTGCGAGGGACGGATTGTTGGAAATCCAGTTTTCCTCCCAAAAACTTGGGTTATATTCGGCGATGACTCCCAGCCCATTTTCCGCGGCTGTGCAACACAGGATTTGAAAAATATCCTGGCTGTTCACGTACCACGGGAGATAAACGCAGTTTACATCATTGGATAGGGCTTCTGCGAAAAATTGCGGCGAACCAAGCGTTAATGGAATCGCCTGCGCTTTCAATCTTCCCGGCAGACCGTCGATTGTGAATTGCCGTGTGCGTAATCCGCTCCCGTCAATACTCAGGGAGTGAGATGCTGCAAAATCGGGAGGCGTGTCTTCATATATTGATGTTCCATCGACCAACATTTGACCGGTTGCTGCGCCGTACATGCCAAACGAGATGACCAATTGTAATGATTGACCGGCGTAAAGCTCTCCGCTCCATCCGATGGTCTGCCATTGTTGATTTGTAACCTGAACGAGAGCCTCGCCTGCGTGGCTAAGGTTGGTTTTGACTTCAAAGCCGGTTGTGCCGCCTTGGGTCGTGAAGCCGGGCAACAATTTGAAGCTGGCTGAGAGATGATAAATCCCGGAGTAAGCAACTGTCCAAGTCTGCCAGACTGTAATCTGGGCGTTAGTTCCCCCAATTAGTAACGCAGCCTCACCGTAGAGAGAATCATTCGTAGCCAATGAAACATTGCCTGTGCCACTCCATGTGGATTGACTGCACGCAGCCAATGAACCAGACTCAAACGAACCGTCTTCCCAGTAGTTCTCCGCCTTGCCAAAAAAGCAGTTCATCAGCAAAAGAAGTACCGACATCAGCTTTATTTCATTGCGGAATTGCAGCCGTAACTTTAACTGAGGTGTCGCCGTTTGAGAAAGCGATGCGCGGAGCGACCCTCCGGCATCCATCGCATTTCGTTGCAATCTCACCCCATAATTGTCAGTGCAATTATTTTTGGGTCAACTTCATACTTTCTCAACATTTAATTTTCTGTTCTCACCCTTGATCGCTTGGGCCAAGGGCAGGTGGAGCGGTGATAATACTGTTGGAGCCGTGGAACGGCCGTGTCACGTGACCGCCCGCACGGGGGGCGCTTTGGTATAGGATGCTTCACGCAGATAAATCGGCTCCAACTTTTCTCCGGTAAAAAAATCATATTCGTGGATGAACCGTCCATCAATTTCCACGTCGATGTGGTTGCTGTACTCCAAAGTCAGTAAAGTCCCGTGGGCGTCAGCAGTATCCCTACAATCGCCACATCGACCTAGCTGGAAACTTGCGATGCGGACAACGTGAATCGGAGTGAATTGAATTGTCGTAATCCGGTTTCGCATGACCCGTCGCCAGCATCATTGTGAGGAGGTCCGAACTCGATAGAAGCGCTGGGGGGTGCCTAACGTGCTGTCGGAGTAACTGGCCGAACCGGCTGCCCCGTTCGTCGGAGCCCCCAAATTGCTCCATGCGTTGGACATTAGATTGGGGCTGAATTGCAATTGGTACAATTGATTTGGAACGGTGCTCCACGTAAGGGTGGTGGTAGAAGATCCGGCGATAATCGAGGTAAACTGCGGGGCGGTCAGCGGCGAGAGTTCGAGTTCGAATACCGTTCCGCTATCGGACAGGCCGCCCAGAGATGCTGTACCATAGAAATTACCGTCTGTCCCGAGCAGGAGCGCCGCCATCGGCGTGGAGCCATCGTTGGTTCCAAAAAATGAGTAGAGCACGGTGAAAGTTCCGTTGGTCGTGATATCAAAAATTGTGCCGTATCCGTACGCTCCGCCCGACGAAGCTGTGCCGTAGAGATTTCCGTCGGGGCCTTGTGTTAACCCGGCAACCGGCGCGGCGCCGTCGATTCCGTTTGTGAACGCATAAAGCGGCGTGAACGCTCCGCCGGGTGTTATTTCGAAGATGGTCCCGTAGTGGTTCTTGCCGCCGCCGGTGGAAGCAGTGCCGTAGAAATTGCCGTTGGCCACCTGTACCAACGTGGAACGGGGAACTCCCCCATCCGCTCCATTGGTGAACTTGTACAACTGAGTCAGCACGCCATCCGGCGTTATTTTGAAGATCGTGCCTAACCAATTCGTGGCCGGAGGGAATACTGGCGGTTGTTTCCCTCCTGTTGTAGTGGTGCCGTAAAAGTTACCATCGCTGCCAAGGGTTAGGCCGCTTTGCGGATTACCGCCGTCGATTCCATTTGTAAAAGTATGGAGGTTTGTCACCTGCCCGCCTGGAGTCATCTCAAAGATTGTTCCGCTCGGAGTTAAGTACTGTGGTGGAAGACTGATCCCACCCACGTTGGCTGTGCCGTAAAAGTTTCCGTTGGTTCCTTCTACCAAGCCCCCCATCGGATGGTAGCCATCAGTGCTCGACTTCATTGAATGGAGCGCGGTAAACGCGCCCTGAGGCGTCATTTTAAACAAAACTCCAGAATCGTTGGAACCGCCGGTAATGCATTCACCGTAAAAATTACCGTCTGTCCCCAACGTCAAGCCCGCATACGGAAACCCGCCGTCGGCTCCGTTGGTAAAAGAGTAAATGGGGTTGAACGCGCCACCGGCTGTCACTTCAAATATGACGCCTTTACCGTCATTCCCCCCATCGTAGGTTGTCCCATAAAAGGTGTTATTGGGACCCTCAACGAGCGGCGCCATTGGGTCGTTGCCATCCACACCCCCCAGAAACGACGCTACGGGCGCAAACGCGCCCGCAGGACTTATACTGAAAATTGCACCAACATCGTTTGTACCTCCGCCGGAGGTTGTCCCAAAAAAGAAGCCGTTCGCCATCAGAACCAGCGCAGCCGTGGGATTCGCGCCGTCGTCCCCGCCCGTAAACGAATATATCGAGTTGAACGTCTTGTTCGTTGTCACCGAAAAAACGCTCCCGGATTCACTCTGCGAACCGGCGGATGTCCCGTAAAACTTGCCGTCAGCGCCTTGAATCAGCGGCGCGGCAGGATTCGCCCCGTCGGCGCCATCAGTAAAGGAATACAATGGGGAAAAGGCTCCAGTGCTGGTCATTCTGAACAGCGTTCCGTAGTCTTTGGAACCACCCTCGGATGCCGTGCCGTAGAAATCGCCGTCCGTTCCTTGAACTAGTGCGGCTAGTGGATTAGCTCCGTCAGACGAATTCTGAAATACATACAGCGTTGATAATTGGTTTTGTGAAAGGTCGTACGTGAATAAGGTGCCGAATCCGTTTGTTCCGCCAGCATAAGTCGTGCCGTACAAATTGCCATCGGTACCTTGGATCAGGGCCGCTTCGGGATCTGAGCCGTCCATATTGTCGTCTTCGCCGTTGAGCGCGCTGAATGAATACATGGCGTGAAATGATCCACTCAAACTGATCTGGAAAAGGGTTCCGGAGTTGCCCGCGCCGCCAGCCGAAGCCGTGCCATACAGATTGCCGTCGCGAGCCTGGGTTAAATTGCCGGCAGGAGATGCGCCATCCCGATTCGTACCATTGGCCGCCAATGCGGAGAACGAGTAAAGGGGAGTAAAAAGTCCGGCGGGCGTCATTTTGAAAACAACGCCTGTGTTGTTTGTCCCGCCCTCGACTGTGCATCCGTAGAAATTACCATCATTGGCGAGATCCAGCCCGGCTTCCGGAAAAGCACCGTCCACCCCGTTGGTGAAGTTATACAGCGTGCTGATGGTGCCGTTGGTGGCCACCTCATAAATCACACCAAAACCCGTCGAGCCACCCTGGAATGTCGTCCCGTAAAGTTCTCCGTCGGCGCCTTGAACCAGGCTGCTGTAAGGAATTTCGCCGTTGTAAAAAATATTGAAAGAATGAAGGTTGAAGACCGACGCTCCTGCTCCCCGCGATGGACTCGGCAAAATCGCAAGAAATACAGAAGAAAATAGGAATAGCCACGCACGTCTGATTGTTTTCATGTTAAACCTCCTTACTGGTGAACGATTGCTAGTAAAACACAATTGAACTGAGGTTACAAGAGAATTCTTTTACACATTGGCGGACGAGTCACATCTTAACTTTTAACTGGTCGATTACTTTGTTTACCCGACACTCTTCAGTTTGTCGGAGTGTTACTGCACCTCACCTGGGTGTCACGTGATCGTTCGCACTGGAGGCGCTTTAGTATAAGAAACTTCGCGCAGGTAAATCGGTTCCAGCTTTTCTCCGGCCACAAAATCCTGCCGCCCGCACGCAAGTTTGCCCAACACTGCGGCGTCGGGATAAAGCTCGCGCGCCGTCGGAAACCATTGGTGAATATCCGGACCGATGATGATCTGTCCGTCGCGCGCAAGTTGCTCGATTTCCGCAATCGGCGCCAATCGCAATGGTCCCGTTTCGCGCCAGCGCCCTCGCTCAATTTCGTACCGCGCCAGGTAAAACTCATTCCGCTGCGCATCGATGACAATATGAACTGCGCCCAAAATCCCTTCGTCAAAGGCCTGCGCCGCGAGACATTCGACGCTGCTGATGCCAAGCAAGCGCACTTCGCGCCCCAATTGCCAGCCCTGCGCCAGCGCAATCGCCCCGCGAATTCCCGTGTAGGAACCCGGCCCCAGCCCTACCGCAATGGCCTCCACCTCCTCGCGCTCGGCATGCGCCGCCGCAAGCGCGTCCGCAACCAGGCCAAGCGCCCGCCGCCCGTTCGTTTCCGCCGCCCGCCCAGCCAGCGTTACGGGCGCTTCTCCATCGCATTGCAAAATCGCAACGTTCCGCGCCTTGGACGAAAATTCAACCGCCAAAATCCTCATAGCTAACTTCCCGCTCCTGTTCGCTGGTACTCATAATCCGCACGCGCCGAAATTTCCCGCCAACTACCATCGGCGCCGCGCCGTCCCCGATCCAGCGTTCGATCCATTCCACAACCGCGACGCCCGCCGGCCTGCACAAATACGGTTCCAACCCCGCCGCGATGATCGCCTCCCGCCCTGCCAGCCGATATAGGTCAAGATGAAATAAAGGCACGCGCCCGTCCAGATATTCATTGACCAGCGCGAACGTCGGCGATTGCACCCGCGCCGTCACGCCAAGCCCGCGCGCAATTCCAGCGGCGAGCAGCGTTTTGCCTGCGCCAAGGTCGCCGCTAAGCCCAATCACCCAGCCGGCCCGGGCTTCGCGTCCCCAGCTCACTCCCAACGCCGTCGTTTCCTCCGGGCTATGCGAAATGCACGTAGCCATGCGCCTCAAGAGTGTGAATGCCGGTTTTGCCCCGCAATTTCAGGCCATGTCCCCCAATAACCTTGCCGATGCAGCTCAACCGCACTTTCGGAAACGCCGCCATCCACCCATCCAGCAAAGGAATAGCGTCTTTACCGCCAACCGCGAAAAGCAATTCAAAATCCTCTCCATCCGTCAACGCCGCGAGTAACGGCGGCTTGGCGGAAGACTCGGCCCGCGCCTGGAGTTTTGCCGCGCGGCTGATCGGAATGGCCCGCTCCAGCAATTCCGCTCCCACGCCGCTTTGCCGCATAATATGCCGCAAGTCCCCCGCCAGTCCGTCGGAGATGTCAATCATCGCGTGAACCGCAAAATGCGCCACCAGCCATTGCGCCTCGGCCAGCCGCGGCTCAAAGTCCAGGTGTTTGCCGGAACGCGATCCCCCCAATTCGCCGGTCACGAACAGAGCGTCCCCCCCCTTCGCGCCCGACCGCAGGATGCAATGCTTTTTCTGGACTTCCCCCAGCAACGCAATGGAAATCAGCATCCGCTCCGGATTAGTCGTCGTTTCTCCCCCCACGACCGCCGCCCCGTGTCTTGCGGCCAGGGCGTTTATCCCCGTGTAGATACGCTCAACAAATTCCGCCTTGAAATTCGTCGGCAGCGCGATCGTGACCAGCGCCGCCGTCGGTTTGCCACCCATTGCCGCGATGTCGCTCAAACAACGCCCCATCGCTTTGTGCCCGATTTGTTCCGGCGTCGCCTCCGCCGTAAAATGAATCCCCTCAACGACGGCGTCCGTTTTGAAAAGCAGGTAACGGTCCGGGTTGCCCGATTTCAGCACCGCGCAATCGTCCCCTGCGCCCACCACGACCGAGGAATTGGTCGGCAGCGCTCCCGTCAACCGGGCGATGAGATCGAATTCGTTCATGAAAGGTGCAAAACCCGGTCGATCCTGTCCTGGAACATCAGGATGAGAAAATTTGCCGTATTGAAAAGACTATGCGCCGCAATCGGCGCGAGCAAATTTCCAAATGTCTCGTAAAGATACACCAGCGCCACCGCGAAAACGACCAGCGGCAAAAGACTGGCCACGTTCCCGTGCATGATCGCAAATGCCCCGGAGGTCCCCCATAACGCAAGCCGCGGAAAACCCTTTTGCTTGATCGCCGGATAGAGAATACCGCGAAAAATCGTCTCCTCAGCAACCGGGGCCAGAATAATGGCCGCCGCCCCAAAGAGCAGTTTCTCCCCCAAAGACAGGCTTGGGTCCTGCAGTTCCTTCACCGCGACCTGCACTTCCGGCGTCAAATGCACCAATTGCATCAGCACCCCCGAAGCCCATTGCAAAATCAGCGCCGCCGGCAAAAACAACGCCCCCGCCAAAATGCCATAGGCAACCGCAGTCACTGGGTCAGAAAGTCCCAGCCCAAACGCCTCCCTCCAGCCTGTGCCATTTTGACGCAGAAAGAACGTAATCCAAACCAGCGCAGCCCCTTGCAGAAACAACAGACCCGTCATCATTTGCAGGAATTCAATCTCCGCGTCTGGCAATTTCAGTTTTCCCAGCAACCCGGCAAACACCATCCCGAGACAAAATGTCGCGACAATTCCCAAGCAAAGCCTCGCGGCTCCTTCGATTCCCCACGGTTTCCTGGGCAGCATTGGGATTTTATACGAATTTATGCGAATTTCTCACTTACAAACCGATTCGGGCCGCCACCTGCGCCACATCCTTGTCGCCACGCCCCGACAAATTGACGATCACCAACTGGTCCTTCGACATCTTCGGCGCCCGCTCCATCACCGCCGCAACCGCATGTGAAGATTCCAGCGCCGGAATGATCCCTTCCAGTCGCGCCAGTTTAATGAACGCGTTCACCGCCTGCTCATCCGTCGCGTATCCGTACTCGACTCGTTTCTGATCGCGCAGCCACGCATGTTCCGGCCCCACCGCCGCGTAATCCAATCCGGCGGATACACTGTGGGTCGATTGAATCTGCCCATGCTCATCCTGCAAAATATAAGATCGCGTCCCTTGCAGCACGCCGAGCGATCCGCCCTGAAAACGCGCCGCGTGTTTCTCTGGAAAAATTCCCTCCCCACCCGCCTCAATCCCCAGCATCCGCACCGATTCATCCTGCAAGAACGGATAGAAAAGACCGATCGCATTGGACCCTCCCCCCACGCACGCAATCAGCAAATCTGGCAGTCGTTCCTCTTGTTCGAGAATCTGCCGCCGCGCCTCGTCACCAATAATTCTCTGAAAATTGCGGACCATCACCGGATACGGATGCGCCCCATAAGCCGTGCCCAAAATATAATGTGTATTGCGGACATTGGTCACCCAGTCTCGCATCGCCTCGTTGACTGCTTCCTTCAGCGTCTTCTGCCCCGCAGTGACGGAAACCACTTCGGCGCCGAGCATCTTCATGCGAAAGACGTTCAGCTCCTGCCGCCGGCAATCCACTTCACCCATATACACAACGCACTTGAGACCGAACATCGCTGCGACCGTAGCCGTCGCGACGCCATGCTGGCCCGCGCCGGTTTCGGCGATGATCCGCGTTTTGCCCATTCGCCGTGCGAGGAGAATTTGCCCCATGGCGTTGTTAATTTTGTGCGCCCCGGTATGGAGAAGGTCTTCGCGCTTGAGATAGATTTTCGGCCCGTCCAATTCGCGCGTCAACCGTTCCGCGAAATAAAGTGGGCTGGGCCGCCCGCAAAATTGCCGGAGGTAGTAAGTCAATTCGCTCTGAAATTCGGGATCCTCCTGCGCTCGGAAATATTCCTCCTCCAATTGCTGGAGCGGATACATCAGCGTCTCCGGAACGTAACGTCCGCCGTACTGTCCGAATCGTCCCTGCGCATCCGGCAGCGTGCTTTCAATGGTTGAATTCACAATTATGAGTGTCGTTTCAAGGCAGCGAAATGTCTATACGATAAAACTCCTCCTGCGAGCTGGCGTTGGTGTCGAGGACCGTCTCCTGGTTGCTATTGGTGACTGCCGGCGGTGCAACAAGCGGAGCCCAAAGCGCGCTCGATAAATTCGTTTCGACTTCCACTGTGTAGGTTCGTCCCGCCGCGGTCGGCGCGAATAAAAGATTTATAGCTCCGGGCTGATTGCTCGCTGCCGTAATCGTAAAAACGAAGACGGACGACGCGTTGGTTGGATTCAATCCCGCAACGTATTTGAAGTAATTGTTTTGGCCGGTCCCGTCGGCATCAAAGCTGGCGGCGGCGGCGGGGTTTGTAACGCTGCCGAAGTACTGGATTTGCCAGGCCGCGAACCCCGTCGGAACAGGGATGGTGTAATCGGTCACGATAGGAAGATGATCGCTGGCAGTCGCAAGGTCCGCATAAAGTTCGGACGCGGTGATGGGGGCATTTGACTCCAGGTCATTGGAGAAAGCAGTATTCCCGCCGGAATTGACTTTGCCCTCATAAGGCGTCGTCCCATTGTTGCCGAAGGCGTGGTAAGTCCCCGGAACCAACGCCAGCCCGCCCGTCGCGCCGTAATAAACATTGCTCGTCATCACCTGCAAATCATCACGATAGCGAAGGTCGGTGGCGGATTCAGTCTTTACGTTGAGTAATGAATTAATACCCCAATCAATGTTGGCCGCCCCGGAAACGTTGAGAGGATCAATGCCTTGGCCTTGCGCCACGCCATTGGGAGCGTTTGTCGCCAGAATAGTAAGGTAGCCGGTTTCACCACTGGTGGTGACATTGTAATCTCCGACGTAGAGAACCCGCGCATTGGTTGGCAGCGTTGCCTCGTCGTTGCGGATGATTTGCGCTTCTCCGTCGCGGTCAATCAAATCCTGGGAAGTTGCTCCGGATTTGTAGTGGCTCACATAAACGTAAAATTCATTTGTCGATGCCGGCAAAATTCCCGCGGGCGCAAATTCGTACCGCATCACCTCCCGATATTCACCGCTGGCCTCGCCGAGTTGACTTGTGCCGCCCGGAGGATCCACGGGAATCGAGGCGACAAGTTGCAAAGTTGTCGTGTTGTAAACCAGGGCATTGGGACCGTTTCCGTCGGCGGTGTCCCCATCGCTTTCCGTCGCTTGATAGGGGCTCATAGCGTACATGCCGGAAGCTTTGTAAAAGGAATTCAAACCAGTGACGATGGGCGCGATGGTGGTCGGATTGCTCGTCGTTTCTTCGAGTGCAAGAATATCCAGCGGTTGGGCCGGGTCACCCGCGAGAATCTCCTCGCCAATTCCCTCAAGCACACCACCTTGCTCCACCGTGCCGCCAAATGGAGCGATTAACCCAGGCAGCGGGGTCGTCGCGCTGTGGATGTCGTCCTCAATATTATAGGCGGCAATCCGCAAAGTTTGGATTCCGTTGGTCGAACCAGCGGTGGCGACGCTGCAAGCCGTGCAAAGCAACACAACGCTTCCAATCAAAGGTCTGTCCAGGAATTTAATCATGTCCGGCGCTTATCCTATCATTGCTCCTCAACCGGCGCCAGCAGGGGACGGCTTGCCTTTCACCCCCGCCTGCGAGATACTCTAGGAGTGAACCTCACTGTCACTGAGTTGACTGACCGGCTGATTGCGTCCTATGCGCGCGTCGGCGGGATCAATCATTTGGATGGCAAGAACCTTCCGTCAAAAACCGCCATCGCCCTCATCACGGTCGATCTCTTGCGTCTGCTCTTTCCGGGCTTTTTCGACGAGAAATCGATTCACTCCTCGCAATTGAAGATGGAGACCGCGACGTTGATGGATTCCGTTTTGGAACGGCTGGAGGAGGAGATTTATAAGAGCCTCGAATATGCGCCGCCGGAAAAGTCGGATAAAAAAGACGCCCGCCACCTGGCCCATTCCTTGACCCTGGATTTTCTGAGCAACCTCCCGCAGGTGCGCGACCTGTTGCAAACGGATACCGAAGCCGCGTTTCAAGGCGATCCGGCGGCATTGAGCAAGGAGGAAGTCATCGTCGCTTATCCATTTATCGAAGCAATTGCCGTGCAACGCCTGGCCCACGAACTGTACCTGCAAAAAATCCCGTTGATCCCGCGCATCATGACCGAATGGGCTCATGGCCGCACTGGGATTGACCTTCATCCAGGGGCCGGCATCGGGTCGCATTTTTTTATTGACCACGGCACTGGCACCGTCATTGGGGAAACAGCCGTTATTGGCAAGCATGTGAAACTTTACCAGGGTGTTGGCCTTGTGGCCCGTTCTCTTGCGGGTGGGCAATCTTTGCGCGGTCAGAAGCGCCATCCGACCATAGAAGATAATGTGACTATTTACGCCAATGCCACGATTGTCGGCGGCGAAACCATTGTGGGGGCGGGCAGTACGATTGGCGCGAGCGTTTTTCTGAATCAGAGCGTCCCGTCGCACTCGCTTGTCACTTATGAAAAAATCGACATCAAAGTGACCACTAAACAAAGAGTCAAAGCCGATTTTGATATTTAATGAGGAGGATGGGCGAGTTTTTGGCAGATTCCCGAAACCTTTGACGTCGGATCGGGGTCTATTAAAACGTGCCAGTGCTAATGGATACAATGCGACTATGCCGGCAGTGCCGTGCGCCGCTTCCACCGGAGAAACCGGGCTGGCTTTGCCCGGAGTGTGAAGTGTCGCCTGGCCGCACCGCGCCGTACTCGATCTCCTCAGAACCTGCCCGTCCCCCGGCATTGGAAAAAATCGCCCAGGACTTCCCAAATCTCGAAATTCTGGAGTTTATGGCCCAGGGCGGAATGGGCATCATCTATAAAGCCCGGCAGCCTCAATTGGACCGCTTGGTGGCGTTGAAGATCATCTCGCCCGAATTGGGATGGGACGCCGCTTTTGCCGACCGTTTCTCACGGGAAGCACAGGCGTTGGCCAGGTTGAACCATTCCAATATCGTCAGCGTCTTCGATTTTGGCCAAGCGGGCGGATATTATTATTTCCTCATGGAATATGTCGATGGCGTCACGCTTCGCACATTGATTGATAGCAAGGAACTCCGGCCCGAGGAAGCGCAACGCATCGTCATCGAAGTTTGTCATGCGCTGCAATTCGCGCACGAGGAGGGGATTGTGCATCGGGATATCAAACCGTCGAATATCCTGATTGACAAAAAGGGCCGCGTTAAAATCGCCGACTTCGGCCTCGCCAAACTCGCGGTCAAGGACAGCAAGGACCGTTGGACACGCGGGCAAACCACAATGGTTTTGGGCACGCCCCATTACATGGCGCCCGAACAAATCGAAAAGCCCGGCACGGTCGATCATCGTGCCGACATTTACGCGCTGGGAGTCGTCTTCTACGAAATGCTCACCGGCCAGTTGCCGTTGGGCCGTTTCGAACGCCCCTCCAAAGTCGCGGCTGTGGACGCGCGCCTGGACGAAGTGGTTTTCCGCGCGCTGGAAAAGGAGCCGGACCGCCGTTATCAACACGCCAAAGAAATCCGGACCGCCGTCGAGACTGCCACGGGAAATTTTCACACAATGCCCGGCGATGCAAATCGCGGGGAAAATCTTTCGGCCCGCCACAGATTTTTCGTTCGCGTGGCGTGGACGGCGGCAACGGCTTTGCTGGTGGTGGTTTTTTATTTTGCGCTCAAGAGTTATTTGACTCCGGAAAACACCGGGCGCATTCCCTCCGGCGCCTTGGAAGCTTTCGGGGCCGGACCGGAAGTCACAGGCGTGCAGCGGCGCATGATTAACAAGCTCCATCTGGACAAAGACCAGGTCCAGAACGTCAATAAAGTTTTACATCGCTACGAGCGGGAGTTCATCGGTCTGGAACGGCGCCACACAGAACGGTCCAAGGATTCCGCCGGCCACATTCACATTTCCATTCAGCCTTTCCCCACTGAAATGGACGATCTGATGGCGCGGATGTGGACTGAGTTGTCCGGAGTGATGACCCCCTCACAATTGGACGAGGCCAAGAACCTCCATTTTGAAAGACTTTTTCCGCATACCGGCAAAGAACCCGTAAACATGGAAGTCTGGATGGAAAATGGAGACATCCACTATGTGGAAAGCCAGGAACCCGGCGGGACCACCACCAACGGCGGTCCGATCCGCTCCCTGCCGCCGCGCTATCGCTGGACTTTGCCCGAAACACGCCAGCCGCCTCCGTAACGCCGCGCGCAAGTTGTCCTTTCTCATTGCCCCGCCGTTGGGGCGCCACTAACATTGTCAAACATGGACAATGACACAATACCTCTGTTCGCCCGGCCCGACGGACGGCGTTCGGATCAACTCCGGCCCGTGAATTTTATAAACGGCATCGCGCCGTACGCCGCCGGTTCCACGCTGATCGAATGGGGCAATACCAGGGTCATCTGCGGTGTCACCGTTGAGGAATCCGTTCCGCGCTGGATGAAGGAGCAGGGCGTTGCCGGCGGATGGATCACGGCGGAATATTCCATGCTTCCGTATTCCACGCTGACGCGAAAGGCCCGCGATATTTCCAAAGGGAAAATTGACGGGCGCTCGCAGGAAATTCAGCGTTTGATCGGACGCGCCATGCGCGCGGCGCTCGATCTGGAGAAGGCCGGCCCTCGCACGTTCTGGGTGGATTGCGATGTTCTGCAAGCCGACGGCGGCACTCGCACCGCGGCGATCACAGGGAGTTTTGTCGCGATGGCGCTCGCTCTCCGTTCACTTCAGGAGGCCGGGAAAGTGCCGGGCGAGCTGGTTCTCAGACCGGTTGCCGCCGTCAGCGTGGGTATTGTGCAATCGCAACCCGCGCTGGATCTTTCCTACGTCGAGGACGTCGCGGCGTCGGTGGACATGAACCTCGTGATGAACGGTGACGGCGAGTTTATCGAACTTCAAGGCACCGGCGAGGAGGCTTCCTATTCCGAAACGCAATTGGCGGCCATGCTCGCACTCGGAAAAATCGGGATTGCCCGCTTGCTGGAACTGCAACAGGCCGCGCTCGATCAGGCTTAAAAATTACAGGGGAATCCGGTCCGGACTGGCGATCCATAACAGCGGCTGCGTGACGGCCATGTTGCGGCGAATCTCCAAATTGATCGGGTCGGCCTCCAACTTCTTCCACAGTTTAAAATACTTTGCCTGGTGAAATTCCGCGTAGGCAAGGATCAGGCACGGCTGGCGGACGGGCCACTGGTCCCAGTGCATCACGTCGCGGCCGCGGCCGTCGGCGAGCCATTTATTTTTGTCGGCCAGGTACGGGTAAATGAAGTCCACGGCCTCGCGTGGCGTGCGGCCATCGGGCAATTGGAATTTCCAAAGGTCCTCTTGCGGAGTGGAAAGCAAAACACAGAGGAGCGCGAGATTGTCGGCTTGGAAAATCGAATAGCCGTAGGGCTTGGTGCGCTTTAGTTCGCGCGGAAAACTTCCGTCGCCTGCCATTTGGTTTGGCAACAGAACTTCTTTGAAACGGGCGCGGCATAAGTCGAGCATCTTGGTGTCGCCGGTCAATCGCGCGAAACTGGCCAGTTGCACGAAGCACGCGATGCTGTGGTTGTTGGCCGCGTTCATTTCCTTGACGCCGTTTTTCGCCGTCGTCATCCAGCGGATGTAATCGGCGAACCATTGTTTGACGCCCCGGTCCACTTCGGGATCGAAGGCCGGCGACTTCTCCAGAAAAGAAATCGCGATGGGAAGCTCGGCAAGATGGAGCGTGTCGATCACTCCGTAACTGTTGCCGGAAACTTTCCCGACGATGGCTTGCGCGTAATTCAGGTTCGGGTTCATCTTCGTGGCGTCGTCGAGGAAAAATACCTTGAGCAACTCGGCGGCTTTCGGGACGTAACGGTCGTTGCCGGTGATGGCGTAGGCCGCGGCGAGCGCGGCGACGGCGTCTTTCATGTTGCGCATCGCCATTCGGTGATACTCGAAGTTTTTTGGATTGGATTCGCCGTCGCGGCCAACGTAGGGCAGGCCGTTCGGGGTCTTTGGGTTGGGCCATTCGTAATCGGCATCGGAATAAAAATCGTGAGGGCCGCCGGCGCTGTTGGTGGCGCGGTGATCGGTGATGGCGGGAGGGACAAGCTCAAGGGCTTTGCCGGCCAATTCCAACGTTCGCCCGGTTTCCATCTTCGCCAGCTTTTTGACCAGCTCCGAATGGAAGTCCGACGACGATTGGGCGGAGGCTTTGCCCAATCCAATTTGGCCGAGTTGGGCTGCCAGAATAAATGCGAGGAATGTCTTCACGGGAGCTTTGTAACTGAAAAATTCGCATAAATCCGCATAAATCCGGAAGTCATGTAGTTTCGCCGACAATTTTTCGGTAAAAAATGGCTTCCTATTCCAATGCGAGCAGTACAAACGCGAAGGGCCGCTTTTGCGCGGCTTGCTCGATTTTGATGCGTCAATAAGAAATCAGGTCGCGAACCGAATCATGGAGATTGGCAAAAAAACGCGGTTGAAACGGCTTTTCAAGCGGGTTTCAAGGGCGCGGAAATCGTGATTCTTGGGCGCGTTCATGGTGTGCCTGGGGGCGTTTGCCGCGCTTTGAGGTTGGCACCCATCTTGATGGCCATGTCCAGTAATTCCCCGGCACGCTGAACGTCGGCGGGTTGCGGATTTTTCATCCACTCGCAGAAATCATCGGCGTGCTTGCCGAAGTTGCATGGTTCTGGACGCGGGCGCTCTGTCACCCATCCTTTTTCGACATCGACATACGCCATGTGCGCGGCGGGGAGCATTCCTACGGCTTCCAGTTGATGGGCAATCGTAACGAAGGCCGCATTCAAATTGGGCGTGCGTGCAAGCCCCAAGACGCGCCCTTGAAACGCTCCAAGCACAAAAGGGGCGGATAGAAGGGACCGCCGATTCAACGCCCCGTTAAGAAGGTGTGTGAGCATCGCGCATTCCAGCCCGCAACGCGGCCAACACGACATCGGGGGCAGTATTATATGGACACCGATTTTAATGGGTTCGCTTGCGTCCGCGCTGGCGGGGGGCTGTTGAATCTGGTCTGTGTCTGTCATAAACGGGCCTAGCGATTTATATTTTGCCGTTGCTCCAGTTGATCGAGTCTGTGGGTCATCTCATTGATTTTTTCCCGTAGCTCGTAGTGCTGACCGCCACTGACGTTGCTGTTCTCGGTGTAGCCAATCATGCGGTCAAGCAGGGCGTGCAATTGGGGCAAATATTGCTGTTGATCGTGTTGCGATTGGCCGCGCATTTGCGATGCGAGAATGTTTGCCTTATCAACGGCGTCCCTTGCGCCAAGGCGAGCTTGCGGGCCGCGTTCGCGCGCGGCGGCGTTAATGGCATCCTGTTCGGCCTGGTCGCGTTGCTCGGCGGGGGTGCCGTGGCCGGATTGGACGCGCTGCCAGGCTTCAATGCCTTCGGTCTGCGCGTTGGTGTGGGCGGCGGTCTGGTGCTGTGCCAGGACTTGCGCGTGCGTGCGTTTTTCGAGGTCCAATTGCTTTTGCAGTTGGTCAATGCGGTCTTGACCGGAGCGGTCTTGCTCGGTGTCGTGGCGGTATTGGTCGATTGTCGCCTCGGTGTGCGCCTTGGCGTCGGTGACTTTCTGCTTGTCGAGTTCGGCAATTTTTTGGAGGTTCGCGATATACGTTTGCTGCCGATTCAGGATGTCTTGAAGGGCGTCGGCGTCGTGTTTGTAACGCTCGGCGATTACACCGTGGCCTTGCTCTTCGGCTTCCTGTTGTGTCTGGCGCTGGCCTTGGATTTGTTTTTTCAAATCCTCGACACTGCCGGAAAATGTTTCTTCTGAACCGCGCCAATTCGTGTAGGTCTGCTGGAATTTTCCGCCTGCGGCGGCTTTGGCGGCTTCGTCGGACGCGGCGGATTTGGACACAAGAGGGGCTTCGGCGCTCTCGGCGGTGCGGATGGCGTTCTGGTCTTTGCCGGATTGGAGGTTGCCTTGTGCCTCGGATAATTGTTTTTTCCGTTCGGTGATTTCGTCTTGGAGCTTGGCTTCGTCGGAAGCGCCGCGCTGTGCGTCAAGTTGAAGTTTGGCTTGTGCAATGGCGGCATCGCCGGTTTCCTTGCTGATTTTTCCGAGGGCTTCCCGCCGGTGGATTTCCGCCTCGAATGCCTCTTCTTTGGCTTCCTCAACTTGCAAGAGGGCGTCTTTCTCCGCGCCGTATTGCTTGATGCGGTTTTCCATCGCGCCATCCCCGCGAGCGTACGCGTCGTTCAGTTTGCCTTGCTCAATATCGAGAGATTGCATCGCTTCGGCGGCGGAATTGGCGGCGTCCGCGAAGGCTTTGAGTTTGGCGGCATCGATGGCTTCGCTTTGCTCGGCCAAACGAGATGCCGCCTCGGTGGCTTCGTTGATTTTGTCTTTGAATTTTTCGACGAGGAAAAGGACGGTGGCGAGGGCGGCGGTCATTGGATTTAACCACAAGCCGACATCGGCCAGGCCGCCGAATTGCGCGGCGACCGCCGAAACGGATTCACGGACTTCGCGCTCTTTGAGTTCTACTTTGTGCGCTCCCTCGTGAATTTTTTCGTGTGCCTCTTCCCCGTGCTTGCCGGTCTTTTCAAATTCGGTTCCGAGATCGGAAACGGCAACGTTGCCCGTCTTTATATTCTCGGTGAGTTTGGCCATTTGTTCATCAGTGGCCTTGATGCCCGCGTTTTCGAGGGCGGTTTTTATATTGATTTCAAAATCTGGCATAGGTCAAGCGGGTTGGAGTGTTGGCGAGGTTTCGCGGGCTGGCGCTTCCAGGACGGCGACCGGCGCGGCGGCGGGGCGAGTGCCGCGTTTCACGGCAACGGGGTTTGCGGTTTTGCGGACTGCCGGCGCGATTGCGGCCGGGAGCGCCGGTACCGGCGCTGGCGGGACCGAGCCGGGGATTACTTCGGCGATGGCAAGGTCCAAATCCTCAAGCGTGATTTCGGGGCGGTTGTCTCGCTTGGCGAGGTAGCGGGCGAGTTTGGCGATTTGTTGGACGGCTGCCAGGTAGCTTTCACTTTGCATGGCTTTGGCGGCGATCAGGCGCAAGTAATTTTCGCTGAGTTCGGGAAAGTGTTTTTTGGCGACGGCGATCAAGTCGGCAGTATCGAGGGCGTCCGGCAAGCGGACTGTGCGCATTGTGCGCCCGGTGAATTGGGCGGCGTTGAAGCCGGTGTGTTTGACAAATTTTTCGGCGCGATGGGCGAAGTCCTGGGGGGTTGTGACCAGGACAAGGGGGCAATCGCGGTCCGTGATTTGGGTGCGAAGCCAGTTCAACCGCATGGGCGTTGTGTTGCGGGAGTAGTAGGACGGCCAAAGGAAATGGGCTTCGTCCGCACAGAGCATTAAACCGCCGTGGCGGATGATGAATTCGATTTTGGCGCGAAGTTCTCTTGTGGTGGTTTTGAGGGAGAAGGAAATTCCAAAGGCTTCGGCGACGGCTTCGTAAAGGTCTCTTTCGCCGTTGGTGCATGGCGTGGCGAAAAGGCGGACTTTGCCGGGCCAGGCGGCGCAGTAAGTTTTGACGCTTTGAGTTTTGCCGAAGCGGGAATTGCCTTCGAGTAGAACAAGGGCGCTTTCCGAGGCGGCGTAATTCAGCGCGTCGAAAACTTTCAGGGTCACTTCGGTTTCGGCGATTTCGTCCAGGACGCGGGCGGCGTGGATGTCGAGCATTTCAACAAGAGCGCCCAAGAGATCGCGAAAGTACCAGACGTTTTCAAGGGGGATGTCCTCGCATTGGAAGGCGTCGGACTCGTCATCGGCCGCGTGTTCCGGCGTGCAGAAGCGGAATAGATGGCGGGGTAAATCTTCGAGGGCGGCCTTGAGGCAGACTTCGCGGAATTGGGGATCATTGAGGCTGTTGACGCGGGCGTCATTAGTGTCAATCTGTGGCTCGGCAGTAACGCGGGATACGGATTCGATGGAATCCCAAAAATCAAAAGCCGCGTCTGAGATGGGGAAGGGTTCGCGGGGATAGTCCCATTCGCGAACGCGCTTGGGGATGCTTTCCAGGACGGCTTCGCGCTCTTTGCGCGTGTAGGGTTTGTCGGTTTTGCCGATGGCGTGCATGGCGGCGGTTCCAATGCGGTCGGGAAATTGCTCAAGGAGATTTTCGACGTGTTTCATCAGTCCGCCCGGCTGTCGGCTGTGGGATTGGAGGGACCAAAGGACTTCGCGGACGCGGGGGCATTTTTCGGTTTGCTCGCGGAATTTTGGCGTGAGGAAATTTTGCACGGCCGCGATTTTGAACGCGGCTTTATCGGGGGGAATTGGGCCTTGGTGTTTCATGGTATGGCGTCTTTTTTTGCGGCCTGGCGCTCGGCTTCGATGGCGGCGCGGGCTTCCCTTTCGAGATCAATGCCAGCGAGCACTTGATCGGGGTTTCTAACGGGGCCGGTCAGAACAAGGCCGGATTCGGAGGCGGCGCGGTGGATTTTGCGCAGTTTGGCGGTTGTGGCGGATTGCTCTTGTTGGAAGCGTTGCATTTCCGCGTTGTGGAATTCACCGAGGGCGGCAATGTCCGGCGCGGTGATAATATCGGTATCGGGCGGAACGATGGCGGCCTGCGGGTGGCGGATGTTGCCGTGAATTTCCTTTGCGAGTTTCATGTGCCCGGCGCGGTCTTTGTTGACAGCGGCGAATTGTTCCTTTGTCGCCGACATCGCTGGCAGGGTGTGATTTTTCACGGTGAAAAATCCCGTACGATCGAGGTTTGAAACGGTGAGCAAATCCGGCTGCTCAAGGTTGTAGAAGGCGAAGACATCGCGGCCAATCAGCGCGCCGGTTTGTTCGTTGTAGAAGGCGAGGCGCTTGCCGCGTATCTTTAAAATAATGCCTTCCTGCCGGACTTTGACGCGGACGCGATGGGTTGCGAGGATGTAGCGGGCGTCGTCTGGCAGTTTCTTAAGGGGCTGGCGTTTTGCCCACAGTTCGGCGGGGGTTTGGCCGTCGAGCATTTTTCCGTTTTGCGGGTCTGCCAGGTATTCATTGAGGCATTGGCTGATGCGGTCCCGCCATTGCTCTTGCGAAAGGAAATGGGTTCGCGGGTCTTCTTTGCCGCGTTTGCATCGCCCGATGATGTCCTGGACGCGCTCCATGTTTTCGAGGCGTTCGTTGAAGCCGACGAAGCCGGGTTCGCTGCGTTGGCGGTCCTGCAAAATATGGAGCAGGCCTTCGATGGTTTTGGCGCGGGGCGTGCGTGCGTGACGCAATTGCATTCCCAAGCCGTAGTCGCGGAGGCCGCGCTCGGCATCGCGCCAGTGGACGAGGTTTGTTTTCGTTTCGCCGGTTATCAGGCGGGATTTCCAAACGCCGTTCTCGAACAAAAACCCCTTTTCCGGCAAACCGTGGAGATCGTGGACGCGGAGGATGGCGCGGCGAATATGTTCGCCGTTGTATTTGCCCGCGATAAGTAAAAAGTCGAGAGGGTAGCCTGTGCGCAAGTCAATAAACAAAAGGCATTCGCCGCGCGTGATTTGAAGTTCGCCGGTTTCATCGCGATACCAAAAGTAGGAATTCCAGGTGACATCGTCCGCGCTGAACCATTGGCCGGGTTGGACGGCGCTCCAATCACGCTGGATGGAAGGGCCGCGCATCCGAGCTTCCCAAGGGCCGCGATGGAGGGGGCCGCACATTTCAACTTCGGGCGTAATGGCGTTGCGGATGGCGGCGGGGACGCGGGATTTGTCGCGGCGCGGGTCGAAAGCGTAGTGCTGGCAAAATTCGGGGCTGAGTTCGCCTCGCTGCCACAAGAGGCGATGGGCAAGGGATTCGTTGCCGCCGTGCAAAATGGCGGTGTCGCGTATTTTCTCGGCGTCAACTGTAAAATCAGGGCGGCGGAAGTTGCCGGAGTTGATGCGGCGGCGGTCCGCGAGGGCGGATGGGCAACGGTCGCCCGCTATCCACTGTATATATCTGGCGTTGAAAGTGCGCTCCAGGGATTCGCGGGATTTTGAGAGATTCACGGCGGCGAAGAGGTAACGCATGAGGGAGCGTTTGACGGGGGCGGTTTGGCCGGGGTTGGCTTCGTTCAATGCCTCGAAATGGCGAAAGGCGGCGTCATATATAAATTCGCGGTCTTCGGCGGATGGCTTCGCGGGGTTTTGCATTGTCTTGACGGCATCGGCAAGGGCGGCGTGGTCGTACTCGGGGGTTTGGATTGGCTTGCCGGGGCCGGGCTTTCTGCCGGGGAGATCGTCCGCGTAAATTTCGAGGCGCTGCCAGTCCTCGCGGTTGCGGTCGCGTTCGATGGCGCGGTCAAAAAGTTTGAGGGCGGATTTTGCGGTTATCGGGTAGCCGAATTGTTTTTGATGTTCGGCGGCGATGGCCGCGCCCAATTGCGCCCGGCTGCGGTCTGGCGCGTCTTTGGATTCGAGGAAGGCGAAGAGGACGGCGCGGCGCTTGGCGGCTTTGTCGATGGCCTCCTGCCCGCATTGGGCGAGGGAAACGGGCGGTTGCCAGAGGGCTTCTGGTTCGGTCAGTCGGTGTTCAGCGTTGCGGTAGCCTTGGGCGATGGCGCGGGCTTCGATTTCGTTGCGCATGGCCAGCGGCAATGAGAGAAAGGGCCATGCGGGGGCGAGGTTGCCCGCGACGATTCTATGGGAGGCGGGGGCGACGGCGGCAAGGGCCTGGCGGATGGCTGTGCGGCTGCGTCCCAGTGCGGCGGCTATCTTGGCTGCGGTGTGGGTATTGTCGGTGGCGGCGACAGGGTTCATGGTGTTTATGGAGGGCAAAGGGAGCGCCCCCCGGTCCGTTCCTCCTGTTTAATGACGTTCCCCGCCACAGGGCGCGCACAAATGGCAGAGCAAGACCGAGGGGAGCCAAATTGACGAAATCTAAGTTGAGCCAGTGCCGCCAGACCTATTTGCATTTGCGCGGAACATGATTGAAAACGCGCCGGACGCCCCTTGCCGGTGTCTTGGGATGGGTCAAATCGTCCTGGGGCAATTGTGGCGTTCATAACTTGCGTTTTTCCACGTAGGCGGCAAGGGCGGCGCGTTCAATGCGGAAGCACGCGCGGGGCGAGCCGGGGCCGGCAACGTTAATTGCAGGGAGGGCACCGGAGCGAATAAGGGTCAACACATGCCGGTCACTCACGTTCAAAAACTGCGCGGCCTGGTCCGGGCGCAAGCGCGGCGGATACTTGTCGAGAGGCAACGCGGCTTTGGGATTTATCGGCTTCACGCGGCTTTGCCTTTCTCAAATGTGGCAACGGACTGGCGGGCGATGCGATAGGAAGGCCCGGCTTGCGCCGGGGCTGGCCACGTTGATTGCTTCCAAGCTCCCACAGTCAATCAGGTTTGTGACGTGGCCTTGGGAAACGGCGAGATAATCAGCAACTTGCCGCACGGTCATCAGGGCCGGGTATTGGGCAAGCGGGATGGCGGCGCTTTGGTTCATGGGGTCAAAAGGGAAAAGCCGCCCGCGCAACGTGTGACGGCTGCGCGGGCAGTTTTTCAATGCAAGTATGAACCGCCAACGGGCAAACAGTCCCGCCGTTTTTGCAGTTACGACGGTGCTGCAAAAGTCTTGAAAATAAAATGGCGCGTTGCCGGGTCATTAGTTGGACAGTGCGAGGGTGACAAGGCCGGATGCCTGGCGGGTCTGGCAGAATCCTCGTCCGAGAGCGCGGAAAGTTTGTTCGTTGGTGGCAAACCCGGTTGCGCTGTCACCAAGCATGACTTCAAGCTCTTCGCGCATCGCCACCATGTAGGACGGGCCATGCCCGAACGCGGCGATTTTCTGACCGGCGGCATTGTTGGCGGGGATGTTCGCGCCCCATGTGACGGGGAAGCCGCAAAGATACCATTGGCCATCGCCGGTTTCGCTTGGCGTTTTCAGAAGGTAGGATTTTCCTACGCCATCGACCAGGGTAAGCAGAGGCGCGATGAACGAAGTCGAAACGAACCAGCGGCAAGGGCGTTGAAGCGCGGCGGGACTGACGGCGGCGATGGCCGCGAGGAAATCCGCGCGTTGTAGCTGATTGATTGCGTTGTTGCCCTGGGCGGAATTGACGGAAGTGATCGTGTTGTCAATAAATATTCCGGTCTGGCTGCCGTTGGTTGTATCATTCGCGCCGCTGCCCTGGAAAGCGGCGTAGTCAACTGCCCCGGCAATCCCCTGGCTGAAACGCGACAAAAGGTAGTAGGAGAGATCGGCCTTTTCGTCCCACAAAAGTTCGCGGGAGACAACCAAAAGAATCGCAAGGGTGTTGGCTTCGGGCGTTAAACTTGAGCCGGTCAACGCGACATCGGCGGTGATCGTGTTGCCGATGTTGCCGGGGGTAATCCAATAGGCGGTTGGGTTGGCGGTGGTTTGCGCAAACTTGGTGAACATGCTCGACATCGGCGTGACCCCCAAGTCGCGAAACGCGCCGTTGATTCCAACCAGGTCGAAAATGTCTTTGGAAACGTCAATCGGGAGCAAGGCGTTCCCGCCGCCGAATGAGGACGGGGTGAGAGAGCGGCGGACAATATCAACATCGGCAGCGCGGCCAGGCGCGCGGCAAGCGTAGCGTAGGAGGGCGTTGTAATACGCTCTGGCCTGGGGGTCGGAAAGAATTTCGCGAATGACTTCATCGGCGGCGCGATGGCGGGCGGCGGCCATTTCGCGGCGGACCATTCCCGCCGCGCGAAAAATCTGTGTCTCGGATTGGCCGTGCCTGGCGGCTTCCGCCGCGTCGGCGGCTTGCTTGGCGGTGGGGGCGGACGCGGAGCGCGTCAACGCGGTAAAGGAATCAAGGAAGGTCTTTTTCATGGCGGATGTTTTTTCGGGGGTTGTGGCCGGGGCAAAACTGTAGGACCGGCGCGGCGAAGGGTTTTCGGATTCGACGGCGCGTTTGATGGCCGGGTAGCGGAGCAAATCGGCGTAGTCAAGTATTCCGTCGCTATAGGCGCGGGCGAGGGCGGAAGGGTTCGCGCCGATGATGCACGCGCTGAGTTCGGTCTGTTGCTGGCTGGTGTAGATGCAACGGACGGATTCCGCGAGATCATCGCCAAGATCAAGTTTTTCGAGGGCCTGATTGAAGGCGGCGGCGTCGTTGTCAAACTTCGATACGACAGTTTCCGGGAGGAAACCAACGGACACGGCTTTGAGATAGCCGCCCTGGGTCATTGCAAAGCCTTTTTGGGCAAGCTCGTTGCTCGGAACGTCGATTGCCCATTTGACGGTTTCCACGAGCTTGTTTCCCTGGACTTGAAAATCAATGACTTTGCCAAGGAGATTTTCAATGGAATCGTATTGATGGCTGTCAACAAAAGGGGCATTTCGCGCGAAGCGGTCAAACTTCCAACCGGATGCCATAATGACTTCGCGGTAGCAATCCACCGTTTCATCGGAGGCGACGTATTCGACAATCCCGGCGTCGGCATCGAGGACTTTGATTTGCGGGTGGATTTCGCGGCGGATGGTGTTCATGGGTTGCGAAGTTCGTTGAGGATGTTTGCAAAGTAAGGGGCGGCGCTGTCCCCGTAGCTGTCTGACGGCCTTGAGAGTTTTTGCGCGTCGGTTTGGAATTTTGCGGGGTCTAGCTTCCAACGCTTATGCCATTCGGTGAAGACTGCGGCGAGTTCGGACACCGTGACGCCTTCGATGATTTGCGGCGCGGTCAACTTCGGAGCGTTTTGTTTTTTGGGCATAATCGGTTGATGGGTTTCGCGCATTATTAGGAGGCGGCGGGCGATGTTGATGGGGCGGTCCATCCTTCCGGGGCGTGGTCAGCGGGGCCGTCGATGAATTTCAAGTGGCGGGACAATGCTCGCCATTGTTGGATGCTGACTTTGACGGTCATGCCGCACATAACCCGGTCGCCGTCCAGGACGCATCCGGTTTTTTCGGCGATTTCGACGGTGATGATTTTTTCGGCGTCTGGCGTTTTGTCGATTTTTGTCTCGGCAAAGGCGTTGGTGTGCTGGCGGACAAGGTTTACGTCGTGGGGCATAATATTTTGAGTTTGGGGGTTGATACGGTTTTTGGTTCTTACAGTTCGAGGTTTAGCTTGCTGATGTTGGCTTTCACCTTCGCTACGAATTGAGAGATTAACGTCAGGGCGTTTTGCTCCGTAAAGTTGCTGACGCTTCCACGCCAGAGGGCGCGGTTCGCCAGATTCCACGCGGGCAAAATTTCGTGGTTTAAATGCCGCCGCGCTTCGCGTTGGCTTCCCTCGTAAAACTCGGCGTTGACGGCGTAGAATCTGTCTGCGATGGCATCGCGGCGGCCCTGCACGATTTTCGTGTAAGCTGAATCCGCATCCCTCAAAGCATCCCGCATTTCGCCGAGCATGGGGCGGAGCGTTTTTTCTATGTGAGTGCGACGGGCCGCAACGGTGTCAAGGGTTGCGTTGGCGGCGCTGATGCGTCGAGAAATCTTGCCATCATCCAGCGACCCCTCAGCGACGGCAGAGGCGATTTCATCGCGGGCCTGCTTTTCGCGATTGTCCAGGGCTGCTTGTTCCGCCGTGGCGGCTTTAAAGCGAGTGACGACGGAAATGAGGGCGTCAAAGTTTTTTTGCATGGGGGGTCTGGGGTAGGAGTGTTGAGAGTTGGGAAATTTGGTCACGTCCTGAAATAGATTGGTACTTTGAAATGGAAGAATCAAAGTATCTATGAAAGTTATTCGTTACAGTAAAAGTTTCAAATTGCAGGTGGTGCGGGAAGTGGAGGATGGTAAATTGTGTGCTGAAGCGGCCAAACG
>DATAXU010000063.1:0-29960 GCA_036272955.1 Verrucomicrobiia bacterium
GGGAAAACTTTCGATGGACAAGGATGGCCGCTGGGCCGCGCGCGGAAAACCGGACGAGAAGGTTTTGCACCGCTGGCTTAAACACGATTATTTTCACAGGCGACCGCCGAAGAGCACCGGGCGCGAATTATTCGGCGAACCCTTTTTCAAAACGGCCATGCGGGACCTCAAGGGGCGGACGGCATTTGATTGTGTTGCGACTCTGACAGAGTTGACGGCGCGCTCTCTGGCCTTGAATTACAAGGCGCATCTGCCGACGCTTCCCAGTCGGGTTGTGCTATCGGGTGGCGGAGCGTCGAGTCCGTATTTGGTTGCGGCTATTGCACGGCAGTTTGCCGGACAGCAAATTCAAATTGAAACGAGCGAGGAGTGGGGATGGCCGGCGCAGGCGATTGAACCAGCGGCCTTTGCGCTGCTGGCCGACTTGAGGGCGCGTGGCAAACCGGGGAATCTTCCAGAAACAACGGGTGCGAGGCGGAAAGTATTACTGGGCCAGGAAAGCCGGTAAGTGACAAATACGCACAAAATCGTCTAAAAATCCAACCGTTGGATTTTGCGCGTCAGATTTTGCGGCGAATCCAACCCAAGCCGGCCAATGAGCCGCCCAAGAGCAGGGCTGTCAGACCACCATCAGGAACGCTGTTGGGTGGGTCGTGGAGCGCGTAGGTGCTGGACTGGAATTGGGAATCCTGCGAGGACGGGAGCGTATAAACACTGCCGGCGAGATCAAAAGAATCGCCCACGCCGGCCATACCTGTGCCGCCGTTGGCGGAACCCGAGCCGATGGAAATTATCGAATATTCACCCGGAGCAAGGACAAAAGGAGCGGTGTTCTCGAAGTAGGTGTTGCCAATCTGCTCACCCGTAATGCCCGCAGCTTGAGCGCCAGGGCCAAATTCAAGGTCAGGACCAATGAGATTTCCCGTTGCATCATTGAAAATCCCAACAAATTCGTCGCTTGTGAAGGCACTGCCCCCGTCGTAAGCGCCGATCTCGTTAATGCTGGTGTTGTGAGTAACTACGAAATTCAACCCCTCTACATACCCTTGCGCGTGCGAGCTAGCGGCCACGAATCCGCTCACCAGTATTATTGCTAGACTGTTAATCTTCATATTGTCTATCTGCTTTTAGCTCTGTCTCACACTACTCACGTGTCAGATTTTAGACATAGATAGCATTTGGGGTGCCGCAGTGGTTTTTTAAGTATGGAAACGAGTTATTTTGAACGTAATATGCTTATCATAATCACTTTACATAAATATTAAAATCGGCCCATTGCGAAATCGGCTCAAATTGACTTTAACGCTAAAGTGTAAGCGGTTTTATTCGAATTTAAGCGAATTTATTTGTTGTCCGATTAATACTATTGATAATTAACCAGTTGCACATCTCAACCGGATCCGAGTCCGAGTGTAAGACCCGCCGACAGGCCGAGACGGCAGTTGAGCGTTATATCCCGTTGATTTGCTGGGCGGTCGCGATCGCAACCGCCCTGTTCATTTGCCTGAAAATCCTGGCTTACGGCTATCTCGCCAATGGCGACGCCCGACGCCATGTGGCCAAACCTTTCGCCAACAAGCCGTACTCGGAAATTGTGGTCATGCGCCCCGAGTATGTCGTCGATCACAGCCCCGGCTGGGAATGGCTGCTCGGAGCGCTGCACAGCACTTTGCAGTGGGACGAGAATGCGCTAATGAGTTTCTCGGTCGGCGGCCTGTTGTTTTTTATCCTCTGTTTTCCGCTGATCTGGGTCCGCCGCCCAGAGGCGTGGCTCGCGGCGGTTTTGGCGGAATTAGTCGCGATCCCCGAAGTGATGACGCGATGGACACAGGCCCGTCCCTATCTGTTGAGCGAGGGCATCCTGATCGCGTTGCTATTCTCGTGGTCGAAAGAGGACGCGCGGCGTCCGGCCTGGTGGAAGGTGGGGGCGACTTGCGTGGGTTTCTGCATTTCGGTTTGGATGCATGGGGCGTGGTATCTTTGGCCGCTGTTGTTCGCGGCTTTTTTCCTGGCGCAACGGTGGCGGGCCAGCCTTTGGCTGGGGGGGTGCTGGGTGACGGGCACGATTGCCGGGGCGCTTTTGACCGGAAAACCGCTGGCGTTTCTTAAGGGTGGGTTTCTGATGGCAAAGTGGGTCTCCGACGAACACATTCCGAAGTGGATGCTGGTGGGAGAATTTCGTCCGTCGGAGGGCGAATTTGCGACATTGGTCCTGCTGGCGGTGGTTTACCTGTGGCGGCGTCACGCAGACAAAGGGGAGCCGGCATTGGCCACGGACCCGGTGGTGTGGATGATTGCGATCAATTGGGTGCTGGGATTGAGCGCGGACCGGTTTTGGGCGGACTGGGGGCTGCCCGCGGCGGTTGTCTGGATGGCGATGCAGTTTGACGAGGAGATGCCGAATCTTTGGAACGGGGCGCCTCTGAAACGGCTGGTCGCTTGCGGGATGATCGCGCTTCCGCTTTTTTTGACTTCGACCAACGACCTTGGACGGCGCTACACGTTTTCCCAGAACGAAGTGTTTCTCGATGGGAGCGATCCGGAATTGAAGGGGTGGATGCCTGGGCATGGGGGGATTTTTTACGCGGGCAACATGCAGTTTTTTTACAACACGTTTTATAGGAATCCGCGTGGGGATTGGCGTTATATCGTTGGGTTCGAACCGGCGCTGATGCCGCCGGAGGACTTGAAGGTCTATCGCTCGATCCAGGCGAGCGGGGGCGCGTTTGAGGCTTACGAGCCGTGGATAAAGAAAATGCGCCCTGAGGACCGCCTGGAGATCGAAAGCTCGTTCGAGCCGAATTTGCCCGCGCTGGAATGGAAGCGGGCGGCGGGAAATATTTGGATTGGGCGGCTGACGGTGGTGAAGAAGAGTCCGCGGAGCGAAAGTTGATGGTAACCGTCCAATACCCAGGTGACACGACACCCGAGTTGTGGAAAAAGTGCAAATAGATGGACACATGAGCCCGGGGAATACTGTCAAGTTACTTCCGCCTTCCCGACGGCGAAGCCGGCAAAATTGCTAATGGGCGACACCGGCACGACACCGGCACGACAAATAGATAATGAAAGATGGCACCTTCCCACAAGAGACCTGGTCGGAACTGTGAATGGCGGTGGAACGTCTTCTACTGTGACAAATTCACAAAATCCTGCATTGTGACCGCGCTACCGAAAAGCTCGAAATTCCATGGCGCGTCAACATTGGCAGCGACGTTTTTGCGCATTCGCACATGTCCGTATCTGCCAGGCAGCACATGCACCGACCTCGCAACTTCGTTGACTGTTTTTTCTACGGTTCGATTTGGATCTCGGAACTTGGATGGCCGCGGAGGAGCAGTCAAATAGGCGTGGGGTGTGTGACGCAATATCCGGCGGCAATCCTCAACGTCCGGTAGCTTTACGCTTCCCGACACAAAGGGAGTGGTCGCGGCCCACGGGCTTCGTCTTAACATCTGCGTCCATACATCTGCAGAATGCGCGTTTTGGGATCCGTGATGCGGAATCTTAAAACCCTGCTGTTCAGCCTCTGCTGTCAAGGGGGATTCGAGAATCGCCTTCCATCCTAAAGCTGGATCACTTCGGACCTCTAAATCTGCGCCAAGCAGGACTTTGTGAGGGCCTAACGTAACACATAAAACGACCGAACTGTCATTAGGTTTGACGTCGGGTATCCTGCGACGAATCTTGGACGCCATTGGAGCGAAATTCGCGAGCCGTGCAGTAGCCGCTATAACGGCAGCGTCGGAGGGTGACAAAGACTTGACAATTACTGGTGGGTTTTCGGTCCGCTGCCACAGCGTCTTGCTCGCTGACGCTAGGACGGGAGTCGGCAGCCTGGAATTTGGCTTTCGGGCTCTTAGTTCGACTAGAATTTTGTGAAGCTCATCAACTCCTGATCCACCTGGCAAGGATTGCATCGCACTCCAAGAAGCCAAGATCGTATTGAATTGCTCTGTCGCGACAGCAGCAGTGCAGATGATGGTCGCTCGTTTTGCGGCCTCAAAAACAGAACTGATTCCATCGATGTGGTCGTCGTGCCAGTGTGTTGCGACTACGCAAAGCACCGACTGTTCTACGTCGACACGAATGGCTTGGAAGTAGTCTAATGCAGCTGGACGTTTTGATGTGGGGTCTAAGCATGAATCAACGACCCCCCATTGCGCATTTCCGAAATGGATTATGACGCATTCACCAAAGCCCGGCCCAAAGATGGACACCTCCAATTCCTCAGGTGCCGGTGGAGTTCCCCAGTTATTTCCAAGTAATGCCACTGGTGAGCGCTTCAGTGTCAGCCTTAGCCTCTTTTGATTCTTCTTCGGTCCAACCGGGTCTGCGGCGAATATAAATCAACGATTCACGTTTGCGCGGACCGTTCTCATGGTATCCAATCGTCCAGACCAACGCGGCTCCCTCCACAGCCAATTCGCGGTCTGTCTCTGATAGCTCTTCCAAATCGAATTCAGCTTCGATGACAGGATGCTCGCTGGCATTCTCAAACAATCGAGCGGTAAAAGTCGTCTCCCCTTGCGAACACACAAAGCCTTGATATTTCTTGAGCAGAATATAACGTTCTTTGGGTTGGCCACCGAATTGCTTTACGCGCGGAATTTTCACTTCTATTGGGCGTCCTCCCATTGTTCCGGGTTCCGATGAGACCTGGCCTCCATGAAACAACAAAGGCGATTTTGAGCTTGAAGGGTCGTGCGTAACAGCTTCCTTAAATAAAAAACGCCCCGTGCCATTCGGGAAAAAGGACTTTGTTGATTTCCTTTGTTGGAGATCAGTATTGAAGTCGTTTAACCAGTGGATATTATGTGAAGTTGTTTCAGTCATCGTCTGGCCTTATCTTCTCAAAAATTTTGTTCGCCGTAACCTTAGCCATTTCGCTGGCTTTTTCAAATTCGGAATTGATGAATCGCAGCAGCAGTTCAGTCGATCCGGTATGAAGGGTTTCTTTTGGCAACGGGTAATGGTAGTTGGAGCGCACAAAAAGACCAGGATCAAATCGAGGATCTAGCGACGGCTCCACAGTCAAATAAATTTCTCCGCGGAAGTCGTCATTGCGTGGAGCTTTAATTGTAACCGATTGCATGCCCGGAGAGGTGACGAGTTCATTCCAAATCAGGTTCTTCGGGACCAACGTATGACCAATCTTGTGCCAGAAGAGCCGGCTGGATATAGAATAAAACGCATGGGCATTTATGCCGCACGCAGTCACCGGAATATGTGACAACACCGTGAAAATTTGAATCATTAGATCTTCAATTCGAGCGGCTTGAGAAATGTTTGCCGTGCTGAGCGAGAGTCGGTCGCTCATGGACTGTACCTTGATCCCGCAGATCTGGATTTCCGTCACCTCTCGACCCACAACATTCACGCTTGTATCGGGAGATTCGGCCTCCTCTTGGTCAATGAGTTTCTGATGGAGAAACCAAGCGGGATGAAAAATGCCCGGGTTAAAGGAGCCAATGACCACGATCTCAAGGCCTTCCGCTGCAGGAGTTGGATTGCTTACAGGCATTTCATTAAAGTATGCGGTTCAATTAAAAGGATTCGATGGATTCGGCAACAAAATAAGTGAGCAACTTTTCGTCACGGCCAGGTATTGCACGAGATTGAGCAAGCCATCGAGTCGTTATCGGCAACCTGAATGTATCACTTGAGGAAGATGTAGTGCAGCCGTATCCGTAGGGGTACCCGGAGTGAAAGTTAATTGCGCGAGGGGGGTTTTATCTGCAAGTTAAGGTCTGCTATGCCAATTTACGAATTTGCCTGTCCGCGATGCCGGAAGATTTTCAATTTCCTTTCCAAAAAATTGCAGCCTGAACGACTGCCGACTTGCCCCAAGTGCGGGAATCGCAAGTTGGTCAAACAGGTGAGCGCGTTCGCGATGCCGCGCGGCGCCAAGGAACCATCCGCCGCGTCCGAGGGCGACCCGAAGGAGGGGATGCCGGATGTGGATGATCCACGAGTAGCCCGCGCGATGGCGGAGATGGAGCGGGACATGGAACACATGGATGAAAATAATCCGCGGCACATGGCGCATTTGATGAAGAAAATGAAGGACATGATGCCCGCGGGGACAATGCCGAAGGAATTGGATGTGGCCATCAAACGGCTGGAAGCAGGGGAGGACCCGGAGAAGATCGAACAGGACATGGGGGATGTGCTGGGGGATTTCATGGGCGGGGAGGAAGAAGGCGGGCCGGGCGGTGGCGGTGGCGGCGGCGGGTATTCACATGACAGCGGGCTGTACGATTACTGATTTTATTTGGTGCGATTTTCAAATAGATCCCATCCCTCTCTCCCCGCAGGCGTGGAGAGAGGGAAATCCTTCGGCTAAGACCGGATTATCCAATCCTTTCCGTGGTTCCTAAATAAAATCAGGAACGCGCTGAGATCGAATCGGAGCCGATTTTTAGCGCCATGCGACCCAAATGATGCCGTTGCATTGCCGCGTGGGCCGCGCCAACGTCGCTCAGCGGGAAAACTTGATCGACGTGGACTTCGAACGGACCCGCACCGATCAGCGCATTCAATCTGTTAAATGAGGCGCGGTCTGCCTCACCATTAAACACGACGGCTTCGACACCCGGCCTGCCTTGAGGGGGTGGCGTGACACCTGTCGGGTAAGCAACCCTGCCGCCCTGGCGGATGGCCGCAATGGCCTCGTCGAGTCCCTTGCCGTTGACTGTTGCCAGCACGGCGGAAAGACCGTCCGGGGCAAATTTCCGAATGGCGGCCGCGATGTCGCCGGTCGAACTGTTGACGGCCTCATCTGCTCCGGCCGCTTTTGCAAGCGCCACGCCGTCGTCGGCCGAGGCCACAGCAATCACGCGCGCTTTGAGGCGTTTGGCGAGTTGGATCGCCACATGGCCAACGCTGCCAATCCCAAAAATCAGCAGGGAATCGCCGCTTTTGATTTTTAAAGCGTCGTCCAGCCCATGGAGAGCGGTAAGGCCGGGAACGGCAAGAACAGCAGCCTCGACAGGGGGCAGGCTTTTCGGGGCGGGCGCAACGAGCTCTTCGGGCAGGGCGATGTATTCGGCATAGAAACCGCCCTTGGGATTCATAAATCCGTTGCCATAAACTTTATCGCCGACCTTAAAATCGCGCACGCCGGCGCCGAGTGCTTCGATGGAACCGACTCCGTCCGCCCCGAGCACGATGGGAAACTTGAGCGGAAACATTTCTTTCATTCGACCTTCGCGGAGCTTGTTGTCCCACACACCGACACCGGCAGCTTGAACTTTGATGAGGACTTCGCCAGGACCAGGCTCGGGCGCGGGAATCTTGTTGACTTTGAGAACTTCCTTGCCGCCGTATTTATCAATGGTGACGGCTTGCATCGTTTTTGGATTATTCATTTTTTTCCTTTTCGTTACGCTGTTTGAGGATCGCTTTTAACATAAACTTCCAACTGGCAATCTACGCGGCAATCGTCGCGCGTGTCATCGGGAGTCGCCACTATTCATTACAACAGAATCCCTGACTCGTCTTTTCCGAAAGAGTCGAAACAGCACAACACTTTCTTTGGTTTAGCTTTTTTAGAAAAATTGACTATTCTCCCTGTGGATGGCGTCTTTGCTCGAAAAAATTGAAACCCACGCGGCGGCACGATTGGTCCTGCCTCCCAGCATTTCACCCCGACAGGAATTGGGCCGCTACAGGAATTTTCTCAAGGTCGAAACGCATCGGCTCAAAATTCTCCACCGGGCGGGGGGCGAAGGACGGGTGATCTGCCGGGCGCGGGCCGTCATCATTGACCTGGTGCTGCGCAATATCCTGGAAGGAGTGAGAAACTCTTCGCCGCTGCTTTCGAAAAGTCCCTGGCCGCACTTTGCGCTGGTGGCGATTGGAGGGTACGGGCGGGCGGAACTGAATCCGCACAGCGATATCGACATCATGTTTTTGCACGAGAATGACATGGTCGCCCAGGGGAAAGCGCGACCGCCTTTGGCGGAGTTGCTCGATGGGATGCTCTACTCGCTCTGGGACCTCGGGTTCAAAGTGGGGCATTCGGTGCGGTCGATTGACGATTGCGTGACGGTGGCCAACAGCGATATGCAGTCCAAAACGGCGCTCATCGAGGCGCGGCGGATTTTTGGGGATGAAACACTCTTCGACCGGTTTTCGCGAACGCTCCTGGCGAAATGCGTGATGGGACATGAAAACGAATATATCGCGGCGCGGTTGGAGGACCAGGCGGCGCGCCGGATGAAGTACGGGAATTCCGCGTGCATGCAGGAACCGAATATCAAAAACGGCTGCGGGGGGTTGAGGGATTATCAGAATCTGCTGTGGATGTCGCATTTCAAATACCGGACGCGCACGCTGGCGGAATTGGAGCAGCATGAAATGATCAGCGCCAGCGAAAGCAAAAAACTCGACAACGCTTATGGATTCCTTCTGCGGGCGCGCAATGAACTGCATTACCTGGTGAACCGGCCCGCCGACAATTTGGGGCGCAGCCTGCAACCGTCGGTGGGGGCGAACCTGGGTTACCATGACCGCTCGGCGGGGAAGCGGGTGGAGATGTTCATGGGGGATTTTTATCGACACAGCCGGAACATTGATTTGATCACACGCATCGTCGAGCAACGGATGGCGCTTTTTCCGAAACCGAAGCGGCTTCTTTCGCGGGCGCGGGATATTTTTCGCTCGCCGTCTTCGCGCAAACCGGAGGCGGCGGTGGATGGGTTCAAGTTCGAGAATGGTGAAATCCGGCCGGCGTCCTCGACGATTTTCCGGGACAGCCCGCGGCGCTTGATGCGGGTGTTTTTGCAGGCGCAGCAGCGGGGATTGAAGCTGCATCCGACGATGACGCAGTTGATCCGCAATTCGCATTCGATTGTCAATAATTCGTTTTTGAAAGACCCGCACGTGCGGGCGACGTTCCTGGAAATCCTGGACCAGCGGGGGAGCGTGGCGCCGGCGCTGAGGGCGATGCACGAGGTGGGGCTGCTGGGAAAGTTTTTGCCGGAATTCGGGCGTTTGACCTGCCTGGTGCAGCATGAGTTCTATCATCAATACACCGCGGACGAGCACACGCTGGTCTGCATCGAAAAGCTGGACCAGGTGTGGAACGCCAAGACCCCGCCGTATGCGGCTTACGGGGAAATTTCGCGCGAAGTGGAAAATGCCTACGTTCTTTACCTGGCGCTGCTTTTGCACGATGCCGGCAAGGCCTACCGGACGGGGCACCATGAAGAGATTGGGGGCAAGGTGGCGTTGAGCGTCTCGCGCCGGCTGGGGTTGGACGGGGCGAAGACGCATACTTTGCGGCTTGTCATCGAGAACCACCTTGCGATGGCGCAAATTTCGCAGCGCCGCGATTTGGATGATCCGTCGGTGATCAGCAATTTCGCGCGGCAGATACAGACGGTGGAGAACCTCGTGCTGCTGACGATCCATACGTTCGCCGATTCAATGGGCACGAGCGACCAGCTTTGGAATGGATTCAAGGATGCGGTGATGTGGAGGCTTTACCACAAAACGCGGACGCAATTGACAGGAGGGACGGATTTTCTGATTGCCGAAGTGCGCCAACGCGAGTTGCTGATCGAGGAAATCGGGCGCATGGCGCCGCCGACGTTTGATCCGGCGGAAATTCGCGCGCATTTCAATCACGTCCCGCCGCGGTATTGCCAGATCAATGAGCCGAAGGAAATTCTGCGGGACATTACGCAGGTGCATCGATTCATCCAGTTGCAATTATCCGAAAACGAAGTCAACGCCCTGACGCCGATCATCACGTGGCACAACGAACCGGATCGGGGTTATACGACGGTGACGATTTGCACGTGGGACCGCGAGCGGCTATTCAGCAAAATCACCGGATGCCTCACGGCGGCGGGCTTCAACATTCTGAGCGCGGAGATTCTCACACGCAGCGACGGAGTGATCCTGGACGCATTTTGCGTGATTGACGCGAAAACAGGATTGCTGGCGAATCGGGAAGAACGGGAGAAATTTGAAAGCCTCGTGCAAAAAATTCTCACCGGGACGGCGCTGGATTTGACGGCGTTGATCGCGAAGGTCCGGACAGGGCCGGCCAATTACAAATCGCTCGACGGGGAGAAAATTCCGACAGTCATCGAAGTGGATAATCTCACGTCTGACAATCGCACAATCATCGATATCCAGGGGGAAGATCGAGTGGGATTGCTGTATGACATTTCGAGAACGTTGACGGAATTGGAAGTTCATGTGTCGCTCGCGAAAATTCTCACCGAAAAAGGGGCGGCGATTGACAGTTTTTATGTCACGGAACGGACGGGGGCAAAGCTTCTGAAGCAGGAGCGGCAACTCGATATCAAAGAAAAACTGCGCAAGGCGTTGCAAAGCCCGGCGTGAGGGCAAATTACATCGCCTCGCGCGAACAAACTGTTGTCGAAAGAACTCCGAGCGTAGTCCTTAGAATGTCCCACTGCATCTGAAGTTGCAGAATTTGATTTCGCAGGGATTCATTCTCGGCGCGCAATTGTGCCATGGCGCTGAGGGACTTGGAAGACTTGGCCGGACCCGGCTCCTTTTCCGTCCACTCGCGCAACTCGCCTGGGTCAACTCCTAATTCGGCGGCGGACTCTATGAGGTTGTGGCCGCTTCTCTCCACAAAATCGGCCGCAGCGCGCTTATACTCTTCCCGATAGCGCTTCGGGGGGCTGTTGTTGTCGGGCATAACAGTCAAATCAAACTCAACTTTACCAATCGCTCAGATTTAGCAGTCTTCATGCCATCGCAATAACGCAAGAACGAGGATTATGATGATGTAACTTGCACGTAACAAGGGATTTCCGTTTGAGGGAAATGGCGGCTAAAGTTTCGACTCTCCTTCATTGACGCTTGAGGGCGCGGTTGTTACAAAGACTGGAAGTTCATGAAGAAAATCCGGGCACCCAAATACCAACGAATCCTTCTTAAATTAAGCGGCGAAGCGCTGGGCGGCGAGAACGGCGTGGGGATCAACGCGGAGTCGCTTCGGGAAATGGCGCGGCAAATCGCGGAAGTCCGGGAGATGGGGGTGCAGGTGGTCGTGGTGGCGGGCGGGGGGAATATTTATCGCGGCGCCTCGGGCGGGGAACGCGGGATCGAACGCGCGACGGGGGATTACATGGGAATGCTGGCGACGGTGATCAATTCGCTCGCGCTGCAAGACGCATTGGAAAAACTAGGGGTGGCGACGCGCGTGCAGAGCGCGATAACGATGTCGCAGGTCGCGGAGCCGTTCATTCGGCGGCGCGCGGTGCGGCATCTTGAGAAAGGGCGCGTGGTCATTTTTGGGGGAGGCACGGGCAATCCTTATTTTTCCACCGACACGGCGGCGGCGTTGCGGGCGAATGAAATCGGCGCCGAAGTGATACTCAAGGCGACGAAGGTGGACGCCATATACGATTGCGATCCGACGAAAAATCCGGGGGCGACGCGCTACGATCAAATTTCATATCTGGAAGCGTTGCAAAAACGGTTGCAAGTGATGGATTCGACGGCGTTTTCGCTGTGCATGGACAACAAGATGCCAATCATCGTATTTGATTTTTTCAAGGCGCACAACCTCAAGCGGGTGGTCCTTGGCGAACGGGTCGGGACGCTCGTGACAGGTTGACATTAACTGCGGAAGGTTGAAGCTTAAAAGAATCTATGGCTCTTGACGACATACTGCTGGAAGCGGAAGAAAAAATGTCAAAAACCGAGCAGGTTGTGCAGCACGAATTCTCCGGCTTGCGCACGGGGCGGGCCTCGCCGGTGCTGGTGGAGAATATCATGGCGGAAGTTTATGGGTCGCAAATGAGGATCCGGGAATTGGCGGGCATCACCACGCCGGAGGCGCGGGTGCTCGCGATCCAGCCGTGGGACGCCACAACGGTGCATCCGATTGAGAAGGCGATTCTCAAGAGCAACCTTGGTATTACGCCGACGATCCAAGGGAAAGTCATCCGGCTGGTTTTGCCGGAGCTCAGCTCGGAGAGGCGCCACGACATGGTGAAAATCGTCCGCAAAATGACAGAGGACGGACGCGTGGCGATCCGGCATGTCCGCCGGGACTCGATCGAAGCGATCAAGAAGGAAACCAAAGGCGGCGGGATTGCGGAGGACCAGGAGGAAGTCGCCGAAAAAGAAGTCCAAAAGTTGACCGATCAATACATCGGCAAACTCGAAGCCCACCTGGCGGCGAAGGAAAAAGAAATCATGACGGTTTGAGAACCGTCATTGGGTCTTCGTGGTGGCCGGCGGATCGAAGTGAATGACGTCCTCGCCGGGTTTGGCGTAACTGAGGCGCTCGCGGGCAAGGCGTTCGACAGTGGTGGGATTTTGGAGGGCGCGGAGCGCGGCGTCCAATTTTCGCGCGGTTTCGTTTGCCTTGGCAATTTTCGCGTCGAGGGCCAGTTTTTCCTCGCGCATCCGCTGGTTTTCCTGGATGACCGGTTGATACCAGAGGACAATGGCGAGCACAGCGGCGATGACCAATAAGGCCAACACCAGCCGGAAAAGCTTGTCCCAAATGCTCTGGCCGACGCTCATTTCGCGCACAGTAAAACACGGCCGGAAAAAAAACGGAAGAGAGATTTTTTCCGGAGGCTCAGGTAAAAGGATTTTTCCGGGGAAAAGCGCGCGGGAAAAGGCGGGGTAACGCCAATACCGCGCCGGCCACGTAAACCCACCCCATCACCAAATGCGCGAGCCAAAAGAAAGAGAGCTGCACCAGCTCTATCCTGTGCCATCCGTATAAAAGAACGGCGAACGTCATCACCAGCGCGCCGGGAGCCATTGCGGCGAAATTGAGTTTCCACGCGGCGCGCCAGGATAAATTCCGATCCGCAAACCAGGCGATGAATTTGGCCGGCGCCATGTAAACCGCGGCCAGAAAAGCCCAGGACGCGAACAGAAAAACGAGCGCGATCAAGCCCGCCGCCGTCAACAATACCGGCAGCCACGCGCCCCACCACGGTTCCACGGCGGATCGGGCCATGTTCAGGGAATTGCCGGAGCCATATTGAAAGACCAGACCGCGGTCCGGCTGAAAAATAGAAGTGACACAAAAATCGGTTTGACGCAATTGGAGCTGAAGGTCGGCGTCCTGGCCGATTTCCTCGGAGGTTGCCGGGGTGACGGCGATGGCGAGAACCTTGGACTCGGTAATGATATTATCGGGGACCCCCTGAAGGCGTCCATCGGCGATCCTTGCGGTTTCGGGCATGTGCTGAATCGCCTGAAGAAAGATCGGGGAATAATCGCGCTGGAGAAGCCAGACGAATCCGACGGCGAAGACAGCAGCCGCCAGCAAACCCACCAACAGGACCCGGCCGATCCGTGCCGAAGCAAATGCAGCCGCCCCGCCGAAAGTCAGCGGTTGCCATGCACCCGCCGGCGGGTTAGGCCCGTCTGCGCCATCGCTCATGGACCCTTTTTGGGTTCACCGGGAGGGCCGGGCGGGGGCACCACAACGAGAGGTATCGGGAACCGAAGTTTCATCACGTCATCCACCATTACTTCGACGTAATAAGTGCCGGCGGCTTCAAATTTGACCTGCACCCAGACGGCCACGGTCGTGGAGCTTTGAGTCGGGTCCTGCAAAGCGAATTTTCTTTCTGTTTTCTGCAACACGGTGGTCTGGTCCGGAGCGATGAGGCGGACGGATTCCGTGAATTGACCGACGCCAGCGGTCCAACGATTGAACAGGCACAGCTTGCCGGCGGCAACCGGGAGCATCGGCACCCTGATGACGCCGATCACGCCAATGAGAATGGGGTTGCCGGTGATTTCCTGGCGGACGTCCTCGCACAGAAGGGAGCATTGCAAATCGGGTAATATTCTTGACGGTGTCATAGGCTGGTTTTTTTTGTTTGGACTTACATTGACGACTGCTCGGCGGCTTGCACGGTGTTTTGCAAAAGCATGGCAACGGTCATCGGACCGACGCCACCGGGATTGGGCGTAATTTTGCCGGCGATGGGCTGGACGCCGGCGAAATCGACGTCCCCGACGATGCGTGAACCGTTTTTTGCGGAAGGGTCCGGCACGCGGCTCACGCCGACATCGATCACCACGGCCCCCGGTTTGACCATGTCGGCTTTGACAAATTGAGCGGCGCCCAGCGCGGCGACCAAAATATCCGCGCGGCGGCAATGGGCGGCGATATCGCGCGTTTGTGAATGGCAAATCGTGACGGTTGCGCCGGCATTGGGGGCCTTTTGAAGGAGAATGGCCGCGAGGGGTTTGCCAACGATGTTCGAGCGTCCAAGAATCACAACTTCGGCGCCTTCGATTTTTACGCCGGAGCGGGCCAGTAATTCGTGGATGCCGGCCGGCGTGCAGGAACGAAAACCTGTGGGATCGCCGAGCAGAAGTTTGCCGACGTTGAGGGGATGGAAACCATCGACGTCTTTTCCGGGAGCGACTGAGCCGTAGATTTTTGTCTCGGAAATGTGGCGGGGCTGCGGGGCTTGAACGAGAATTCCGTGGACGGTCGCGTCGGCGTTCAGTCGCGAAATCAAATCGAGCAGGGACGTCTCGGCGGTCGTTTGAGGCAATACGAGGGTTTGAGACGAAATTCCGGCGCGAGCGCAGCTTTTTTCCTTTCGGGCCACATAGTCGCGCGAGGCCGGATCTTCACCGACGCGAATAAACACCAGGCGAGGTTCAATGCCGCGCGCCTTGACAGCGGCGACGCGCCGGGCGGTGTCATGGTGAAGCTGCTCCGCGATTGCGCGCCCGTCAATGAGGTTGGCTGCGGACATCTGGACATCAAGGCACCAGGTCCACGCTTTGCACCTGCAAGACAGGAGTGCGAGGCCAGCGGTGGTCGATGACTTCCGGGCCGGTGACGGTGACGCGGGTGCCGACGTAAATTTTAAAATTCTGGGGAAGTTGCGGCTGCAAATATTCGATCAGGTCGCCGGTCTTGATGTCGTGCAATTCATAATCCGCCGGGGCCTGAATGTTGTAGGAGCGGTGGACGAAACCCTCGCGGGTCACGATTCGCGGCGCGGCGGATTCCTCAGTGGCGGCGGGCGGGGCGGCGGCGGCGGCAGCGACAGGCTCGGTCGGGGTTGCCTGGCGGAGGGCGGCCAACTCCTGGGCCGTCTGCGATTGGTCGGTTGGGACGGGAGCAACGGGGGTTGCGGGGGTGGGTTCGGTGGTGGCGGCCACCGGCGCGGCGGGAGTGGTGACCGGCACGGTTTCCGTTGGAGTCGCAGCAACTGGAGCGGGAGCTTCAACGACGGGCGCGGGAGCGAGGGTGGCCTGGATTTCCACCAACTCGGCGGCGACGTAGCCGTAGGCGTTGGTGGGAGCGGGGATCGATACCCAGCCTTTTTCGCGGCGGATTTCTTCAATCGGCGCGCCTTTTTCGAGACGGCCAACCACACTGAAATTTTCTCCCGGGCCGCCACGGAGATTGACGCGGCGGGCCTTGACGGATTTTGTGGAGGCGTCGATGTAATCGGCATCCAGCCAGACCGGGATATTCGTGGGCATGACGATTTTGTACCACAGTGGGGGTTCGTGGGCCGGGGGATGATTCAAAGTGATTTCCTCAAGCACGGTGACGGTTTCGTCCTTTTGGACGTGGCCCAGGACTTCGCCGACGAACGAGGGGCGCCCGCGAACGTTCAGAGTGCCCGCTTTTACGAGACCGGTGGCGGGCGGGTTCATCGGGACGCGGGACTTGATGCCGGTGGCCCTTTTTCTTGGGGCCTTGGCCGGAGGTTCCGGTGCCGGCTGGGTGGCGGCTGCGGACGGAGCAGGAGTCTGAGTGGGGGCGGCGGGAGTGGTGTCCTGCGCCCAAAGGGAGATCGCGGCCAGCGATGCCACTGCCGATAAAAGCCAGAAATTCTTTTTCATATTAGAGCAAATAGAGATTTAATCTCAGGTTCTGTCAACGCCCGCCAGCGGCCCACCGGCAACTGGCCCAGTTTGATTGGACCGATTTGCACGCGTTGAAGCCGGCGAACCGTCAGGCGTTGCGATTCAAACAAGCGGCGGACTTCCCTGTTCCGCCCTTCCGCCAATTCCAACTCGACGATGCTGTTGGAATTATTCGCCGAAACCAGATGCGCCTTGCGGGCTTTTAACGTCTCGCCCGCGCTGAGGACGCCCGCCGTGAAAGTTCGCAACATTTCCGGCGTGACCCGGCCTTCCACCCACGCGACATATATCCGTGGAATGCGATAACGGGGATGAGTTAATTTCAAGCAAAAATGGCCGTCATTCGTCAAAAAAATCAATCCCTCGCTCTGGCAATCGAGCCGGCCCACGGAAAATAAATCGTTCCAATGCTCCGGCAAAAGGTCACCGATTTTGTCCCGCACCTGCGAATCGGAGCGGGTGCAGACGAAACCGGGTGGCTTGTTGAGGGCCAGATATACCTTTCGCTTCGCCTTGATGACCTTTCCATCGACGGCCACACGGTCGCGCGCGGGGTCCACTTTGACACCCAATTGCGCGGCGGGGCGCTCGTTGATGGTGACGCGGCCCGCGGTAATGATTTGTTCGCTGGCGCGCCGGGAAGCGATTCCGGCCTCGGCCAGGAATTTTTGGAGACGGACCACTGGGCTGTTAAGGCTCGCCTTTAGTTTTGCGCAGGCCGGTGACACGATCCCCCGTTTTCCATTGGCCGCGTTTTTTGAGGACGGCGACCCGTTCAAACCGTTTCATGACATTGCGTTTGGCCCCGGTGGTGCTTGCCGCGCGCAGACTTCGATGTTGTGACATAATTAAAAAATTGGATTCCGCCGCCCAAAACGCGGGCCGACGTTTTATATGCAGGCAGTCTAACGGCAAACAATCCTCTATGCAATGTTTCAATGCGGGCCGAAATTGAGAGCAGGGCGTAAATGGCAACGCGAATCGAAATATTTACGCAAAAAAAGCTTGACCGTGTGGTCCCATGAGACTACATTCGCGTCGTGAAAATGACAAAGACAGTGAAATACACAATCAAATCGAAACCGACAGTGCTCAAGGAAGTTGCTGTAGCTCCGGGTTTTGGAGAGGTGATCAATTTGCGCGCCGCCAAAGCTCATCTGTCTGCCCTGGTTGAGTTGGTGGCGGGCGGGCGGGAAATCACGATCACAAGCGACGGCAGGCCCAAGGCCAGACTCATCAGGGTCCCGGAAGGCCGGAGCCGGAAAGTATTCCCGGGGATGGGCGAGTTCCTTTCGAGGCAACCCGTTCACGGAGGGCCGTCCGCCGAAGAACTGATTAACCAGGACCGGGACTCGCGTGATTGGTGATGTACGTCGATTCCGCCATCGTGGTGAAATTGCTCGTGCGGGAGCCTGATAGCCAATGGTTTGACCGCCTCCTTGCCGGCCAAGTCTGCGACACTTCCGAGCTTGCCTTGACGGAAGTCCGTTCGGCCTTGCTGGCCAAGGAGCGCGGTGGACACATTACGTCCCGCGAACGGGTTGCGGCGTCGGACAAATTTCATTCGATGGTGGAGGACGACGTCATCCGTTTGTTTGCCCTCAATCGCTTGATTCTCGACCGCGCAACCGAAATTCAAATCGCGTGTCATCCGCATATTCCGTTGCGGACTTTGGACGCGATTCACGTCGCAACCTGCGAGATGCACCGGATCAATAAAATATGCGCCACGGATTTGCGAATGCGGGCTGCGGCCGCCCAATTTGCCATTGCGATGCTGCCCGCGCGAATGGAGGACATCCTTGGGAACCCACATGGCCAACACTAAAGAACGAGTTCTGAAGATCATCGCGGGCCTCGAAAAGGCATATCCCGAAGCGCACTGCGAACTTACCTATTCCAATCCCCTCCAGTTGCTCATTGCCACGATACTTTCCGCGCAATGCAGCGATCGCCAGGTCAATCTTGTGACGCCCGGCCTCTTTAAAAAATATCGCACCGCCGCGGATTTCGCGCAGGCTCCCCCCGGCGAATTGGAGGAAGCCATTCGGCGCATCGGCTTGTATCGCAGCAAGGCGAAAAACATCCAGGCGGCGTGCCGCATGCTGGTCGAAAAGCACGGGGGCCGCGTCCCGCAGACGATGGAGGAACTGCTGGAATTGAACGGCGTTGGCCGCAAAACCGCAAACGTCGTTTTGGGAAATGCGTTTAACGTCAGCGTCGGAATTGTTGTTGATACGCATGTGATACGGCTTTCCGAGCGTCTGCGTTTGACGCGCCATTCCGCGCCCGAGAAGATCGAGACCGACTTGTTAAAACTGGTGCCCGCCGAAAAATGGGCCGTTTTCAGCCATTTGCTCATTTGGCATGGACGGCGTCGCTGTTTTGCGCGGAACCCTGATTGTCCCCGGTGCGAAATCCAATCCGATTGCCCCACCGGGCAAAAGATTCTAAGAAAAAGGGTTTTGGTAAAGTCGAAGTGACCAGCGATTCACAAAGCCGAAGCGCCGTGTGGCTGCTGTTACGACAGGGGCGGCAGCCGTTTGATTACAATATGGCGTTCGACGAGGCATTGCTGGAATTCGCGCCCGAACTGCCGGGGCCAACGCTTCGGTTTTACGGATGGACTGAACCAGCGGCGAGCTTTGGCTATTCGCAAAAATACACGGAGGTTGAAAAACTGACGGCGTTGCGTCCGCTGGTGCGGCGGCCAACAGGCGGCGGATTGGTGCCGCACGATGCGGATTGGACCTACAGCCTGATTTTTCCACCCGCGCATAGTTGGCATCGGATCAAAGCGACCGAGAGCTACCGGCGCATTCATGAGTGGCTTCGAGACGCTTTCGCGCTGATGCATGTGCCAACCACCCTTTCGCCCTCGCGTCAAAAAGAAATTCCCGGGCAATGCTTCATCGGCGCCGAAAAGGACGATCTGCTTTGGCATGGCCGCAAAATCGCCGGCGCAGCGCAGCGGCGGACCCGCAACGGCCTACTTATCCAGGGTTCCGTTCAACCCCCGCCGATCTCCTTGTCGCGTGACGACTGGGAAAATGCGATGTGCCAGACGGCACGAGAGAAACAGGGAATCGAATGGCAGACGCTGAAGCCGAGCTTGAAATTGCAAAACCTTGCCGCGAACCTTCGGGCCACGAAGTACGGACGCCAGGACTTCAACGAAAAGCGATAAGCTCCTCCAGTTTTGCGAATGCCTTGCCGGAGTCGATCACTTCCGCCGCCCGTTCCCAGCCATCGGCGATCGATCGGGTTTTCCCGGCCAAGAACAGCGCCGCCGCGGAATTCAACAGCACCGCGTCGCGCTTTGGTCCGCGTTCCTCCGCGCGCAAAATGCGCCGCACAATTGCGGCATTCGTTTCGCGGTCTCCACCCGCCAAATCAGAGAGCGTGGCAGGTTGTATTGGAAAATTCTCCGGGAGCAGGGACGATGCGGCCAAGGCACACGGATGATGAAATTCCACCACCGTGTTTTCGCCGAGCGTGGACAATTCGTCGAGATTTCGCAGTTTGTCGCCGTCAGGGGGGACCGCGCCGCTGACCACCATGCCGCGGCGGACGTCCAGCGATTGCAAAACGGTGGCGATCGGAAGACACAAATGCGGATGAGGCAGGCCAATAAGCTGCAACGCCGGACGAGCCGGGTTGAGGAGAGGGCCGAGGTAATTGAAGATCGTTTTCTGGCCACGTTCGCCGCATCGGCGCCGGGCGGGGCCGATTTCCTTAAAAGCCGGATGATAATCGGGCGCAAAAAAAAAGGCGAAATGCGTTTCGCGCAAAGCTCGGGCGGCGGCCTCCGGAGGCAAGTCAATTTTTACGCCGAGCGCCTGAAGCACATCGGCGCTGCCCGCCTGGGAGGTGACGGCGCGGTTGCCATGTTTGGCCACAGGAATTCCATCCGCCGCCGCAATAATCGCCACCGTTGTTGAAATGTTAAAGGTGTTGAGACGGTCACCTCCGGTTCCGCAGACATCGAGGATTTGCAGCGCGCGAGTTTGAGAATCAATCGGCGGTTCAATCGCCAAAGTCCGCAATTTCCGCACGAACGCCGCAATTTCTCCAACGGTTTCGCCTTTCCTGGAAAGGGCCATCAGAAAGTCCGCCTTGATTTCGACCGGCACGGCGACGTCGGCAAGCGCGTCAATGGCGGCGGAGACCTGGGGATCGGTCAACGATTCATTATTCGCCAGTTGTTTGGCCAGCTCGCGCAGCATGTGGAAAGTGTAGGAAGAGACCGTGAAGTTTGCTAGCGTCCAATTGCAAACCGATGAGTTCGGAAATTCTTTCAATCGATACGGCCGCGCTCTTCGACGAGGCGGTCGGGCGGGCGGCAACGCTATTGCGGGCCGGCCAGTTGGTGGCGCTGCCCACGGAAACCGTCTATGGCCTGGCGGCGAACGCGTGGGATGCACGGGCAGTGGGCCGGATTTATGAAGTCAAAGGGCGTCCGCCGGAAAACCCGATCATCGTCCATGTTGCCAGCCTGGAAATGGCGCGCCGCTGTGTGTCCGCTTGGCCACCGCTCGCGGAAAAACTGGCCGCGGCATTTTGGCCCGGCCCGCTGACGCTGGTTTTGCCGCGGTCGGAGGAAATCCCGCTGATCGTAACGGCGGGCGGCGGGACCGTTGGCGTTCGGTGGCCGAGTCATCCGTTTATTCAAGCTGTGATACGGGCGTGCGGTTTTCCGCTGGCGGCGCCGAGCGCAAACCGCGCCAACGAACTTTCGCCCACCCTTCCGCGGCACGTTCAAAAAAGTCTCGGACACAAGGTTTCCCTTATTATTGACGGTGGGCAATCTCAGGTGGGGATTGAATCTTCGGTGGTGGACCTGGCGGTTTCGCCGCCGCGCCTCTTGCGTCCGGGAATGATCCATGGGGAATCGCTTGCGGCCGTCATCGGCGAAGGCCCGCTGGAAACCGGGACCGGAGACCCACAGGCGTTACGAAGTCCGGGGATGCTTCCGAAGCATTATTCCCCGAGGGCGAGACTGATTGTTTTGAATTGGGCGGACGAGGCGGAACTGGCGGCCCGCGTCGCCGGATTCAATATTGCGCGCGAGAAAATTCATATCGTCGCCCATACGCGAATTCCATTGCGTGAGAAATTTGGGCGAGTGGCCGTCATCCCACACGATGCCGAAGCCTATGCGCGCGCCCTCTACTCAGAACTTCATCAATGCGATGAAGGGGGAGCTGAATTAATCATCGTGGAAGCCGTGCCTGACGGCGGGGAGTGGGGCGGAATTGCGGACCGTTTGGGGCGGGCGGCCCAACAGGACCTTACGGGAAGCCGCTGACGGCGTGCTCCAAATTTCCCCACGCTACGAACAGGCTTTGCGCCCATTGCGCCCGGGCGGCCTTTCTGGTTTTGTACGCTGTGAAAAGAAATAACCGGCAAGGACCGGCAAGAAAGGAAGGGGGTAAGTTATGGCAATCGCTGTATTCTGCATAGCAATGAACGAGTTCCAGGCTGAGACAATCGTCATCGACTTGAAAGGTGCCGGCTTTGCCGACAATGACATCTCGGTGCTGTTCCCTGACAAGACGGGAACCAAAGACTTCGGGCACGAGCAACACACCAAAGCGCCGGAAGGCGCGCTCATGGGGGCCAGCGCCCTCGGAATCCTGGGCGGCATTTTGGGGCTGCTGGCGGGGATGGGCGTTTTGGGCAATACGCAAAGTATTGCGTTCGTCACGGCTGGACCAGCTGTGGCGGCCCTGGCCGGGATAGCGGCGGGGGCCGTCCTGGGAGGAATCATTGGCGGCTGGATTGGCATGGGCGTGCCGGAATACGTGGCCACGCGTTACGACGGCAAAATGGACGCGAGCAATATACTTATCTCCGTCCACGCGGACACGATGCGGGAAGCAAAACGGGTGAAGAAAATCTTCAGCGAAGCGGAAGCACAGGATATTGCGATGACCTGCGAAGCGGAAGTTCCCGACAAACATTTCGACGCCCATCGGGAGGAAACCCACGCAGTCCTCAATTGAGGCTCACCGGCCCGCAGGCGCTTCCTGAATTGGGGGAAGTGGAAGTGGCGCGGGGCCGCTTTTCGAAATGGCAAATAATAGAAGAACAATTATTGTCAGCACCGCGCCGCCCAAAAAGATGTCCCAATAGAGTCTTTTTTCAGTTTTGGTGCGATGCCGGCGCCGGTGGCGCTTCCTGCGTTTGAAGCGGACTTCCCCAGACTGCTCCTGGGAAACTGCATGAATATCAGTGCGTTGGGTTGTTTGGGCGCTGTCTTGATTAGCATCCGGTGAGGGCCCCTGCGGGATGCCATTACTGTCGGCGAGCATTTCACCTTTTTTACCATAACGGCGCTCTCAGTCAAACCAAAAATATCCCAGGTTAAAAGCCCCCGATGCGTGTGGAATAAAGCCGCCGAACCTGCGGCGCTTCAAACGCCCGCTCTGCATTGCCTCCCAAAGTCGTTAAGGATTTGGTTCTGTAAGCCAAAAATTCCCGTAATTCCCTCTTTTTCTATTTGCGCGGGGCAACTTGCTCCATCATATTGTGACGTTGTCAGTTTTTACACGTCCTCCGCACGTTTGAGCTATGAAAGCCAGAAATTCTGATGGGCCGCAGAAATCCACGCGCAAAACCGTCGCCTCCAAAACTAAGAAACCTCGCGCGACGAAATTAAAAATCCCGGCAATCCTGCTGGAAGGTGACGAATCGCCCGCACCCGCCGCCAGCGGTCCCGGCACGCGTTACGCACTCGGCCCGACGCCGCCGTCCCAGCCGTCGGCCGCCGCCGCCGCCGAACTGCCGGAAGCTTACGGGACGCAGCAACTCTTTTTGACCGCGCGCGATCCCCATTGGCTTTTTGCGTATTGGGACCTTACCCGCGACCAGCAAAAAAAATACAACGGGCTTTCCGTTGACCACCATTTGGTCCTGCGCGTTTATCGCGACACAATTGCCGGCGACCCCTTGGCGCAAATCCACGTCCATCCGGAGTCTCGCGATTGGTTCATTCCCGTCCCCGCCGCCGGGGCGAAATACCTGGCTGACCTTGGTTATCATGGCGCCAAACGAAAATGGATCAGCGTCGCCCATTCGGCCGCCACATTAACGCCGCCAGACAATCTTTCTGACGATATGTCGGTGCGGTTCGCCACTATTCCGCCGGAAGTTCCGTTCGCCCAATTGCTGTCCATGGTTAAAACGGCGCTTCGCCAACACCTTCCGTTGGTGGAAGCAGTCCAACAGATGCGCGCTCAGGGTTTCACGAACCTTCCGGCGCCGGAACAAGTCAAATCCACGTGGACACCCGCCCAGGAAAAAGCGCTGGCGGCAATCGTTTCGATGGATGAAGTGCGGCGCGTCTGGATCGGTTCGCTGGAAATCACGGAATTGATTCGGCGCCAGCTTCAGCAGCAGGTTTCGTCAATGAGCGCGGCCCAATTCAGCCTGCCGTCTTCATTTAGCGGGGTATCCAGTATGTCGAGCGCGTTCAGCGCGTTCGGCGGTGGAGAGCGCCGCCGCGGCTTTTGGTTCAACGTGAACGCGGAACTGATTATTTACGGCGCGACGGAACCCGACGCGAAAGTGACCATCGGCGAGCGCCGGATCAAATTGCGGCCAGACGGCACTTTCAGCTTTCGATTCGCGTTGCCGGATGGGGAGTATCCTTTGCCGGCGGCGGCGGAATCCGCGGATGGCGAAGAGACGCGGGAAGCGAAGTTGAAGTTCAGCCGGAGCACCCGTTACCACGGGGATGTCGGGGCGCATCCGCAAGACAAGAGCTTGAAACCGCCGGTGGTCAGCGCCGTGGCATAAAGTCAAAGGAAGCGAGCTGCAGTGCTTCGCAATTCCGTTTGATGAGTCCTTATGCCAAAGCCGCGCTATCCGTCTTGCGACTGATTGCCTTTGGCTGCATCATTCTGAGCCTGGCGCTCTACTCAACTGATTATTTTTTGTTTTTGTCGCATCGCCCGTTACCCGGGCCGTGGATGCTGGCGCTCAAGGGCGTGCCATTTCTTGCCGGGCTGATTCTTTATTGGAAGGCGCGGCCGTGGGCGCTGCGTTTGACGAGGGATTTGGAGTAATTTTCATGCAAGGACATTTCGCCCTGATTTTGCATGCTCATCTGCCGTTTGTCCGGCATCCGGAGCATGAGAAATTTTTGGAGGAAAGCTGGCTTTTCGAAGCCATGACGGAAACGTATATTCCCCTGGTTCAAATCCTCGAAGGCTGGCAACGCGACGGCATGCAAAGCCGCCTGACGATGTCGATCTCTCCGCCACTGTGCTCGATGCTGCTGGACCCGATGTTGCAGGACCGTTACACGCGGCATTTGGACGGGCTGATCCAGCTTGCGGAAAACGAGATCCATCGCACCCATTGGGACGTCCAATACCGGAACCTGGCGTGGATGTATCACCAGCGGTTTACCGGGATTCGCGAAACGTATTTTGATTATGGGCGCAACCTGGTCGGTGCCTTCCGACGGTTTCAGGACGATGGCCTGCTGGAAATCGCCACCTGCGCCGCGACGCACGCGTTGCTGCCCTTGCTGGCAGACGATCCGCCCTCCTTGCGCGCGCAAATTTTTGTGGCGCGAGATGCGCATCGGGCGTGGTTTGGACGCGATCCGAAGGGCATCTGGCTGCCGGAATGTGCGTTTGCGGAAGGGATCGAACGTGTGCTTCAAGAGGCAAACATCCGCTGGTTTGTGACCGAGGCGCACGGTCTGCTGCACGCCAAGCCGCGTCCGCGCTACGGTGTTTTCGCCCCGGTCTTCACGCCCAACGGCGTGGCGGCATTCGGGCGGGACTTCGAATCCGCCCGCCAGGTCTGGAGCAAACAGCAAGGCTACCCCGGCGATGGACGTTATCGGGATTTTTACCGGGACATCGGGTTCGACCTGGATTTCGATTACGTCAAACCTTATTTGCCCGCCACGGATGTGCGCGGCTTCACAGGAATCAAGTATCATCGCATCACGGGCGAGACGCTGGAGAAGCAGATTTATGATCGCGACGCCGCCTTGCGGGTCGCCGATGAACACGCGGGGCATTTCCTACAATCGCGAATCGACCAAATCAGCAAGCTGGGGACGATTCTGGATCGCCCGCCGCTGGTGCTTTCGCCGTACGACGCGGAGTTGTTTGGCCATTGGTGGTATGAGGGGCCGGAGTTTTTGAATTACTTCATGCGCAAAGCCTATTACGACCAGAAGGCCTTTACGCTGATTACGCCAACCGAATATTTGCGGCGCTATCCGACCCAGCAAGTGGCCATGCCCGCCGCTTCAAGCTGGGGTGAAGAAGGATACTGGCGCGTCTGGCTCAACGACACCAACCAATGGATTTACCCCCACCTGCGCATTGCGCAAACGCGGATGACCGAACTGGCCGAGCGCTTTTCGGGCGTCAAGGGGGTGCAGGAGCGGGCGCTCAAGCAGGCTGCCCGCGAATTGTTGCTCGCGCAATCCAGCGACTGGCCGTTTATCCTTCGCACTGGGACAAGCCCTGATTACGCGACCACGCGGGTCAAGGAGCACCTGCAACGGTTCCTGACCCTTCACAAACAATTGACGAAAAAAAAGATCGACGAGCGGTGGCTAAGCAAAATCGAGCAGGCGGACAATATTTTCCCGGAGGTCAACTACCGGTATTGGTCGCGAGAGAAAGAGTCGTGAGCCTCGGGCACCTGAATGGCTCGCCAACCGAATTGCAACTCAGTAAGAATCTTGAACACTGAAAAACTTCCATGAGTAAACCGGGCAGAAAAGAAAAGACCAGCACGACGATTCAACACAAATTCGCTAACTACGAAAATGTATTGTCAGGCGTTGTTGAACTTTTGGATACCGCGCGGCGTGCATCCGCCCGAGTAGTCAACTCCCTGATGACAGCAACGTATTGGGAAATCGGAAAGCGAATTGTCGAACACGAGCAGGCAGGCGAAGAACGGGCAGCATACGGAGAAGAAATGATGGAGCGTATGACCATCGAACTCACAAAGCGATTCGGACGCGGTTTTGGTATCTCTCAACTTAGATTCATGCGGCAATTCTTTCTTACGTACCCGAATCCGCCAATTGGCTCTGCGTCAAAAGGCAAATTAGCGATTGTTAAGTCGTCGGAGAAGGCTTCTCCAATTCACCAATCACTGATTGGTGAATCTCCCGCGCTGCCAATTCACCAATCACCGATTGGTGGATTTGCCGGACGATCATCTGGACAGTCGGCTCACACTCTTCAACGGTTAGACGAAATCGCGCGTGCTTTTCCGCTGCCCTGGACGCATTACGTCCGGTTGTTAAGGGTGCGGAATGCGATGGCACGCGAGTTCTATGTACGCGAAGCACTGGCGGGCGGATGGTCGGTTCGACAACTTGAACGACAAGTCAACTCGCAATTTTACGAGCGGACGGCGTTGTCAAAAAACAAGACCACGATGCTGTCGAAGGGCGAAAAATCCAGACCGGAAGATGCGGTTTCCGCCGATGAAGAAATCCGCAATCCGCTGCTCCTGGAATTTCTCGGCCTCAAAGATGAATACTCTGAGAACGAACTGGAAGACGCTCTCATCCAGCATCTTGAAACGTTTCTGTTGGAACTAGGCCACGAATTTGCATTTATTGGAAGGCAGAAACGGCTGCGGGTCGGCCACGAATGGTTCCGTGTTGACCTGGTGTTTTTCCACCGGCGGCTGCGTTGCTTGCTCATCATTGACTTGAAGATCGGGGGACTTGTTCATGCCGACATCGGCCAGATGCATCTTTACTGCAACTTCGCGCGTGAACACTGGATGCAACCGGGCGAAAATCCCCCGGTAGGTTTGATTCTCTGCACAGAAAAAAACGACTCGCTGGCCCACTACGCGATGGAGGGCTTGCACAACAAAATGCTCGTCCGAGAATACCTTACCACTCTACCCAAAGAATCTGCTTTGGCTGCAGAAGTTGCTCGTACGCGCGAATTGTTGGAACGGCGCCGAAATTCTAATTCTTGACCCGATCGTAGAGGTGGTAACCCACGGAGCGGGCGGCGTCCACCAATTCGCGGTAGGGCGTGTCCGCCACGTCCACAAAACCGATTTGGTAATTCTCCGCGTCCAGGGCGCGGCCGGTGACGGGTTCATCGCGATACTCAAACCAGTGGCATCCCACGAATTGCGGATGATGCAGCGCGCCCAGCACGTACTCCTTGTAAGACTCGGCCCGCGCCTTCTGATTCTCGGTGGGGACAAGGCCGGTGTGAAACAATCCGCGGTCCAAAGCGCCGAAATGAAATTCACCGATGAGCAACGGCACATCCGCCCCTCCGTTAAATTGAAAGTCGGCGACGCCCGGCTTGTAAATATTATAGCTGACAACGTCGCAATATTTTGCCGCGGCGGTTGCGGCCCGCGCGTTAACCCACGCGAATCGGCAGCCGAGATAAAGCTGGTTGGGCGCGATGGATTTGACGGCTTGCCGGGCGCAGCGGAAGTATTCCTCCGCCGCCTTGGTGTAAAACGCCTGGAGGTCGGATTTGGCTTTGATTTTGTCCGGCGCGGCCTGGCTCGCAAGCACCGCGTCCCATGAACCGTAATCGGCCCCCCATGCGGCGTTCAAGCTGGCGATGCCGCCGTATTTGCGTTTCAGGTCCGCGACGAAAACTTTTTTTGCGGGCTGGTTCGAGCCGGACTTGAGGGCGGCCAGGGAGATGGACAACTCGTCGCCCCAGGACATTTCGTTGTCGGAAAAGTAGCCGATGCACCAAGGGTCATTTGCCGAGCGCCCGCGTTTGGCCTGGGCGGCGCGCTGAAAGGAATTGGTGAAGTCGGGATCGAACACGTCCGGGAATTTCCCCCAGTAACCGTCGCTGCCCTCGATCATTCTCGCCCCGCCGGAGCCGATGGTGTCCGTGTAGGGCGTCAAACGCATCGTGGCAAGACGATGGTCGGACCAATTTCCAATCGTGTTAATTCCCCAACTGCGCAATCTTTGCTGTGTGACCTCCCGATTTCTCGCGGGCCATGCGGGGCCGTATTTTCGGAGGAGGTTGGCGGAATCGAATGAAAAGCACATAGGCCATTTGCCGGCGTAATGGCCAAGCAAGCCGCGCGAATTGGAGTAGAACGACTCGAATTGAGGACCCGAGGGCAAATCCTGGAACCAATTTGTCCGCTCACTAATGGGCGTTGTGTGAGTTTCACCAACGCAGTCGATGCCGTCGGAGAAAAAGAGGCGCCCATCGGGATCCACGAGCCACCATTTGCCGCGATATTTCTGCGTGCGGAAAAATCCCGTCGCATCGAGTTTCGGGCCGGAAGAGGCGCCGCCGTATTTGTCCCAATCTGTGGGGCCGGACTGACGCAGAAGTTCGGCGGCTTCCGCATCGCGTTTGGCGGTGACGTCGGCCAGCGACATCGTTTTGCCGGGCCAATCCTTGTGGAGGTACTGGCCGAAAGTGTCAATAAAAGGAAAAAACGGGACAGCGTCGGTCGTCCATGCGGTCGGCGGCGTGTAAATTCCAGTTGCTCGAAAATCAGTCACTTCGAAGACGTGCGCTTGCAAAGGCTTGGACACGAAAACCAGCAACTGCGTAATGTTCGACGGATCAACCGTGCCCGGACCGCCGAGAGCAACCGGGTAGCCTTTCATGCCGAACAATTTTCCACCCATTGTATTGTCCGCGGCGCGTTTGAGCAGCACGCGAAGGCGGCGCGATTTTCCCGGCGGCACTGCGATTTCTCCACTGGCGCAATGGTCCGTGCCGTCGGCCCCGGGATTATCGACGCGGCAATAAACAGTGACGGGATTTGTGTCAATATTTCTGACGTTTAGTTCCACCGCCGCGTGATTCGCAAGGTTCCAATGTCCATGCGGCGCTGGCAAAGTGATCCCTGGCCATTCCTGGTTTGTGCCGGTCGAAACGCTCCAAAACGGCCTGCCATTCACAGTCAGCGGAACGCACTGGGCGTCTGTTGTTGTAAACTTGCCGGGAGCGAGAAGCTGATCGCCGGCGTGAACCGGTAAAACTGAAAAAGACGAAATGACTATCAGCAGAAACGGAATTCGAAGGCGCATGGCAGCTTTACGATCTTACTTTGATGGATTGGCGCCCCTGAAATTCAAGCGAAGCGAGTAGAGGCACTTGCTGGCGGTGATGAAAAGCGTCTTGTGATCTTTGCCGCCAAAGCTGAGGTTCGCGGTCCATGGCTCCGCCACGTCAATGTGCTGGATGTTTTGGCCGTTTTTGTCGAATACCGTGATGCCGTGCCCGGTGATATAGATGTTCCCTTTTTCGTCGATGGTCATGCCGTCGGAACCCTTGTTGCAAAAGAGCACCTTGTTCGCAAGGGATCCGTCGGGTTGAATGTCATACTTGTAAGTGCGGTCGGCGCCGATGTCCGCCACGAAGAGGGTTTTGCCATCGGGCGTGCCGGTGATGCCGTTGGGTTTGTTCAAGTCGCTGGTGACCCGGGTGAGGGTTTTGCCGTCGGCGGAGAGGTGGTAAACCTCCTCGCTGTCCAGTGCCATGGTTTGGTGGTCCCACCAGGGGCGCTTGTAAAATGGATCGGTTATAAACAAATCACCCTTCGGGGTGACCCAGACGTCATTGGGGCCGTTGAGATATTTGCCTTGGTAATCCTTGACAAGAACTGTGACCTTTTTGTCCGGAGTGATGGACCACAGTTCGCTTTTTTCGTCGGCACAGGCGATCAAGTTGCCTTTGGCATCCATGTACATTCCATTGGCGCGACCGGAGGGTTGCATGAAAGTAGAGAGCACGCCATCCACGCTCCATTCCATGATCCGGTTATTGTTCTGGTCGGTGAAAAAAACGTTGCCGGCGGCATCGCACGTCGGCCCCTCGGTGAAGATGAAATCGCTGGAAAGCTTTTGGAGAGTGGCTCCGGGAGCGATCACCCCTTGCGCCGTGACGCAAACCATCGACACTGCTAAAAACCCAACTACGACCGCAATCTGCGCCGGGAATATATTCATGGAATATGGATAATGGGTTTTCGAGGCTGGGTCAATGGCCGGAGGGCCTGCGAGCGACTTCAAGGCATGTCTTTATCCCCTTATAATATGGGACCCCACAAATTCATCTGAATACAAACGGTCT
>DATAXU010000064.1:0-40569 GCA_036272955.1 Verrucomicrobiia bacterium
GGGGAATCCAAGGAGGAAGTCAGCTTTGTGGATGTTGAGGCGTGGGGCCGTCAAGGGGAGGTCATCGCCCAATACATGCGCAAGGGGCGTCCGTTGCTTGTCGAAGGCCGCCTCAAACAAGATACTTGGGAAGATAAAAACACGCACCAAAAGCAGAGCAAGCTCAAGGTCGTTTTGGAGTCCTTCTCGTTCATCGATTCCAATCGCCCGGAAGGCGCTGGAGGCGGCGGCGGAGGTGCTCCCTCGGGGGAAGCCAGCCGACGGCCCCCTGCCCCATCCGCCAACAAACCGGCGGAGTCGGCGGAAGGCGATGCGGCTGGGCCGGAAGACGACGACGTTCCTTTTTAACACATTGAATTTTTTTTTATGGCAAAAACTGAAGTTATCCTGATTCAAAACATTGTCGGCCTTGGCGGAGAATCCGACCTGGTCAAAGTGGCGGCCGGTTACGCCCGCAACTATCTTTATCCGCAAGGGCTTGCGGTGCCTGTGACGGGCGCCAACAAGCGGCGCATCGACGCGCTCAAGCGCCGCCGCGGGGAACGCGAAGCCCATGAATTCAACACCATGAGCGAACTCTCCAAGAGCATCTCCAAGCTCATCGCGGTCATCCAGGTCAAGACCGGCGACGACGGGAAGATGTTTGGCGCCGTGACGGCGGGGATGATCGCCGACCAGTTGAAGACGCAATTTGATATCGCCCTCGACAAAAAGAAAATTCACCTCGAGCACCCGCTCAAAACGATTGGCGAACACGATGTCGAATTGCGACTTCACGCCGAGGTTCATGCGACGGTAAAAGTTCGCGTGGAGAGCACGACTCCGATGGCACCAGCGACCGAGGCGCGCACTGAAGGGTCGCAACGGACGGAATCGCGCGGACATAGGCGGCGCGATGAGCAAGTTTCTACCGAAGGGGCGGAAGGGGAAAAGGGTCAGCGTCCTGAACGGAAGCCGCGTGCTCCGCAGGCTGAGAAGGTGGAAAAAGGCGAAAAATCGAATAAAAACGAGTAAGATCGGTCTCGTCTCATCCCCGGACGGCGTTTAACAGCTTTCGATGAGCGCTGGTGAAAGCCAGGCTGTCCATCTGGCGCACGGTTTTCCAGATTCCATCCAATTGGACGTTTGCAGGTGTCTGCGCATCAAAGGCTTCCAACAGAATCCGGTATCGGGTGATGGTGTGACGGACGACAAAAAAGGGGCGTTTGGCGGCCATTTCGAAGGGGGCGGCAAGGCGGGCGGGATTTTTTGTCCCGACCGGGATCTCAATGTTCGGAAACTCCCACAGGCCGGCGTTAACCTTCCCGATTGGCCGGCGTCGCACCAGAAAACGGTTACCCTCCCTGACGACAAGGGCGATGAAACGCCGTTCCGTGGCGGCTTTTCTGGGGGCCAGCGCGGGGAAATCGGCGGTTCGGTTTTCGCGGCGGGCAAAGCAGTTTTGATGGGCGGGGCACTCGGCACATCGGGGTTGCCGGGGCAAACAGATCAACGCGCCCAATTCCATCAGGGCCTGGTTCAGTTTTGCGGGTTCGATTTCGGGCACTGAGACCAGCGCGAGGGCGGTTTCCCAGAGTTTTGCGTTCACTTCTTTGCCGCGTGGGTCGCCGCCGATGCCGCGCAGGCGCGTCAATACACGGATGACGTTCCCGTCCAGGACGGGCGTCCGCTGGTTGAACGCAATGCTGGAAATGGCGCCGGCAGTGTATCGGCCAATTCCCGGCAAAGCGAGGATGTCTTCGTAGCGGCGCGGAAATTGGCCGGAATGTTCGGCCATGATCTGGCGCGCGGCGGATTGCGCGTTGCGGACGCGCGAGTAATAGCCGAGGCCCTCCCATAATTTGAGCACTTTTTCGGGGCGCGCGGCGGCGAATTTTTGGATCGTCGGAAGCGCGGCCATCCAGCGGTCGAAGTAGGGAATGACGGTTTTGACCTGGGTTTGCTGGAGCATGATTTCGGAAATCCAGATCGCGTAAGGGTCGGAGGTGCGCCGCCAGGGGAGATCGCGGGCGGTTCTCTCGAACCAGGCTTGGAGGGCGATGGACGGGGCCACGGCGCAAATGAAATATTTATTTTGCGGGCGCGTCGAGCTATTTTTGCCGGGTGCAACCGCTGACCATCTACACTTGCAAATTGACCGACGCCCAGGCGGCTTCGCTCGAAAAGCATTTGCGCGAACATGATTTCAAATTCCGCCAGGTACCTTACGCGCGATTCGCGGGGGAGAAGGAAAAAACCAATGTTGTTTTTTACGAGAGCGGCAAGCTTGTGGTGCAGGGCAAAGGCACCCAGGATTTTGTCGAATTTGTTCTGGAGCCGAAAATCCTGCATGAGGTCAAACTCGGATACGAGACTGTTTTGAATCCGGAATTGCTCGCGCCGCGGATCGGAGTGGACGAAAGCGGCAAGGGCGATTTTTTTGGGCCAATGTGCGTGGCCGGCGTTTATATCAACGAAACGATGATTCAGCCGTGGAAGACGGCGGGGGTGCGCGATTCCAAAAACATCGGCAGCGACCGGCGGATCGCCGAACTGGCGCAAATGATCCGGGGCACGCCCGGGTGTTTGCACACGGTGGTGCCGATCGGCAATGAGGCTTACAACCGGCTTTACGCAAAATTCAAGAGTGTGAACACACTGCTCGGATGGGGCCACGCACGGGTCATCGAAAACTTGATGGCTGTGGCGTATCGCATGAATCCGCCGCCGGTGCGGGCCATCAGCGACCAATTCGCGCACGACAAAGATGTTATCGCGAAGGCGCTGATGAAGCTGGGCCGGGGGATTGAATTGGTGCAGCGCCACAAAGCCGAAGAGGACCTGGCCGTCGCGGCAGCCTCCATCCTGGCGCGCAATGAATTTATCAGTCGTCTGCGCGATTTGGGAAAGAAATACGAGATGGAGTTTCCGAAGGGCGCTTCGGCGGCGGTGGATTTGGTGGCAAAGGAATTTGTCGCCCGGCACGGGGCTGCGGAACTCAGCAAAGTGGCGAAAATGCATTTCCGCACGGCGCTTCGCGCACAGGGCTTGCCGGAACCGCCCAAAATCCCCTGGAAACGCCGCGCCTGATTCTACTTTGTCACATTTCCAAGTAGGATTGCGGACCGGCTGAAAATGGGCAGTTGGAGCTACGTATCCAAACTAGTGAGAACAATAAAAAGTGCAAATAGTAACGACTGACATCGGCACGACACCGGCACCGGCATAATTGAAACCGCCTAAAATGACAAAATATCCATACAACTCCCTTGACGATTTCCTCAAATCACATCGGTTGGATGTCGATGGCCTACTCGACGACGGGTGGGGAGCGCCATTTCCAGTCAAAGGGCGCATCATAGATGCAGTGGTTCTATTTGCCGACATGACGTCATTCTCCGCACGTTCAAGTGAGCTTTCTCCAGTTGAGACGCTTATTTTCGTGAACAATTTTTTCGCATGGATTTCCGCTGAAGGTCTAAAAGAGCGGCACGGAATTGTGGATAAATATATTGGCGATGAAATGATGGTGGTTTTTGCCAAAGATTTTGGTTCAGAAGACCCGTTAGCAGATGCAGTCAATGCAGCGCGGTGGATGGTGGAAAAGGATGCTCTTGGTTTCAATCCTCATATCGGCATCGCCGCTGGCGAAGTTATTGTCGGATACGTCGGCACGCCGCTGAAATACGACTGCTCAGTTTTTGGCTCTCCCGTGGCACTCGCGCAGCGGTGTTGTCAAATCAAGCAACGTCAAGGGGCAATTGCTATCCTAGCGAGGAATTGGGCTGACAGAACACTTGAGCAAGTTCTGACAAAACGAAAGATGAAGCAACCGGATGGTAAAGAATCTGAGTTGGATGTCCCTTGGAAGTTGTTTCCGCCAAAAAAGGTAAATGTGAAACAACAGGAGCTTGAAATTATAGAATTGGCGCACGACATAGGAGATGTAATTCGAGGAGGATTTCAAATCCCGTTGGATGGTGGTCCCGTGCTTACCGGAGAGATTGCGATGGCGCAAGGACGGGCGAAACTCGCATTTGAAAAACTAAAAAAAGCCGGGGACTTCAAACCGCGACGATACTCATTTGAGCCGATTCCCGAATTTTTTACAAAAGAGTCGTATCCTTAACCATGGAGGGGCAGTGGTGTCAACTTCACACATTCAACATTTGGCCAATTTATCCGAACGGGCGAGGTTGAATCGCCCATTACCGAGGATCAGTGCTTCGGGCGGAGGAGGATGGCTTTTTTGGTGGTGCCTTCGACTTCCACGCTGGCGGCTTCGATGCCGGGATCGTCTTTGAGGGAATTGTATATGATGCGTTGGTCGAATGCGCCCATCGTCAGCGTCGGAGCCACACCGGGTTATTGCACAGATGTGTGGTTTGTCATTGCTGTATATTTGACGTTTTCTTTCTCGTGTGCCACGACCAAATGATGCAATAACCCGGTCTGACCCCTTGGGTTGGGTCCCCTTGGGTTAACGGTTCTGCCCTCGCCATTGCGGCAGGACGCCAAGGCTGCTTTTCATTTTGTAAGCAGTAATTTGAAGCGGTAACGCGAGCGCCTAAAAAGCCATGAAGCACCAAACGCAGATGAAAAATCTTCAATGAAACCTTCAACGATTTCTTCAATAACCGTGCCGGTTCTCACTATTGACATTTTTCCTTTCTATCGGCGGCCAACAGATTGGAAACGTAAATTCAACTCCCCATCTCCAGCCGTTGCGCGATCCATTTCAGACTCATTGCCGGAGGCTCAGAGGTCAGACCCCTTGGGTCAATAACCCGGTCTGACCCCTTGGGCCCCTTGGGTCCGGAGAGAAGCCGGGCGCAAGGCTCACGGCGAGCTGAGCCGATAGAAACGGCCGGGGAAATTCGTCCATTGGGGGTCTCTGAAAGCGACGGATCCATTGGTAAGTGTGAAAGTCTGAAGCGGAGACCAGATGGGATGGGCCAGATTCGTGCAGGCCTCCACTGCGAAGGGGATGTTGGTTGTACCGGTGATGTTGAATCCAAATTGCTGGTTCGCCACCCCCGGGCTGCCGCCGCCGGTTTGGATCAGCGGGTTCCACAGGATGGCCGGCCGGCCTGCGAACGGGGAACTCCAGCCACTATGGCCGGGCAAATAATAAACCGTCGTGAGATTATCAAACATAAACACGTTCGTGCTCGCGACCGGTGGGTTGCCCCGGAAGAAGACGCCGACCAGGCTCGAGCATCCGTCAAACGCAAAATCCCCGATCTTCGTGACGGCGCCGGGAATGACAACATTGAAGAGGCCGGTGCCGGCGAACGCGTACTGCCCTATGTTCGTAACGCCGGCCGGGACGGTGACGCCGGTCAGTCCCGCGCAGTCATCGAACGCGTAATCCGCGATGCTGGCAACGCTCGCAGGTATCGTGAAACTCCCGCCAAGGGCGGCCGGACTTTCAATCACGGTGGTTTTGTTCTTGTCGAATAAAACTCCATTCGAACTGCTGTAAAATAAACTTCCCGCGTCCACCGTTATCGCGGTGAGGTTGGCGCAGCCATAGAATGGGGCCAGCCCAATGCTCGCGACGCTGGCGGGGATCGTGGCGCTCGCGAGGCTGGAGTTATCGAATGCAAAATCCCCGATGCTGGTCACGCCGTTACTAATCGTGAGACTGACAAGGGCGCCGCAGTCGCCGAACGCCTCCCTCGCGAGGTTGGTGACGCTCCCGGGAATGGTGACGCTCGTAAGGCCGGTGTTCTCGAATGCATCCTGGCCGATACTGCCGATGCCGTTATTGATGACCAGGTTGGTCAGCCCGGTGAGATTGGCAAACTCACTATTCCCTATACTGCCACCCGTGCCGGTAATGGTGACGCTGCCCAAGCGGGAACAACCAAAAAACGCCTGATTACCGACGCTGCAGCCGGGCAGAGTGAGGCTGGTCAATTCGAAGCAGTCCTCGAAGGCATCTTGACCGATGTTGGTGACGCTGCCGGGAATGGTAAGACTCGTCAGGTTGGTGCAGTAAAAGAAGACAGACTGCCCGACCTGGGTTACCCCGTTGCTGATCGTGACGCTGGCGAGGGTTGCGCAGTCAGAAAACGCATCATCTCCGATGCTGCTGCCGTTGCCGGCGATCGCGGCGCTCGTCAGAGCCGTGCAGCCATAGCACATGCTCATTCCGATATTGGTGACTGTGCCGGGAATGACCAGGCTGGTGAGGTTGGTGCATTCGGCGAAGACACCCTGCCCGATGCCGTTGAGGCCGTTGGTCAGGGTGATGCGCGTGAAAGGGCAGTAATCGAACGCATAGTCCCCGATGGTGGTGACACTGGCAGGAATGCTGACACTGGTCAGGCTGATGCAGTTGTCAAAGACATACATCCCGATGCTCGTCAGACCGTTGGTCAGGATGATGCCCGTCAAGCCGGGGCTGTAATCGAAGGCATAATCCCCAACGTTCGTCACGCTGGCGGGTACCGTATAGCTCCCGCTGAGGCCGATTGGATATTGAATCAGCAAGGTCTGGTTCTTATCGAACAGCACACCATTGACGGTGCTATAAAAAGGATTCCGCGGGGCGACGTTGATCGCTTTCAGATTCAGGCAGTAATAAAACGCAAACGGCGCGATGCTGGTGGCGTTGGTGCCAATCGTGGCGTTGATCAGGTTGGTACAGCCATAGAAAGCATACTGTCCGATGTTTGTGATGCTGTCAGGGATGATGACGTCCGTCAGGTTGCTCTGGCGTTGGAGGGCGTTTGCGCCGATCGCGACGACCGGAAGGCCATTGGTCGTGCTCGGAATGGTCACCGTCCCGCCCGGACCCGCGTAGCCGGTGATGGTGATGGCGCCCGCATTGGTTGACAAAGTGAATTGGGCCTGCCCGACCACGGGCCACAACAACAGCGGCAGCAGCAGCCAGGCAGCGAAGCCGTTTATTAGAGGCAACTTCAACCCTGAGGATTTGCGCAACACTGATTTCATGCCGCCTGTGACCGTCCTATCTTTGAGTTATCTTTTCGACCTTGTCCACACAAATTGCCCTGTCCCCGAGTCCAAATCCGATGGGCGCAGAACGAAACCGGACGGCCCAGACGGTGCATCGGTGTCAACTTCACACATTCAACATTTGGCCAATTTATCTGAACGGGCGAGGTTGAATCGCCCATTACCGAGGATCAGTGCTTCGGGCGGAGGAGGATGGCTTTTTTGGTGGTGCCTTCGACTTCCACGCTGGCGGCTTCGATGCCGGGATCATCCTTGAGGGAATTGTATATGATGCGGCGGTCGAATGCGCTCATTGGTTCCATCTCGACGATGTCGCCCCAGCGGCGGACTTTCTCGGCGGCGGCTTGCGCCTTTTGGACGAGGGCGTCGCGCGCCTTGGCGCGGTAGCCGCCGACATCGACCAGAACTTTTGGGGAGCTTTGGTCCTGTTGGAAAAGAATGCGGTTGGTGATGTATTGCAGGTCGGACAAAGTCTGGCCCTGGCGGCCAATCAAACGGCCGGAGTCGTCGGTTTTGACATCGAGGAAAACGCCGTCTTCCAAGGGGTGCTCTTCGACGGTGGCTTCGAAGCCCAATGTTTTCAAAAGTTCTTCGAGTATGGCTTTGGGTTGCGTCGGCATATGCTAAATGGTTGTCTTTTTTTGCCCGAATTTGCGCAGGCAGTCAACTGTTACTTCCTTTTTTTCACGGCGACAGTTGCAGGAAGGGGATTCTCGTCCCCGATGTTTCTGGTCAGGGTCGTCTGCAAAATACTCAGGAGGTTGGAGACCGTCCAATAAAGCGTCAACCCGGCGGACATTCGATAGAACATGGCGATGAAGAGGACGGGCATGAAGCGCATCATTTTTTGCTGGCCGGGGTCCATGCCCGGCGAGGGCGGGGTCAATTGGCTCTGCCACAGTTGGGAGACGCCCATGATCAGGGGGAGCGGGTTGATCGGGAATCCGCCGATATAGGCAACGGTGTCGGGCTGGGAAAGATCGTAGGCCCAAAGGAAATGCGCGCCGCGCAATTCGATGGCGCTGCGGAGCATATAATAGAAGCCAAGAAAGACGGGGATTTGCAGGACGGTCGGCAGGCAGCTTCCGAACTGGCTGACCTTTTGTTCCTTGAGAAACTCCGAGGTCTTTTGGTGTTTCTTCATCGGATCGTCTTTATATTTGTCGCCGATCGCCTTGAGTTGCGGCTGCAGGGCCTGCATGCGTTTTTGGGAGCGGATGCCGGCTTTGGTGATGGGCCAGAAAACCAGCTTGAGAATCACCGTGATGGCAATGACGGTCAAGCCGTACTGCAATCCGAGATCGTGGAGGCCGTTCATTGAAATGAGCAACAGCTTAGAGAAGAACCCAAAAACGCCCGAGAAACCCATGATGAGGTCCAGGTTGTTGTTCATCGTCTGGCCCATTTGCGCCAGGCGGTTGTATTCCTTGGGACCGGCGTAAATCAGGAAATCCTTGCGAATACGCTGGCCCGGCGCCAGCACCGTCGCCGGATATGTGAGAGCGGCCTGGTAGCCGTTGGTCAGCGAAGCGCTCATCGAATTGGTCGGCTCCTTCAGTTCCGGCGCCGGCACGCGCAACTTGTCTATGACCACGGCGGGCGCGGGATTGGATGGGATGGCGGCGATGACGAAAAATTGATTGTCCGCGGCGATCCAAACGACGTTGCTGGATTCCTCGTTATACTGCTCGCGCGGGGTGCCGGGAATGCAACCCAATGTGCGGTTGGCGAACCAGGACGCCTTGATGTTTTGCGATTTGACGCCGTTGTACCAAATCACGCCCATGGCGGTGGGGTCATCCAGCGGGCCGACGGCGGTGGAGGTGCCAACGACCAGTTCGTACTGCGGGACGGTCAGCGGTTTTGAAGTCGTGTTTTCCAGCGAAATGCGCGCATTGAAAAAGCAGTTGCTGCCCAGATCGAATTCCTTCACCAACCGCAGCCCGCTGGGCAGCGTTTTCTCGGCGCGAATGGTCTGGCCGCTTCGCGTCACGGTAAAATAGTTGTTTCCCTGGATGCCGCCGCCCACCAGGGTCATTACGGGAAGCGGGGCGTTTGTGTTCAGGGAGGCGGGTGTTGGCGGGGCCATTCCGCCCGCCGCGGTGCGTTTGATGACGGCGGGGTAATCCCTCAAATCTATGGTCTTGATGCCGCCGCCTTCCGAAGTGAAATGCCAGATCAAATCCTGGTTGGATACGGTGAGGATCTGCTCCGGCATCGTGGAGCGCACGGGGGCCACGGGGGTTTCCGCAGACGGCATGTTCGTCACGGTGGAAACAGCAGCGACGTTTGTCGCCTCGGGATTATTGGTGAGGGACGTTTGGAGTTTAAGAGGAACCGGCTTTGGCGGAAAAAAATGGTCCACGAGCGGCGACAGGCCGAATAGCAGGGCCATCGCCAGAGCCAGAATGATGATGGATTTACGATCCATGACAAATTTCCGATTTGTGACCTACGCGCGCCGGCACAGGATCATCGCCGCAAGCACCCCAGGGGTGGCACCGCGCCAAACGACGGAGAGCCAGCCAGCATCCGAAAATTGCGCCGTGAAGCCGGATCGCCTCGATCGCGTATTGCGAACAGCTCGGCGTAAAGCGGCATCGCGCCGACGGCCCAAAAAAAACGACCACCGCGGGAGAAATCGCGACCTGGTAAACCCGGATCATGCCGGTGAATAAATATTGAAGGATGTTCATGGCCCTGCCTTTTCCAGACGGGCTTGTCTCACAGCCCGGAGAAAATCCCGTTCCACGTCCGCCAGGCCTTTGCCTACGATTGAAGCGCGGGCGACCAGGACCAAATCGACCGGGCGGGAAAAGCCGGCCTGGTGCAAACGAAAGCTTTCGCGCAAGAGACGGCGGGCGCGGCTGCGGACGACGGCGCCGCCGATTTTGCGGCTTGTGACGACACCGAGGCGGCTTGTCTGGCCGGGAGCGCGCGGGGCGACGTTGGCGATGAGGCATCCGCAAACCAGGCGTACCCCATCGGCCCGGGTGCGGGCGAAATCGCCCCGCTGTTTCAAGCGGCTGGAGCGAGGAAAACCCAGGCGAACGGAAGGCTTGCCGGCCATGTTGGTTAAACCGGGGTCAGGCGTTTGCGTCCGACGCGGCGGCGATTGCGAAGCGTGGCCTTGCCGCTTTTGGAGGAATTGCGGTTTAAAAAGCCATGCTGCCGTTTGCGCCGAATTTTTGACGGTTGATACTGGCGTTTCATTTCATTAACTGATTCTACGTTGCGACGTTTTTCCGTTAGTGGGGAAGCAACCACCCCCTTCCGCGGCGAATCCGCGATCCAGAGTGTGAGAAGATACCGGCCCCCGGCAGGGTGTCAACCGCGCATTTGAGGCTTCCGGGCGCTTAAAAGTCACGGGCCATGGTGCGAGCCGGTGATGGGCACCACGAAGAGCACCGAGAGCACGAAGATCAAGAAGAGAAGTGCGTCACATCTTTCCGTGGCGGAGCATGGCGATCAGGAGCCAGAAACCCATGAGACCGGCCAGCAAATAGCCTAAAACGCCGATGACGGACATGTCGTGCCAGATCGGGGGGACGCGGGCATGAACGATTATGGAGGAGGCGATGATCAGCGACGCCAGAACCAGGGAGAAGGCGAGGCGGTTGACGATGCGCTCCAGGGTGTTCATCAACCCCTCCAATCCATGATGATGGATGCGCAGGAGGGTTTTGCCCTCCTTGATCTGCGCGAGCAATCGCCGCACTTCGAGCGGGAGATCGCGCATTAGGTCGGCGACGTCGCTGGTGAATTCGATCCAATGGCGCATCAGGCGTTTTGGCGCCAGGCGTTTCAGGCGCACATGTTGCATGAACGGCTTGGCCTGGGCCACAATGTCGTGGCCAGGATCCAGGCGCGTCACGAGGTTTTCCATCAATGCGAGCGCTTTGAGCATTGTGGATAAATCCGGCGGAAGCGTCAGGCGGTAACGGGTTGTCAAAAAGAACAATTGGTTGACCAACTGGCCGAAAACCATTTCGCCCATGGGCCGGTAGAAATTCCGGTGCATGAATTCCGCGACGTCGGCCTCGAAGCCCTGGCGGGGCGGTTCGAGGTCGGCATGGGTCAATTGGAGCAAGGCGGCGGCGGTGGCGACTTCGTTGCGTTGGGCGATGCCGAGGACAAACTTCGAAAATTTGTCGCGCGTTTGCTCGTCCAAAAAACCCATCATCCCGAAATCCAAAAAACAAATGATGTTGCCCGGCAAAATATGGATGTTGCCGGGATGCGGGTCCGCATGGAAAAAACCGTGGACAAATATCTGCTTCATCACGAGGTCGGCGATCCGTGTGGCGATTTCGGTGCGATCCAGGCCCGTAGCGCCAAGCTGTTCGAAATCCGAGGCTTTGATGGCGACGATCCGCTCCAGCGTTAGAACGCGCTGGCTGCTGGTATCGGAAAAGACTTTTGGGACGTAGATGGTAGGCTCGTCGGCAAATTGATCGGCAAAACGTTCCAGGTGGGCGGCTTCGGCGCGAAAGTCCATTTCCTGCTCCATCCGGCGGGCGAACTCCATCACAATGGCGGTCGGCTTATGCACCTGCCAGCCTTCGACATGCCGTTCCAGGAGGCCGGCGAGCTGCTCCATGATTTCGAGATCGAGGCGGACGACTTTTTCGATTCCGGGCCGCTGGACTTTGATGACGCAAGGTTCTCCATCCATGCGGAGAGCGCAATGAACTTGCGCAATCGACGCGGAGCCGATGGGCACTTCATCGATTGACGCGAAACATTCCATGGGCGGACGCTTCAATTCAGAGGTGATGACCGAGAGGACCTGGTCGAAGGGAACGGGAGGGACTTCGTCGTGCAGCTTGGCCAATTCGACGATAAACGGCTGCGGAATCAGATGCGAACGAGTGGAAAGAAGCTGGCCGAATTTAACGAACGCAGGCCCCAGCTCTTCAAAGGCGCGACGGAGCCTTTGCGGCGGCGTTAAAAGAGCGATCTCCTCCTGTTCCTCACGCCCCTTGCGAAAAGGCCAATGGATGGCAGCCGGCAACGGGAGGCGCTCGGCCAAATCTCCGTAGCCGTATTTGAGAAAAACTCCGACTATGACGCGGAACCGACCGGCGTGCTCCACAGCCCTGCCAAACCTTCTGAGCCTCCCGAAAAACACGCGGGTTAACGTCCTCCCGTTCGAGCGGTGCCACGGCGCACGGTCCGGCGCGTCCGGGCGGTTGGGCGAGCTTTGGGCGCGGTGCGAACAGGCGGCGGGGCGGTGGTCAAATTGGCGCGCAAGTGATCGGCGGCGCGTTTGGAGGCGTTCTTAAGATCGGACAAAGCACGGGTGACGCCGGTTTTCAACTCCTCCATGGCGACGCTGCCGGCGCCGGCAAGAGTTTTCAGTTTCGCTTTTGCGTCGGTGAGGTTTTTATCCGCGCTGGCCAATTCCTCGTAGGCAAGGATTTTGGTATGGGCAGCGGCGCGTTTGGCCTGCGCGCGAATCACGTCCAGCCTGGCCTTGTGCTCCTCGAGGCGGGCTTCGAGTTTCTGTCGGTATGCGTCTCGCAAACTCATAGTAAATGTCCCTTCGCAGTCAAGTTAGCACTTTGAGAGCGGGGTTCAAATCCCAATTGAAGATTCGGCGCGCGAGGCCTAAAGTGCGGTCATGGCATTGACACCATCGACCATGCTGGCCCTGGAAACCGCTGCGCCGAACTTCCGGCTGCCGGATACCAACGGGAAAACCGTCACACTCGCTGACTTCCACTCGGCGCCCGCGCTTGTGGTGATGTTCATTTGCAATCATTGCCCCTACGTGAAACACATCCGGGCGGGGCTGGCGGAATTGGCCCGCGAATATCAAAAGCGGGGGGCGGCCTTTGTGGGCATCAATTCCAACGACGTGGAGAATTATCCCGCAGACAGCCCGGAAAACATGGCGTTGGAAGTCAAGCAGGCCGGCTACACGTTTCCTTATCTTTACGACGAAACGCAGGAGGTGGCGAAGGCTTATCAGGCCGCCTGCACGCCGGATTTTTTTATTTTTGATAAACATCACAAGCTCGTTTACCGCGGGCAATTCGATGCGAGCCGTCCGGGCAATGGGGAACCTGTGACGGGAAGCGATATGCGCGACGCGCTCGATGCGCTGCTGGCGGGCAAGGCGGTCCCAGCGCATCAGACGCCGAGCATGGGGTGCAATATTAAATGGAAGAGTTATTAGTGTCGTGGACCGCTCATTTTATTTTCCGGTCGGGCGTGAAAACCGATTTCGCGGCGCGACGGTTCCGATGGGGTCATCAGTTCTTTAAGGGCCGAAAAGACCTCTTCCATGTCTTTATCATTCGCCACGGCCTTCCGTTCCAATGCCTCCACTTTGCGCGCCAGTTCGACCACGGATAGCAGCATTCCGCGCATACGAATAAAGGCGCGCATGATTTGAATGTTGACAGCGACAGCGCGCGGACTGCGCAGAACACTCGATAGCATGGCGATCCCTTCCTGGGTGAAGGCGTAGGGCAAATACCTGCGCCCGCCGCGACTCTTTGAGGTTTCAATTTGCAACCTCAAACTCGCAAACTCCTGAGCATTAAGCTGAAACATAAAATCATTAGGAAACCTATCGCGGTTTCGCGTGATGGCCAAGTTCAGATTTTTGGTTGCAACTCCATAGAGTTCCGCCAGATCGGCGTCCAACATCACCTTGTTCCCGCGAATCAAATGAATCCGGCACTCTACGGCTGCGAATGGAACGGGCTTTGCATATTTCGGCATAGGGGTTTGTGTCAGACATTGTCGGCCCTCGTCAATGAAACAATATTTGCCGAGCGATGCGGCTGGGCGGCGAAGCACGGACGTTTTTCAGTTCCATGCCCAGGGCCTTCTTGTAGAAAAAGACAATCGCATTAAAGGCTTCATTGATGGGTGCTGGCGGCGACACTCTCTGAGCCGGAGCATTCAAAAAACCGTTTCAGTTTTTGTTCACTCGATAAATGAGTTGGAAGCTTGTTTAGAAACAGGCTCTCAGCTTTTTAAGGACTCGACAGGTTCCGGTTGAACGAGGCGGCCGAACCGGGGAATTTCCGGCCAGATTCCCGCCACGGCCGCGACCACCACGATGGTGGCGATGCCGCCGGACACCACTGAAAATACCGGGCCGAAATAGTTGCTGACCACGCCGGATTCAAAACCCCCCAGTTCATTGGAGGTGCCGATAAAAAGATTGTTGACGGAAGAGACGCGGCCGCGCATGGAATCGGGCGTCAATAATTGCACGAGGGTATGGCGCACAATGACACTGATGTTATCGGAAAAGCCGCAGACGAATAACATAAGCGCCGAAAGCCAAAACGATCTCGAATAACCAAAGCCGATCGTCGCCAATCCAAAAATGGTGACGGCCCAAATCAAGGAACGCCCGGCATGTTCCATCGGCGAACGATGGGCCATCAGGAACGCGCAAAGGACCGAACCGACCGGCATGGCGGCTTGCAGCAGCCCCAAACCTTGCGGGCCGACGCGCAAAATGTCCTTGGTATAAACCGGCAGCAATGCCGTCGCGCCGCCAAATAATACCGCGAACAGGTCCAGGGTGATCGCACCCAAAATAACCCGGTGGCTGAACACAAAACGGAATCCGCCGAGAACGGTTTCCATTGAGAACGGTTCCCGGGGTGCGGGCTTGTAGAGAACGCGCACAAAGCAGATCAGGCAGAGGCAAACCACGGCGGCAACGGCGTTAAAGATATAGACGGAAACAGCGCTGTGGGTGAGGGCAATCAAAGCCCCTCCGGCGGCGGGACCGGTCATAGCCGAACATTGAAAGGTGCTGGACGACCACGTGACCGCCAGGGGGAATTCCTCCCGCTTCACCAATTGTGGAAGAAACGCGGCGCTGGATGACCACAAAAATGTCCGCCCCACGCCGGCAATAGACAAACAGAAATAAACCCACCCGACCGGCGCCTGGCGCCACGAAACCAAAGCCAGGCCGAGAGAGGTCAGGGCCAGCAGGCCTTGCATGGCGAGGATCACTTTTTTCCGCTCGCGAGTATCTGCAACATGGCCGGCGGGCAGTGTCATGACGACCATCGGCAAAAAAACGGTGAGGCCAACCAGGCCGAGGGCAAGCGAAGAGTGGGTCCGTTCGTAAAGCTCCCAACCGACCGCGACCTGGAGCATTTGCTGGCCGAAGGTCGCGATGAATCGGCCGGCAAGGTAAAAAGCAAAATCGCGATTGCGCAGAATGTCGTACGGGCCCCGCGAACTCTCCATTACACTTCGATCCTTCCCTCGAACACGAACTCCGCCGGACCGGTCAAGCCGACATTGGCAAATTTTCCGCCCGCGTCATCAAAGCTGACTTCCAACATTTCTCCGCTTTGGACCTGGACTTGCACGGGGGATTTGAATTGGTGCAGCGCCGATGAGATCAAGGCCGAAGCCGTTACGCCGGTGCCGCACGCGAGGGTTTCTCCTTCGACGCCGCGCTCGTACGTCCGCACGCGGATGGCGTTCGGCCCGCGCACCTGGACGAAATTCACGTTGGTCCCTCGCGGGGCAAAATGCGAATGGAAACGGATTTCCGAGCCGAGCGGCTGCACCATCGCCTTATCGGCATCCGCCACAAAGAGCACCGCGTGGGGAACGCCGGTGTTGATCGAATGGATTTGCACCGGGCCGCAACTGAGGGAAATTTTCTCGCGCAAACGCAAATCGAGAGGCGAAGTCAAATCGACGGTGACGGTGTCGCCTTTAAAACGGGCGGAAATAATGCCGGCGCGGGTTTCGAAGCGAAAGCTCTGGTCGCTTCCTGTCATTCGCCGCACGTAACGCGCGAAACAACGCGCGCCGTTGCCGCACATTTCGGCGGAACTTCCGTCGTTATTGTAAAAGTCCCACGCCCAATCCGCTTTACCTGATTCGGAGGGGACGAAAAGTATAACGCCATCGGCTCCGACGCCCCGATGGCGATCGCAGACATGGGCAATTTGCTCTGGGGTAAGACGAATATTTCGGGTGCGATTGTCGATGACGACAAAATCGTTTCCCGCGCCGTTCATTTTCGTGAAGTCAATTTGCACCGGCAGAAAGCTAACAGCGAATATCGGGAGGTTCCAAGAAATTGTTTCTCACTTTGACTGCTCTGGCTGGACACCCTTGAATTCCACGCCCAACTGCTCGCTGAGCCATTGCGCAAACGGGCGCGCCTTGGCTTCGGTCCAACCCCAGGTCACGAGTTTGATCGCCGGAGAACCGGAGGCCGGTCCCGTGCAGTCAACGGCCGGGAGATAACTAAAATAATTGCCGCTTGGATTGCGCGTGACCCGGCGTTGCAGGCAAACGCCGAGGATTTCATCGCGCGCGAGCGTCAACGAGGTTCTTCGTCCGTCGGCTTGCGGAAGAGTCACGGAACGCGATGCCTCGTCGATGCGCAAATCGTGAGTGCCGGAACGATTCCGATTGACCGTCCACGCGAGGGCCGCCGCGACAACGAAGAAAACGAGTGCCCAGACAATCACCATCATTCTCATGCTCGGCGCAAAACCACCCATCGAGACGACGGGAAAGGCGGCCAGAAACGATGTGACCGCAAGGGCGCTGCCGGCAACAGCGGCGGGAGAAAACTCGGTCATTTGCGCGCGGATCACGCCGGACTTTTTGAGAATGCGGACGCCGCCGGCGGGCGCGAAATGTTTTTTTTCGTGCCGGCCGCGCACGACGGCGGCCCACAGCGCGAGCGTGACGATGTTGAGGGGCGTCGCGAAAAGCAGCATTAACAAATCGCAACCGTCCAGGCCGGGGTCGAGGATGGAGTCGGCGGGATCGGCGGGGTTGTAGTAAACTTTGCGCGCGGACCATTGCGGGAAGGCGTCGATTGCGGTGTTGTATTCCCAAGCGGCGGTGCGATCGTCGTAGCGATAATGATGGCCGGTGTAATCGATGCCGTTGACGGTGTAGTTGTAGCCGATCTCGATGCCGCGATGGCTCAGCGATCCCCTGCCCATTTCGCTTCTCACCATTTTGCCGATGGTGGGGACGAAGTGGACGGAAAGGGCCTGGCGCACCGAATTGTTGATCACCACGAAATCGGCCGCCAACATCAAGCCGGTCCAGAAGACCAGCAAAAGCAAAGGATAAAACATCGCCGGCTTTTGCATTTGAAATTACGGTGCCATCGCACTAACGCGCTACCAAGCTTTAAGTTGACGGACGGCGCCGAAAAAAATTTCATGCCATTGAATTTTTAAGTGAGAAATACGCAAAAGATCGTCTAAAAATCCAACGGTACGTTTTTGTTCGGCGGCCCGATATGTTTTTTCATGGCGCAGAGGGGACGGACGCGGTAAAATCAGACATGTTCAACCACCGACAACGATTTCTTGTTTCGGCGGCGGGGTGCATTGTCGGCATCTGGCTGGCGGCTTTGGCGGGGCATGCGTATTTCGAGCACCTCAAGATGACAGCGGACAAAGTACGGGCATTCGTCCAATCGGTCCATTTCAGCGAACTCACGGGCGACGCCAGGGCGAAAGCGCTCAAGGAGCTCGAGGACAAACTGAATGCCCTTTCCTACGCGGAACGGCAACATTTGCGGCGGGAACACCTCATCGATGATTGGTTCTCGGCGATGACGCCTGAGGAGCAGGAACAGTTCATCGACGCGACAATGCCAACGGGTTTTAAACAAATGATCACTGCTTTCGAACAATTGCCCGAAGATAAACGGCATAAGGTGATTGACGATGCGATGAAAAATTTGCGCAAGGAAAGCGAACAGGACTCGACCGCGACCAACAACGCCAACATGGGCACCAATGCTCCGCCGCCGATCCGGCCGGAACTTGAGGCGAAAATCCGGGAGATTGGGCTGAATTCATTTTACAGCCAAAGCTCGGCGCAGACGAAAGCGGAAGCGGCGCCGTTGCTGGAGGAGTTGCAGCGCGTGATGGAGACGGGAAGGGTGCAGCTTCACCAATGAACTCGACGGCGGGCAAGGGGTTTACCCTGATCGAATTGCTGGTGGTCATTGCCATCGTGGCGTTGCTCGCGGCGTTGACGATGCCTGTTTTGAGCAGGACCCAGGAAGCGGGGCGCTCGACGGCTTGCATCAGCAACCTTCACCAAATCGGCATCGCCCTGCAAATCTATGTGAACGGCAATAATAATCACCTGCCCGTGATGCGTGACCGCGCCAACCCGCCCGCAACCAATGCGCTGCCCAGCGTGGAAATCGTTTTGGGAAGCGAACTCGCGAATACGAACGTTTTGCGCTGTCCCTCGGACCGCCAGCAGGTTTTCGAATTGACAGGCTCAAGCTATTCATGGAACAGCTTGCTCAATGGGCAAAACGCGGACGGCTTCAAGGTGCTGGGGATGAATTTTAATCCGCACGCCATTCCCATTTTCTTCGACAAGGAAAGTTTTCACGCGGCGCTCGGGCCGAGCAAGGGCGTCAATTATCTTTACGCCGACGGGCACATCAGAAATTTGCTGACGATCGAAGGGACGTTGCCGCCGTGATTTCGCTGGACAAAGTCCATAAAAAATTCGGCAAACGGGTCGCGGTGCATGAACTCACGCTCCATGTTCCGCGCGGCGAAATTTTTGGGCTGCTCGGCCATAACGGCGCGGGGAAAAGCACGGCGATCGGCATGATGCTCGGCCAGGTCTGGCCCACGCGCGGCGAGGTGAAACTTTGCGGGTACGACGTCGCGGCGCACCGGATGCGGGCGTTGCGGAGGGTCGGCGCCATTTTTGAGGCGCCCGCCTTTTATGATTATCTTTCAGGGCGGCGGAACTTGGAAATCCTCAGTCATTACTCGGCGTCCACGTCCGCGGAGCGGATTCGGCAGGTTGTCGAATGGGTCGGATTGAAGGGCCGCGAAACTTCGGACGTGAAGACCTATTCGCACGGAATGCGGGCGCGGCTGGCGATCGCGCAAGCGCTATTGCCGGAGCCGGAATTGGTGATTCTCGACGAACCTGGCAGTGGACTTGACCCGGAAGGAATTGCTGAAATGCGGGAAACCATTGTCCGGCTGCATCGGGAATTGGGGCTGACGATTTTGTTATCGTCGCATTTGTTGGGCGAAGTCGAACAACTTTGTTCGCGCATCGCCGTGTTGAATCAAGGGCGCAAAGTTTTTGAAGGGCTGGTCGCCGATGTGAAAGCAACGCGCGGGCGCGTGCTGCTCAAAACGCCAGAATTCACCAAGGCGGCGGCGTTGTTGCGCGAGCGCGGAATGATTACCGATGCGGTGGATGGCAGCGTAATCGTCTTGACTGAAGGACGAACGATAGCGGACGCCGCGCGAATACTTGTCGGGGCGAACATCAGCGTTGATGGCATCTGGCCGCAAGAGCAAACGCTGGAGGATTTTTACCTGAGATTGGTGAAAGCCGCGCCGGGGGCGAAATCCCACAATTGAATCATGTTTTTTGCGCAACTGAGAAACGAACTCTGGAAGCTCTTCGGCAAGAAGCGCACTTACATTGGATTCGGCGCTTTCATTTTGGCGCAGACTGCGATGCTGTTGATGTTCAAGTTTTCGCGCTGGAAGATTGATTTTGAAAAATTGCTGGCTGGCAACGGCTACATGGCGACGGAATACATTTCTGCCCTGACGGTCGCGTTGCTGATGTTGTGGCCGCAAATACTGCTGCTCATGCCTCTTTACGTCGCGCTGGTTGGCGGCGACCTGGTCGCCAAGGAAGCGGAGGACGGCACGTTGCGGATGATTTTGTCCCGCCCCATTTCGCGGGTCCGCCTGCTGCTGGTGAAATGGATCGCGGGAATGATTTTCGCGGCGGTGCTGGTGGTGGCATTGGGGGTGATCGCGCTGGGCTTTGCACGCCTGTGTTTTCCGTGGAAGGGAATGTTTATCTTTGCGCAAGCGCCTTTGACATTTGCCCTTTTCCCGGCGAACCAAGGGCTGTCGCTCTACGCCTTCTCCCATCTATTTATGATTGTCAACGCCATTACGCTGTTGTCGGTGGCGTTCATGTTTTCCTGTTTCAACATGAAGCCGGCTGCGGCAACGATCCTGGCGCTTTCGTTTCTATTCGCGAACATGGTCGTCGAGCATCTTCCGTTTTTTGAGCGATATCAGAACTGGTTCATCACGCATCATTTGGAGAGCTGGTTTTTGGTGTTTCAGGAACCTCAGCCGTGGGCGCAAATTCTTCAATCGGAAATCATCCTGCTTGCCGTAAGCGCGACGGCGGTGATCATCGGAGCGATGGGATTTCAACTGCGAGATATAAAATCCTAAACGATCCGCGTGAGACTTAGAAATGAGTCACCGACGTAAATGGCTTGAAAGTGACTAAAAGGTCGTGGTGTCAACTTCACAGGGCGTGTTGCCCAAAGGACTGTTTCAAAAGGTGGGCCGGCGGTTAGTCACCTGCGGAGATCGGGAAGCCGACCGGCCACTAATTGCTCAGTAAGGCGCCGTGGAGAGGATTTTCGTGACACCGAAAATTCGCGTGTCCTCATCGCGCCGTAGTCTTGACGAAGCCCAAAAAGAAGCGTATTCAAACGAGAGTGGAAATTACACTGCCATTGGACAAAATGACCGTGGCCGAGAAACTTCGGATGATGGAAACGCTCTGGGCCGACTTGACCCGCAATGAGGAGCAGTTTGAATCTCCCGAATGGCACGGGGCGGTTCTCCGTGAAAGGGCCGCGCGCGTCAAGCAAGGCAAGGAATCCTTCATGGACTGGGAGACGGCAAAAAGACAGCTTCGCGACAGAGTGAAATGAGAATTCTCATTCTGCCTTCGGCGCGGGATGATCTCTCGGACGGGTTCGCGTTTTATGATCGGCAGGAAGCAGGCCTGGGAAACTATTTTCTGGAATCATTGTTTTCAGACATCGAATCGCTCCGACTTTACGCGGGAATTCATCCGAAGAAGTTCGGATATCCTCGGCTCCTGTCCAGGCGTTTTCCCTACGCCGTCTATTACGATCAAGAACGCAAGACGGTTCGTGTATGGACTGTCTTGGATTGCAGGCGTGATCCAGATGGCATTCAGGAAAGGCTTGCAAGCTTTCGCGAAACATAGCTAATGAAAGCCACAGTCCAAGGAACGATTCCGGCGCTTTTGTTTTTGTTCGCGAACATGGTTGTGGCGCGATGTCCGAAAGGCGTCTCCGCACTTGATTCAAAACGATTTTGAGGCGCCCTGCGTAAAGATTGTTCGTTACATTTTCAAAAGCCCGGGGTTGAATAATTTTGGAGTCAGGTTATTTTGTGGGTCGCATTTGGCCCCCCTCCAATGCGACGGACATGAGCCAAGGTAGGAAAGATATGTCTAAACGGGCAGTTATTTTGTTGGCGGAGGATGAGGAATCGGACGCTTATTTCGTAAATATGGCGTTCAAAAAGGCGGGGTTGAATCATTCCATCGCTCACGTTAGTGACGGGCAGCAGCTCATTGAGTATTTGAGCGGGGAGGGCCGTTTTGCGGACCGCGCCAAGCATCCGATGCCCAATCTCGTATTGCTGGATTTGAAAATGCCCCGCGCCAATGGCCTGGATGTCCTCACCTGGCTGCGCGGGCGCGCCGAGCTTAAGGATCTGCCGGTGGTGGTCCTGACTTCTTCGGATTATCCCGGCGACATCGAACAGGCCTGCAAGCTCGGCGCGGCGGATTATCGGCTCAAACCAAGCTCCCCGCAACAACTCGTCCAATTCGCATTGGATGTCGATGCGAATTGGCTCAAAGGAAAATCAAAGGCCCAGCCCCAAAGAACTGCGCGGTAAGACAACTTACGAATTCGAAAAAAACGGCTTGTGTCGCTGGCGGTTGGGATACCACAATTAGGCATGGTTAATCGAAAAGCATCATCAAAAGTAGTACGAACCGAGGTTTCAACTCCGCATGTCAGCAGGCGGCATTTTATTTATACATCAGCGCTCGCGGCTGGCGCGCTGGTCACCAGTTTGCCCGCTTACGCGGCACGGGTAAAATTCAAATCTCCAAACGAAAAACTCGACATTGCCGGCATCGGAACCGCTGGCCGGGCGGCGGCGGATTTGGATGGCGTCAAGGGCGAGAACATTGTGGCGCTTTGTGACGTCGATTCTCACAGCATGGCCAATGCGCTGAAATTATATCCGGGCGCCCGCACTTACTCTGATTACCGGGTGATGCTGGAAAAGGAGAAGAACATTGATGCTGTGACGGTCGCGGTGCCGGACCATCATCACGCTCCCGCCGCGATGCGCGCGATGCACGCGGGCAAACATGTGTACGTGGAAAAGCCGCTGACGCATACGGTTTGGGAGGCGCGAGAGATGACTCTTGCCGCGCGCAAATACGGGGTCGCCACGCAAATGGGAAATCAGGGGCACTCCGGCGAGGGGATCCGCGAGCTTTGCGAAATGATTTGGTCGGGTGCGATTGGAAACGTGTCGGAAGTCCATTGCTGGACCGACCGCTCCAAAGGGTGGTGGGCACAAGGGCAGATGCGGCCGCCAGGGTCCGATCCCGTGCCGAAGGATTTGAATTGGGACTACTGGCTCGGGCCGGCGCCCGAACGGCCGTATTTGCATGAGTGGCCGCCGACGCTTCAGACGAGGCTTGCAAAATCCGTTTATCATCCGTTTGCGTGGCGCGGGTGGTGGGACTTTGGATGCGGCGCGTTGGGCGACATGGCTTGTCACATCATGGATTGTCCGCAAATGGCGTTGAAACTGGGCCCGCCGGAGACGGTGGAAATGATTTCGTCGTCGGAGCGGGTTCCCGAAATGCCGCCGATCATGTCCATTCTCAAATATTCCTTCCCGTCGCGGGGCGAACTGCCGCCTTGCACGCTGACGTGGTATGACTCGGGTCAGAAACCACCCAAGCCGGCCGAGTTGGAAGCGGAGCACCTTGACAGCAATGGAGCGCTTTTTATCGGTGACAAGGGCAAACTGATTTGCGGCGTTTATGGCGCGAAACCGCAACTGTTGCCGGAATCGAGCATGGCGGATTACAAGAAACCGGCCAAGACGATCCCGCGCGTGCCTGGAAACGATCCGCATTTGGATTGGATTCGCGCGTGCAAGGGCGGACCGGCGGCGTGCTCGAATTTCGATATTTCCGGCCCGTTCACCGAATGGGTTTTGCTGGGCAACCTGGCGATCAGGCTGGGCCAGAAGATCGAATGGGATTCCGAAAAGTTGCGGGTCAAAAACCTGCCGGAAGCCGAGGAATTGATTCGCGGGAGCTACCGCAAAGGCTGGAAGATTTAAGCGTTCCGGGCGGCTCAACTGGTCATGGTGTTTTGCCGATAAAATACCATGATTAAGATCATACGCCAGGTATGCAAGAAGGCTGGATGTCAGCCGAAGGATCTCATCGTCGAGTGGACCCCCGCGAAGGGTGCCCGCTTGATCGGCACAAGTCCCAATGGCGCAAAAACATACCTGAACGTCCTGGCCCGCCTGGATCATATTGCCCAGGCGATTTACCTGTGCGCCAACAACCAGGAGCATTTGTACCCCAGAATTCAGCAACAGCAGGCTGAAATGGACGCCCGGTTGAAAGAATGCATGGCCGAGAATGTGAGCGCCGAAAAAATCGACGAGGGCGTTGACGATTGGCAGGAATGTCTTCCCGAGAGTGAAGTTAAAATTGCCATTGAACGGGACTGGCACCAACTCAAAACGGCCCGCGCGATACTGCGCGCGTTCCCAAAACGGCCGACCTCGGACGATCTCATCGATCTTTACCAGCGAAACAAAGCCCTCAACAGCCAGGAATTAAAGGCGCTCCTGTCGAGGCACTGCCGATAAACAAGCTGTGCCACCAAGCTTGACAGGGATGGTTGAGCCGATAGGTTGTGCCCAATGACTCTCCGCAGCGGCATGGTCTTCTCCGCGATTATCGCCCTTGGCATTCAGTCGCGCGCGGTGGCGGAGGTCACGGATTCTGAACTTCGCACAAATCTTCAACAACGGATTGACAAGAGCAAAGCCGACATCGGCGTCGTCGTCGGAATTATTGACGCAAGCGGCACACGGATTATCAGTTGCGGAAATGAGGGGAGCTACAATGGCGACACGGTTTTTGAAATTGGTTCCGTCACCAAGGTTTTCACGTCATTGATTCTCGCCGATATGGTGACCCGCGGGGAGGTCAAGGTGGACGACCCGATTTCCAAGTACTTGCCGAACTCGGTCAAAGTCCCAAAGCGCGGCGGGCGGGAAATCACGTTCGTTGATCTGTCCACGCACTCGTCCGGGTTGCCCCGTTTGCCGGGAAATCTGTCATTCTGGCACCTGCTGATTCATTCTGATAATCCGTACGCCGGCTACACAGTGCAGGAGATGTATGACTTTCTTTCCACCTACACCCTGCCCCGCGATATCGGCGCGGAATATGAGTATTCAAACCTAGGAGCCGGTCTGCTCGGGCATGTTTTGGCGCTCAAAGCGGGAACCGATTACGAGGCGCTCGTTCTGGAGCGGGTCTGCCGCCCTCTCGGAATGACCAACACCCTGATCACGCTCTCGCCGGAAATGAAAGAACGGATGGCCCAGGGCCACAACGCCGCCGGAAAGGCCGTGCCCAATTGGGACATGCCCGCGCTTGCCGGGGCGGGCGCGCTGCGTTCCACCGGCAATGATCTCTTGAAGTTGGTGGCCGCGAATATGGGGCTGACGAAATCAAGCCTCACTCCGGCGATGGAACTGGAACAGGTGCCGCGCCACGACACGGATTTGCCCAATACGCGGGTCGCCCTGGCATGGCACATCACCAAAACGCGCGGCATTGAAATGGTCTGGCACAACGGAGGGACCGGCGGTTTTCGCACGTTCATCGGTTTTGACAAGAAGAATCATCGCGGCGTCGTTGTCCTGACCAACTCCGCGAATGACAAGAATGTGGACGTGGATGAAATTGGAGGAAGCCTGCTGGCAAACGAACTCGACGCCCCGGCGGACGAGGCAAAGTCTTCGACAGTTCGCCATTGACTTTTACAGGGTCAGACGTTCTGATTCCCGCGTTACCTAATAGTCAAACAAACATGAACGAGAGCTTATCTTCACCCGGTGTCTCCAAAATTCATTCCCACCGTCTCCTTTGGGCCGGCTTTATGGCCATTCTTGCGGAGGGAGTCGGCTTCGCCGTGCGCGGCGGCATTCTTGGCCAGTGGGCCCAGCAATATGGCTTTACCAATACTGAATTGGGCCTGATTACCGGCGGCGGATTGACGGGCTTCGGCGTCATTATCATTCTCTCGAGCCTGGTTGCCGATAAGGTCGGCTACGGCACGTTGATGGTCAGCGCGTTTGTGCTGCATTTGTTGTCGGCTGTCGTTACGCTGGCGGCGGGCATGGCTTTCACATCGGGCGGAAAACCGGCGGCGCTCCACTGTTTGACGGTGGGGATGTTTCTCTTTGCGATGGGCAATGGACTTTGTGAGGGCGTGGCCAATCCGCTTGTCGCGTCGCTCTTTCCGACCAAGAAGGCGCATTTCCTGAATATTTTGCACGCCGGCTGGCCGGGCGGATTGATCCTCGGAGCGCTGGCTTCTTACTTCATGTCGGGCGGCGATACGCCGGTTAAATGGCAAATCCAGATGTGTTTGTTCCTGATTCCGGTTGTCATTTACGGCGCGATGCTCCTGGGGCAGAGATTTCCGAAATCCGAGGCGAGCGAACATGGAGTCAAATACAGCGACATGCTGAAGGAACTGGGCATGGGCGGGGCATTGATACTCTGTTTCCTGCTGGCGCTCTGGCTCAAGGACCTTGCGGGAGGCCTCGGGCTTCCCGAATACCTGGGCTGGGTGGGCGGCGCGATTTTGCTGCTGATCTTCGGCGCGGTGACGAAATTTTCGCCCGGATATTTTCTGATGGTTGTGCTCCTCCTGATTCATTCGATGCAGGGGTACGTCGAACTCGGCACGGATTCGTGGGTGAGCAAAATCACCGGGGCGATCCTCATTTCCCCGCAGAAGGGGCTTTTGGTGTTTGTTTATATTCAGGCGTGGATGTTTGGGCTGCGCTTCTTTGCCGGCGCGCTCGTCCACAAGGTTTCGCCCCTGGGGCTGATGTTTATCAGCACCATCCTCGCCGCAATCGGACTGATGCTGCTGGGCCACGCGGATTCGGCCGTTTTCTGCGTTGCGGCCGGGACGATTTATGCGATTGGCAAAACATTCATGTGGCCGACGCTTCTGGCGGTCACCTCGGAACGTTTCCCCAAAGGCGGGGCGATCACCATCGGCGCGATGGGCGGCGCGGGGATGTTGTGCGCGGGATTGCTCGGCGGGCCTGGAATCGGCTTTAACCAGGACACTCACGCGGCCCGGCAATTGATGTCCGAACATCCGGACACTTACAAGCGTTACGCGGCGGAAACGCCCAACACCTTTTTGTTTTTCCAAACCACTGGGCTGGATGGCGCGAAAGTCGGCGTGCTGGATGATAACGGCGCGGATTTGGCCAAGGCCGCGGAGCAGCACCCTGACGACCCGAACATCGCGAAATTAAGGGCGTGGTGGAACACCGCAAAAACCACGGCGGACCAGGACAAACCCATCGTGACGGACGCGGAATTGCACGGGAGCAAGATGGCGTTGACCATCACAGCGCGGATCCCGTTGATCCAGGCATTCCTGCTGCTGTGCATTCTGATTTATTTCAAGTCCAGGGGCGGCTATAAACAAGTCCACATCGAGGGCGAGGGAAAAGCAGCGCGCGAAGTGGCGTGATCTAACTTAACAGCGCGCGACAGGCTGCGCGCAACGGCTCGAGATTCTTTTTTGAACGGGCCTCGATGTAGCAGCGGAACACAGGCTCCGTCCCGCTTGGGCGGAAGGCGACCCATTCGCCGTTCGGCAAAAGAAATTTGTGGCCGTCCACGGTGATGGTTTTTTCCACGGGGAACGAGCCGATTTTCGTCAAGCCGCCCGAGAGGCGCGACAGCAGTTCTTCCTTTTTGGCCGGGTCAATATGAATGTTGATCCGGTCCGTGAAGAATGCGCCGCCGAGTTTTGTAATTTCCGCGAGGATTGCGCCCAGCGGTTTGCGCGCCGCGGCCACCAATTCCGCCATCAACAAACACGCGAGAATGCCGTCTTTTTCCGGCACATGCCCCTCCACGCTTAAGCCCCCGGATTCTTCGCCGCCGACGATGACCGGCTCGCGTTCCATGATCGCGCCGATGTATTTGAAACCGACCGGCACTTCATAAATCTTCACGCCAAAATGCGCGGCCACGGCATCGACCTGGTGACTGGTCACGACGGTGCGGACGACCGCGCCCTTCCAGCCGCGATGTTTGGCGAGATGGTAAAGAGTCAGGGCCAGCACCTGGTTTGGAGTTATCCATGTGCCGTCGGAATCGATTACGCCGAAACGGTCGGCATCCCCGTCGGTGGCCAGTCCCAGCCGGGCTTTTCCGGAGCGCACCATGCTGATCATTTCCGTTAAATGCGCGGCGCTCGGTTCAGGCGGATGGCCGCCGAAGAGAGGATTGATGTCGCCGTGCAGCACGGTCAAGTTGGCGCCGGCTTCCGCGAGCAAAGCGTCCAGGTAACCGCGTCCGCAACCGTGCATCAAATCGACGGCAAGTTTCAGCCGCGCTTTTTTAATCGTGGAAAACTCAACCAGCTTGCGGATTTGTTTAAAATAGTCGGCTTGCGGGTCGATGTTTTTGCACTTGAACGTTCCGACAATGGCGGATTTAAAACTCCAATTCTCCTGTTGCAACCGGGCAATCGTCCGCTCAATCGGCTTGGTTGTTTCCGGCGGCGCCCCGGCACCGTCAAAACGTGAAAATTTGAATCCCGAATACTCCGGGGGATTGTGGCTGGCGGTGATGTTGATGCCGCCGATGGCTTTGTGCTTGCGAATGGTAAAGGCCAGCACGGGCGTCGGCATGTCGCGATTGCCGATCAGGGGAGTCAACCCATTGGCCGCGAAAACTTCCGCCACAGCCATTGCAAAATCACGGCCAAGAAAGCGGCAGTCATAAGCGAGGAGAACGTCGGGTTTGCGTCCGTGGATTTCAGACCGCGGGTTTTTGAGTTCGCCCTTGAGATAATCAGCCACGGCCTGGCTGGCCAAGCGGACATTGTGGAAAGTGAAATCGCGTGCGATCAGAGAGCGCCAGCCCGCAGTGCCGAATTGAATTGAAGTCGCCATGGTTCCCTCCCTCCGTTTGATTTCCTAATGTTTCCAGTCGAAAGCGTCCTTCTTCAAGGCGTAGATGTAGCCGATGAAGAGAATCACCATGAAGCAAATCATCGAGCCGAGGATGCCGGCCGGATGCTGGGAGACCATCTGGCGGAAATTGACCGCCCACGGATAGAGAAATACCACCTCGATGTCAAATAGAATAAAGAGCATCGCCACCAGGTAGAATTTCACCGAGAGCCGGCTGCTCCCCTCGCCCACGGGCAACATGCCGCATTCGTAAGCCATGTCTTTGACGGCCGTTCGCCGGCCACGCTTCCCCACCAGCACGGAGATCACCAGCGTCCCGACCGAGAAGCCGACGGCAACGATTAACAGAAGAACCACCGGTATATACTGCATCAACTGCGAGACAGACTCGTCCATGGGGGAAAACTAGGCGGGCGTGGGCCTGTTTGCAAGTGGGGATTTGGCCGCAAGCCGTTACAGCTTGTGGTGGACGACCTGGAAAACAAGGCGGATGCCTTCCGCCAACGCCAGCAGAAGCATGGCAATCCCGGAGCCGTGCTCCATTTTCAACAAGGTGCCTTGCGTGAATTTTCTATGACCGCGCGACACCGCGTAACTCAGCCCGGCAAACCAGAGTCCCACGCCGAGGCCAACGCCCGCCACGCACGTAATAACTCCTTTTCGAGTCGCCGGCACCCAATCGCGGGTGCGGAAGTGGGCGGCCAGCACGATCCAGAACAGAAACACGCCGGGATTTAACATGACGCGAACGAAACCGGTGCCAAAGGCGGAATGCGGATGCAACTTGCTTTTAAAACGCTCCTCCACCCGCGACATCGCGGGAATGCTGCTGGTCCGCAGAAACCGGATGCCGAGGTACAGCATGAATGCGAAACTGACCAGTTCCAACGCCACTTTCATCCCTCTGCCGTCAAAAAATGAGGCGAAGCCTGTGAAAGCCAGCGCGCAATAAAGCAATTCCATTACGGTGGCGCCCGCCCCAATGAGGAGGCCCCACCGCAATCCGGAGCGCGCTCCTTCGTTGATGATGGTCACGTTGACCGGGCCTACGGGCACGGAAAGAAGGAATCCGCTGATAAACCCAGTCAAAGCAGCGAGAATCAAGGGGTGTTGGTCGAACATGTCAGGGGGTAAGGCCGGTTTGTTCTTCTTCGTCGTCTTCCTCCTCGATCTCGTGGCGCACTTTGCGGGAAATCCGCGGGCGAATGAACCCGTAGAGCAGATAAAGTATAAACATGATCGGCAGAACGATCGGCAGGATCAATCTCCGCAGGATCACGAGCGCCGCCGCGAAAATAATGGCAATAATAGTCTTGGCAAACGTCCGCCGCGCGCGCAAGTCCAGGGTCTTGAACGAGGGATATTTCACCTCGCTGACCATCATCACGGACAGGAATAGCAACAGGCCGGGCAGAATGAAACTCCACGGGGGGTGGGCCAGGTCGCGGTCTGTCTGGTCGCCCCACAGCAGGAACAGCGTCAACGAGGCCACCAGTCCCGCCGCGGCGGGAATTGGAAATCCGAGAAATTCCTTGCCGCCGCCGCCCCCCGGCATCGCCGCGAGGCAATTGAACCGCGCCAGTCGCAAGGCCCCGCAAATAAGGTAAATCGACGCAATGAACCAGCCGATTTCCGGCTGATTGGAAAACACCTGGCGCAGCACAACCCGATGGATCAGAAAAGCGGGCGCCGCGCCGAAGGAAATCAAGTCCGCCAGCGAATCAAATTCCCGACCGAATGCGCTCTCGACGCCTCCCATGCGGGCGAGGCGGCCATCCAGCAAATCGAAAATGCAGGCCAACAGGATGTAAGCCAGGGCCATTTTGATGTCCCCCTGGGTGATGTTCGGCTCCACAATTCGCGTCAGCGCCACGAAGCCGCAAAACAGATTCCCCGCCGTCATCAGGTTTGGCAGGAAATAAATTTGCAGCGCCGGGGGCTGCTTTTCCTTTTCCGGGCGTGGTTCCATAAATCAGGTTTTGGCGGCCACGACTGTTTCGCCCCCGACAACTCTTTGTCCAAGGCTCACTTTAAGTTGGTGGCTCAGCGGCACGTAAAGGTCGCACCGGGAGCCGAATTGGATGAGGCTGATGCGTTCTCCACGCCGCATTTCATCCCCGGTTTCGACAAACGGAACAATGCGCCGCGCCAGCACACCCGCAATCAACCGCAGCCCGACTTTTTCACCCGGCGTTTCCGCGGAATTGAACATAATATGGACGTTCTCATTGAAGTCGGCGCAATCCGACTTTAGCGCGCTCATGAATTTCCCGGAGGTCCGCGTGACGCACGCGACTTTCCCGGTAATGGGGGCGTTTTGAACGTGAATATCGATCACGGACAAGAAAATGGAAATGCGATGGCAAGGGCCGCCAAAAACTTTTGAGTCGGCCAATTGTTCAATGACATCCACTTTGCCGTGCCCGGGGGAGACGACCAATCCGGGGCCTTCCGGAGTGCTGGCGTTGGGATCGCGAAAGAAATAAAAGGTAAAAATAGTGAAAAGAAGCCATAAAAACGCCACGCCCACGGCAACCCACAGGCCCAGTCCCAGCAATCCGCCGACTGCAGCGATCGCGCATGTCACCAACAGGGCGATCACTATCAATTTAAGGGCGGCGTGCCGCGCTTTCCCACCATGTCTCATCTCCATAGCTTAAGTTTAAGGCACGACAACCCGCAAGACTTTCGGGAGCACCGAAAATCTCGCCGGCAATTCGCCCACGTTCTCGCCATCCACTTGCAATACGACCGGCCCAGGACTCGTCAACTTGACAGTCGGGGAACGCAGGTGCAGCGCCGGGCAGAACCGATACAAACGCCCCGTGACAATCCCCAAAACAACCTGCACGGCGCGAACTGCCGTCACTTTCTCAATGACACAGATGTCCAGCAACCCGTCCTGCAAACTCGCCTCGGGAAACACCGGGAAGCTTCCGCCATAAAACCGCCCATTGCCCACCATCACCAATTCGCCGCGAATTTGCTCGCCAGCCTCAACCGTGATGATCGGCTGTTTTTCCCGCACCGCGCGAATACCCGCCCAAAGATACGCGACCGGTCCGATTTTTTTCTTCAATTCCCAACTGACGAGCGCAACGGCTCGCGAGTCAAGACCGGCTCCCGCCAGTTGCAGGAAATAGCGCGTTTCCGGGTTCGTGCCCTTTTGGAACTCCACTTTTCCCAGGTCGATCCGTCTTTCATTCCCAATGCCGATGACCCTGGCGACGGCCGGCAAAGCGCGCGGCAATCCCAATTCCCGGGCAAATACATTGACCGTTCCGAGCGGCAGTATGCCCAAGCGAGAAAACTCAAACCCTCCCGCAACGTCACCAATCCCATTGACAACTTCGTTGGCGGTGCCGTCGCCACCCGCCGCGACGACCGTTCCAAAACCTTCGCGAACGGCCTGGGCCGCGAGAATGCGAGCTTCGCCCGGGCCGGCTGTCCGGCGAACGACGCAATTGGGGTACAGGGAACTGAGCCTGGAGCAAAAAGCCGTGGCTTTCTCTCCTCGTGCGGAGGGATTGAAGATGATGCAGGTTTGCACCTTCACCCATCAAACGGCCATTGCGGCGGTACCTATGGCATTGGTCAAAACGCTGGAGACTTGCTCAACTTCGGTCATTTGCTGGGCAGAAAGGGAAAGTTTGATTCCTTCAGTGGGGAACCAGGCTTTGCACATGACGGCCAACTCGGTTTGAAGGAGTTGCACCAAGAATTCGGAACGGGCGGCGCCGCCGGAAATCAGGATCCGGTTGACGGTTTTTTCACGCTGATGTTCAAAGAAATCAATCGACGCCCGCAATTCCCGGCCCAGCGCCGCGACCAGCGGTTGCAAATGCGGTTCCACTTCCTGCGGCATTCCGACTTTGATGCCTTCCGCTTCGGCGTACGTGATATTCATCGCCTCGGACAACCCGGTCGTCATCCTGTCGCCGCCTAAATCCACCGAGCGGCTCAAGCACAATTCACCCTCGTGCAGAATGCTGATGCTCGAAGTCTTGAAACCCAAATCGACCAACGCGACCGTGTCCTTGGCAAAAATCTCCGGCTGCGCGAATTCGAGGGCGTTGGTAGGCCCAAGCAGGGACAGGGTGATTTGAGTGGGAGTCAAACCCGCTGCTTTGACGGCGGTTTCCAGCGCGACAAGGAACTCGCGGCGCGCCCCGCCCACCCAAACTTTGTATTTGGTGACGCCGGTGGTCTTGACCTGATCGGCCTGCGGTTTGCCGCGCGGCGGGACGATGAAGCAATCAAAAATATGGTCGCGCAGGTCTTGCTGAAGATACGTCTTGGCATTGAACTTAAGCATCTGGCGCATTTCGGCCGCCGGCATCAGCGGAAACTCCGTGGTGCGCAAAACGGAATCATTGGCGCCGATGGCAACGCTCACCTGCCGCGTCTTCGGCTGAATGGCTTCGACAATCGCCTTCAAGTGTTCCGCCAGAAGTCCCTGCGGAACCGCCTTGTCATAAATCGGAGCGTCCTGGACCGTGAACCGCGAAAGGGTCAGCGTGTCATCCTTGCGGTCCAGCAGCACCGCCTTGGTGGTTCGCGTGCCCAGGTCAATCGCGAAAATTTGCTCCCGCTTTTTATTGCTCTTGATCAGGTTTGTCATAAGTTCCTTTTAGCATCTTCCGGCACGCATCGGAAGGAATTTAGTAAACGTGCGAAGTACAGTTTCTGTTTGTCGTAATCGGACCCGTTGCAGGACAAGGTGAATTCGACGCTCCCCTCCGGCACCGCGACGTACGCGTCGCGCATTTTCAGCATCAAATTCCCGCTGGTCGGTTGAAAAAGTTCGAAATATTGGCCCTGTCCATAATCCGTGTAGCAGACCCGGGAACTCACCAGCGACGCCGCCGGGTATTTCGCCGCCACTTCGTCCCTCAGGTTGTCCCGCGGCGGAAGTTTCCCCGCATAATTTGTGGTGAAGCGGATCGTCATGACGCTGGCGCACAATGTGGACGTAAAAACGATCTTCCGGTCGTTCGGCTGAATCTTCGAGCCGTAGAGCTTCGGGCTGCCTATCGAGAACCGTCGCCCGTCCGTCTCCATCACCAGGACACGCTGCCCACCGCCTTCATGCGCTTGCACGTAGGTGGAAAACACCTTGAAATCCTGTCCAAAGGCGCACGACGCCAGCCCGAGCGCCAGAATCATCAGTGTATAGGAACGGATGCGGATCATGGCTCAAAATTGCGTCGTCCGTGGCGGCAGCGATGTCCATTGCGCGCGCACCATGTAAAGGGCGGACGGCGTCAGCGGCGGCAGTTTCGCCGGGTTGCTAAAGTTGTTGTCGAAAGCCCAGTACCGATTCGGCGCATTGTAAATATTGGCCGGCGCCCCTTCCTGCTGATACGACTGATAGGCAATCTGGCTGGTGAACATTTCCACCATCGAGCCGTTGTAATAAAAGCTGACCCCCGACCAATTCTCCTGAAACCGCACAAAATTCTCCACCCCACCGCTGAAAAATGCGCCGTCAGAAGGAACGATTCCCGTCAAAATCGCGGCGTTCACGGTATCCACGGTCGCGTTGCGCTGTGATCCGGTCAGGGTCGCCGTTGCGTTATTCGGGTTCCAGGCGGGCGACAGAATGGTCACCGCGTCGGCATAGATCGCGCTCGGATAAGTATAAGCGGTGTTGGTCGTTTGCGCGGAGAGCATATGCACTGCGTCCGTTGACACATTCCAATTACCGGAAATATAGGCGGGGTCCGGCGTGACAACCGAAAGGCCGTTCGGCGGGAGCGTGCTGCCGTTGGTCAACACGACTCCTGGTTCCGCGAATTGCGTCCAGTTGGTGATATAGGTTATGTTCGTGTTGATGCTGGAAACCCTGCCATAAGTGTAGCCCGTAATCCCGGCGTAGATATAGCCTGTGATCAGGTTGTAAGTGTAGCTGTTAATGGCATTGTATTTGTACTTGCCGCCGCTCTGCGTATAACTTCCCTCATAGCTCCCGGCCGTCGGCTTGGTAGAGCTGGTGGTGGATGTCGTGTTGGTGGACACGGGCGGGACGTAGGTTCCTGCTGTGGGGGGATTATTCCAACCCACGGAAGTCGTCGCTGTTGTGTTGGTCGTCACAGGAGGAAAAAAAGTGCCCGCCGATGGATAAGTCGAGCTGGCGGTGGTCAGCGTGTTCGTGGCAACCGGAGGGACGTAAGTGCCCGACCCCGGAAAGGTGGTGGTCGTCACAGTTGTCGTATTCGTCGTATAGATGATGTTGGTCACGATCACCTCGTTGCTCAACATTCGCAGGTCCGCCACGAAAATGGAACTGACGTCCGCATCCGTGCTGCCCCGCGCCGCCGACAATAGCGGACGAAGAGACGTGTTGGTCGCGCTCCAGCTCCTCAATTGCCCGACATTGATGTCCACAGGCTCCACCAATTCGCCGTCCCGCATGTTTTGAAAACTGCCGTTCGTCGTGATGAAGTTAGCCCACTGACTATTGGAAATCACCGTCGCCTGGTTGTTGACGTAAGCGCCGCTCGTCACGGTAATCGAATTATCATTGGAGATGATAATAATCATGTCCGCCTTGTTATACAGCCGGTTCGTCCCGGATGCCGAAGTCGGCGACTCCGAGGAAGGCGGCACTTGCAGAATGCCATCCACGTTCAGCCCGACGTTCGTAATGGTTCCCGATGTGTTGGTTCCGACAGGAATATTCAGCGGGCTTACTCCGGTCACGTGATTGGAGGAAAAATTCACGTAACTTGCCGGAGGCGGTGACGTCCGGTCTGTCGGGTCGAGAGGGTCTTCCTCCAGGTAGGTGTTACCCGTCGAGGACACATCGCTCTTGAACGTCAATGTGTCCCCCGGATCAAGCCAGATATTGTTATTCCCATGAACCAATCCAGCGATGGTCATGACCGGACCGTTATCGATCTCCATGTCGTCCTGGTAGAAAATGGCAAATTGAAAAATCGGGATTTGCGCGAAAACAATCTGTTGCCCCACGGTGCTGACAATCCCGTACATGCTCGATTTGTTCTGCGCGTTGGCAATGATTTCGTAGGTCGCCCCTTGCGCCATCAAACCGCTGAAAGGAGGCCCGCTGGTGATGGTCGTGTTCGTGCCGACCTTTTCAACGATCACCGTGTTATTCGTTCCGCCGCCGCTGAATTGATAATTGGACCAGTACGGATCGTCGCTGCTGTTCGGATACAACCCCGCGTAATACGCCGTCCGGCCGAAAACAAAGCCTTCCCCGTAATCCTGGTCATCCTGAATCATCGCGCCGAGGGCTTTTTCCGTCGCGCCTTCCGCTGCGTACGTCGTGGTAAAGTACTCGCTGTTGCGAGCCGTGACGGCCGCGTTCTGGTTGGCCCAACTCATCACGCCCGCCAGGAGCATCAATGCGCAGGCTGCTATCGACATGACAGCAATGATTGCCCAACCATTCTCGCGTGCTGCTTTACTGGACTTTTTTAAGTTCATAGCCGATTTCTGGACGCTACCGTCGTGACGATCTGGTAAAAATCCACCGGACTTCCCGGCGCGATCTCCACCTGCGGGTTCTGCAATTTGGTGAAGGAGAGATAAACCTGGATGATGGGCGTGGCAATCGAGCTGGTCTGCACGTTGCCCAAATAATCTATTTCCGTGAAAACCGGGTTGTCATTGGTGATCGGGTTTGCGGATACCACTTTGAAATCGCCAAAGTTGGAGCCGGTATAATTGGTCCGCACCAGCATGTTGCTTGTGGTGTCGTAATAATAAAGTATCCACGGAATGTTCGTCCCGCTATTGGTGGTGCCCAGGTAAATCTTGAGCGCGTTGCCAACCCGCGAAGCTCCCGCCGCCGGATTGGTAAACCCGCCAAGGTTCCCGTTGCCGACATAATTGCTCGCCCCGGCGCGGATGTCCGTCATCAATTTGCCCAGGGCCTGCGCGGAATCGTCGCTGGCGCTCAGCCAGATCTGCTGCCGCACGGACATCGACAGGCCAAAAAGATTGCACGCAATGACCGAGCCGATCAGGATGACCATCGTGGACGTGACGACCAGCATTTCAGCCAGTGTAAAGCCGCTGTGCTGCTCCAAATCCGCCGCTTTGGGAAGGCTCAGTTTCATAGGTCAGGCCCTCGGATGACCGCCACGGTGTTGGTGTAGTTTCCAAGGCCCATGAAATTCCAGACGCACTGCACCTTCACCATCGCGTAGGGGGGCGTGGTGGAAAGTTGGGTCACTGTCGCATAATTTGTCGCATAAACGATATTTGTCCCACTACTGGGCAAACAGAGCGCGTTGGTTTGGGGAACGGTCAGGGCCGGATTGAAGATATTGGAGGAAGGTGTTCCGGTTATACACCACGTCGCCGCCACAATCCTCTCCATTTCCTTCATGGCCGTGGCGGTGGCCGCCAGGGAATAGGACGAATATTGGGCCCGACGCGATGCGAGGGTGTACCCCTTAAACATCCCGGCCATTACGATGGCAGCGATCGCCGTTGCGACCGCCACTTCAATCAACGTAAATGCCGCAGGACCCCTTTTGGCCGGCACTTTTTTGCCCGCTTGCATGGCTATACCAACTCTCATTACGTTTTAGGAAGTTCTCAGAACCCCTCCTGCATAGCAGTTTGCAGGCCATCCCCCTATGTCCCCTCCCCCTCCAGATGGCTCGACTCCACCGCTAAAACCATCTAGTTTTGGGACATGCGTCAGGCATTCAAAGAATGGGCCATTGTAGTCGATGCGCTTTTGCGCGGGGAACAAATTGTCATTTTTCGCAAGGGCGGCCTCCGCGAGGGACGCCACGGCTTTCAAGTCGAATTCCCCCGGTTTTGGCTCTTCCCCACCCTTTTCCATCAACAACGGGATTCCGTCCTTCCCACCGCCCAGGCGCGCTTCGACGAATTGGCGCCGAATTTTCCCGCCGCGGGCGTTCTGCGCCTGGAAGTTTTTGCCCACGTCACTGCCTGGCGACAATTGGACGACTTGGAAAGCGCCCAGCGTTTGCGGGGACAGCACATCTGGCGCGACGACGTTATCGCGGAGCGGTTCGATTGGGGGCGTTCCAAACAAATCCACGCGCTGGCCGTCCGGGTCTTTCGCCTGCCCAAACCCGTCGAATTGCCCATGCGCGACTCCTACGGCGGCTGCAAGTCGTGGATTGAACTGGAGGAGGACCTCGGCATCGAGGGCGCGCAGCCCGTGCTCGATTCCGCTCCGTTTGCGGCGAAACTGGAGGCGTTCCAAAATGCCCTGGGACCGGTTGCAAACCCGGCGGCTGTGCTTTAGATTTTCTTATTGGGAACGCGAGCCATGAACACTCCAACGCTTATTCTGGCCTCAGCCTCGCCGCGCCGGGCCGACTTATTGCGGCAACTCGGCCTGGATTTTAAGGTGGTGCCCAGCGACATGCCCGAATTAGAAGGCGGCGCATTGAGCGCCGGCGAAGTCGCCCAGATCAATGCCTACCGCAAAGCCCGCGCCGTTTCCAAAAAATATCCCGACGCCGTCACCGTTGGCGTGGACACCGTGGTGGTCCTGGGGGATCGAATCTTCGGCAAACCCGGCACCCTTGCCGAGGCGGAGCAAATGCTGCTGACCCTTCAGGGCAAACGGCACCAGGTGGTCACGGGCGTTTGCCTGGTTCATCTCCGCGCCCATCATCAGAAGGTTTTTTCCGAATATACGGATGTGACTTTTCGGCCCCTCACGCTGGAACAAATCCGGCATTATTACGGCCAGATGAATCCCCTGGACAAGGCCGGCGGTTACGGCATCCAGGATCACGGCGACGTGCTGGTCGAGGCGATTTCCGGTTCCTTCACCAACGTCATCGGCCTGCCTTTGGAACGGTTCGAGGCCGAGTGGGCCGCGTTCGCGGAGCCGGTGATGGCGGCATAGCCACCGCCATGCGAAAATACTGGCACGTCATCAAAATCGGTTTCTCGAACACCCTGGTTTATCGCTTCAATTTTTTCATCCGGGCCGCCTTTGGGTTGATCCCCCTGCTGGCGACCATCTATCTCTGGCGCACCGTCTATCACGGACAGGCTTCATCGAACATCGCCGGTTATACCCTCTCCGGGATGATTTCCTATTATTTGCTTGTCACGCTGGTGGATACCTTCACCGCCGTCAACGAGGATGATTGGCAGATCGCCGCGGACATCAAGGATGGCAACATCAGCCAATTCCTCCTCAAGCCAATCAACTATTTGACTTACCGTCTCTGCCTTTTTTTCTCCGGCAAAATCATCTTTACCGCGGCCTCCCTGGTGCCGGTCGGGATTTTTATTTTCTGGCTTCGCAAGTATCTCGTGACGCCGCCCGATGTCACGGCGCTGGGTTGCTCGGTCGCGTCCGTATTATTGACTGGGTTGCTCCAGTTCTTCATGTCGTACACGATGGCGCTCTCGGCTTTTTGGCTGCTGGAGGTCTCGACGCTCATCTTCATGATTTTCGCCTTTGAATACATTGCCGGCGGCCATTTGTTCCCGCTCAACATCCTGCCCCCCGCCGTCGAGCACGTCCTCAATTTCACGCCGTTCCCCTACCTTCTCTTTTTTCCCGTCAGCGTGTATCTGGGCCAGGTCCGAGGGGCCGCGCTTTGGCAGGGTCTATCCATTGAGGCCGGATGGACACTGTTTTTCTACCTGCTGGCGCGGATCGTTTGGAGCCGGGGCATACGCAAATATTCCGCTGTTGGAGGATGATTTCAGAACCCCAAAACGTTCGCGCGCGCCTTCGCCGCTACGCCACGATTTACGCGGCGTTGTGGCGCAATTCCGTCGTGCGCGAAATGAGTTTCAAAAGCAATTTTTTGCTTTGGATCGTGGTTGAATTTTTATGGTTCGGGCTGCAACTCAGTTTCATTGGCGTCATTTACCTGCACACGGACCACATCGCCTCATGGACGAAATGGGAAGTGATCCTGCTCGTCGGTGCCAGCCACGTCATCCAGGAAACGTTTCAGGCTTTTTTCCTGACCAATTGCACGCAGCTATCCGAATTGATCCGCACCGGCCGCCTGGATTTCATGCTGTTGCTCCCGGTCAACGTCCGTTTTCTGGTTTCCTTGCGCCAGGTGGATCTCGGCGGTTTCGTCAACGCCGCCTCCGGTTTGGCCGTGATGGTTTATGCCGCCCACCAACTGCATTGGGCGCCCTCAGCCCCTGAAATCATCGGGTTTATATTGCTCTGCGTCGTCGGAATCCTGATCCATTATTCGCTTATGTTTCTTCTGGCCAGCGTCGCGTTCTGGACCGTTCGGGCGCAGGGAATTGTTTGGGGTTACTACAGCCTTTTCAACCTCGCTCGAATGCCCGACGAGGCCTTCCAGGGTTTTTTCCGCGCCTTTTTCACCTTTGCCATTCCGATGCTGCTCGTGGTGAACGTCCCCGTCCGCGTCCTGCTCAACCGCCTCGCGTCGCCCGGCCAAATGTTCCTACTGATCGGGGTGGCGTGTGTTTGCTTTGTAATTTCGGAATTGTTTTGGCGCTTCTCCATTCGGCGTTACACCAGCGCCAGTGCCTAGCAATGCGATAACTCCAAGGATGGCTGCCAATACGATTGAAGCGACGCAAAAAATTTCAGCCCCCAGTGAAAGAGGACGCGGGCTTTTTAAAATCGTGATCAACGCCAGCGCGACGAGCAGCGCGTCGCCGGCCAGCAAATACCATCGCGGAACACGCGGCGAAGTCGCGGCAGGCCCCTGCTTTTGAATCAGAGAACGAACGCCCGCGCCCAGCGGCGCATCCTCGGTCTTGCCAGCGGGGAGCGCGCCGTTCCCTTTGGGATCGCGGCCCATCAACTTCCCCAAATCCCGCCCCAAAGCTTGCTTCGCCATCCCATAAGCCTGTGAAAAGGGCGCGCGGGTGACAATCTTTTTCTGGGCCGTGCCCAAATGAGTTGCTGGACATTCGCCCGGCCTGCCTTATCCTTCTATTTGTGATTTTGAGCAAAGTTTTTCTCCTGAAACTGCTGTTGGGATTCGGATTCGGCTTAATTATCCTGGCGCTTTTGTGAAGCCCTTTGGATACGTCTTTGACCCGCTCTTTTTGCTGAGTTGCGCGCTCTATGCCGCCAATCGATGGCTCATCAAGCCTTATTGCCATATTGCGTTCTTCCACAATTGGTTCAACGACACACTCCTCATTCCCTGCGCATTGCCGCCCCTCCTGCTGGTCCAGCGCTGGCTCGAAATTCGCGAGCGCGATTCCGCACCGACCTTCGGCGAAGTCGCGGGCCACGTCATCGGCTGGTCCATTCTTTTTGAACTCATCGGCCCCTACATCCTCCCCACCACCGGCGATCCCTGGGACGCCGTCGCCTATGCCTGCGGCGGCGCGGTCGCCTACGGATGGTGGCGCCTGGCCTATTCCCGACCGGCGACGGACGCGGCCGATTTCGATTGGCTCGCCCCGCATTACCGCTGGATGGAATGGCTGCTCGCCGGGAAAAAATTACAGAAATGCCGCGCCGCTTTTTTACCCGCGATTCCCGCGCCGC
>DATAXU010000065.1:0-16914 GCA_036272955.1 Verrucomicrobiia bacterium
ATTGGAGGCAATGTCGAAGTTGGCACCGGCGGAACGTCGGCGATCAAAGTCCTGGGGGCGGAATTGGATATAAACGGGACAATTGGCGCCACTGGCACAGGAACCGGCCAATTAGGAACGTTGCTGCTATCCAATAGCACGTTAACAATCAACCTTGGCAGTTCGCCCAATCCAGTCAACCCGATTTGCACAGTTGGAGTTTTTGACGGAATTACAAACTGCACATTGAATATTGAAGGCGGCGCGGTTTCGGACGGGCAATTTCCGGTCATCAAGTACGGTTTGCTGTATGACGAGGGATTTGCGGCGTTTACCACTGTGAATTTGCCGCCGCAAGCCTCGGGTTATCTTTCCAATAACGTCAATAATAGTTCCATCGATCTTGTCATTACCAACGTCGTGGCTCCAATCTGGAACGGGGTTCCAAACAATATCTGGGACATCAATACAACGGCCAACTGGAAGAGTTCGGCTGGAGCGCCGCTGACCTATGAGCAACCGAGCATTCCCGGCGAATTTGTTACTTTTAACGACACCGCCGTAGGCTCGACCACGGTCAATCTTGTGCCGACGAACCTCGCGCCTACCGCCATCAGCGTCAACAATTCACTATTGAACTATACTTTCATGGGCGGCGGCGCAGTGATTGGTACCGCCGGCCTGTCGAAAACTGGGAGTGGTTCGTTGATTATTTCCAATACCGGCGCCAACAGCTTCACCGGCCCGATCACCATTGGCGGGGGACTGGTGCAAATGGGAGTCGCCAATAACCTGCCGGCGGCCGCGAGCATAACATTGGCCGACACGACGGGCGCGACTTTGGACCTGAATGGCTACAACCAGACCCTCGGACCAATTTCCGGAGGCGGCACCGATGGCGGCGGCAACATCACTTTGGGAACGGCGACACTAACGTTGACTGGCAATGGCAATTACGGCGGCATCGTCAGTGGCAATGGCGGCCTGATCGTGACGGGTGGGTCGCAAGTGCTCACCGGCCCGAATACTTATTCGGGCAACACGCTAGTCACGGGCGGCACTCTCGTTGTCGCCAATAGCTATGGCAGCGGCACGGGAACGGGCGGCATCGACGTGGAAGGCGGCTCATTCCAATTGGGAGACGGGCAATCCGGCTTTGATGGGTCGGTCAACGCGGCGGTGATTACAAACAATGGCCAACTCGTACTCGATTGCGCTGACGGGGCCACTCTCGGCACTTTTATCGCCGGGACCGGCAGCGTGGTCTCAGAGAGCGCCGGGACGATGTATTTGGTGACATCCAATAATTACACAGGAGGCACAACTCTTGATGGATCGCAATTCATCATCGGCGATCCCGGCGCTCTCGGGACTGGCGAAATTACAATTGACAATGGAGGCTCAACGGAATTGTATCTTCAAGGCAACATGACTTTGACGAATTCGCTGTTTATTTATTCCAAAGGAGGCGCCCTCAACGGTCCAGCGGCCGTTGGAGCCTCTGGGGCCACAAATGAACTGCTGGGTCCAATCCAAGCGACAAGTGCAGGAACAGACGTGTCGTTCCAATCCGACAATGGCCTGCTGGTTGTGGGCGGCTCGTTCACTTACCTATCGGCCACCAGCGGACAGAACGTAAGACTACGCGGTGGAGGAACGGGGATTTGGGAGGACTCAATCCAAAATGGCGGAGCAATTTCTATTCAGCTCATCAAAGAAGATGGGGGCACGTGGACGCTTGCCGCTGGAACGAGCAACACTTACACCGCCGGAACGAGCATTCAGAGCGGAACGCTGACGATCGATGGCCTTGTTCTTGGCGCTGGCGCGGTTTCAATTGCATCCGGGGCGATGCTCGAAGGTACGGGAGTGATCGACGGGCCCGTTTCCGTGACGGGAGCAATCTCGCCGGGAGACACCAACGCGAATGGTGGCGCCGAGGGCGTTTTGACCATCAGCAACAGTTTAACATTGGCTGGAGGGGCCATTTTCAACGTCAGCGCAAACGGCGGAACGGTGAGCTACACGCAACTCGCCGGCATGACGAGCGTCAATTATGATAGTGGCACCCTCATCGTTAACCTCTCCGGCAATCTCGCCGCAGGCCAGGTCCTGCATCTTTTCGGAGCGGCTTCCTATACTGGAACCTTCGGCACCTATACTTTGCCCGCCTTGCCTGGCGCATTGTCGTGGGACACCAGTCATCTGGGCGTCGATGGCACGCTCCGTGTGGTCACTGGCATTTTCGTTCAATCCGCGTCTGTAAGCGGCGGCTTGTTTCAATTGACCGGTTCAAATGCGGCAACTGTGGACGGCCAGGATTACCGGGTTCTTTCTACAACCAACTTAAGCCTGCCACTGACTAATTGGACGGAAGTGGGTTCAGGCACGTTGAGCGGTTCGCCGTTTACATTTGTTGACACAAATACGGCCCAGTATCCGAACCGGTTCTATATCCTGGTCACGCCCTGAGCCGGTTGTAGATTTGCGAATGAGAAACAGTTTGTCCCGTTTGTTGGTCCTGAGTGTGGCTGTTGCGGCGATTTTCGCTTCGAGAGTCTCCGCGCAGGAGGCCCTCGTTGCTGAATTCCGCTCCCATTATCTCGACCTTTGCGATTTAGCGGTCGCGAAGGTCGAAAATGCCAATAGCAAAGGCCCTTACTTTGTCGATTCCTATGCCGTCCGCGCGCTTTGTGCGGCCTTTGACATGACGGGCCGCCAAAAATACTTGGATGCCTGCCGCCAATGGTCTGAACGGATGGTCCAATCTCAGGAAAAGATGATTCCGCCCGGCGCATATTATATGCACTACAATCGCAAGCCCGGTGAAACTAATGGAGATTGGTACGCCGCCGATTCTTCATCGATCGGCATGGCTGTCCTGGCGACGGCTGTGCGTTGCCACGGGCCGGAGCGGAGCCAGTTTATCAATTCGGCAAAACAGTTCGCCGATTTGGTGATTGCCAATTACATCAAACCCTCCGGCGGCGTCTCGGATGGGTTGTGGTCCAAATCGAGCAAGGCGTGGTGGTGCAGCACGGGGTTGTTCGGTTCGTTTTCATTTCTTCTCTATGAGAACACCGGCGATGAGCGTTATCTCAATGCGGGTCTTGGGGCGGCGAACTGGCTCGACACATGGGATTTGACCCGGGACCAACCCTTCCCACTGTCCCAGCAAGGGCCAGCAATGTTAATGTATGTCATGGAATGTTACTCCGCCGGCTGGCCGTACATCATCAAGGATGAGTCGCGAAAGGCGGATGCCCTCGCCAAAATTTCCTGGTGCTTCAATTGGATTACCAACGAACAAAGCAAACCTTTTGAGTCCAGGCAATGGCCGCCCACCAAAAGTTGGGGCATGAAATTTGGTGGGTTGCCGTTTCACGAATACATCTTTGCCTCACGTCTGCCCGAAGATGGGAAGCTGGCGGCCGAGGGCGACGCCGAATTGAAACAGCTCGAGACAATTGTCTTTGACGGGAAGCCGGAGGTGACGCAGCTTTCGATGTTTATGCTGATGTCCTACGCCGAGCGCCTCAATCCAGGGGCCATTTACCGAAGTGCCCGATAACGGCGCTACTCGCCTCGCGCATGAATAACCCCCGGTTGCTGCGCATCTACCGAGACTTGCTTGACGGCATCGTTGCGTTTTGGGCGCGTCATGGCGTCGATGAGCAATACGGAGGAGTGCTCTCCTGCATGAAGGAGGATGGCAGCCCGGTAAGCACCGACAAATATATTTGGTCGCAGGCCCGGTGGGTCTGGGTTTGTTCGGCGCTTTACAACCGGATTGAAAAACGACCCGAATACCTGAAGTGGGCCAGGGCCGCGATTGACTTTTTGCTTCACCATGCCCGCGATGCGGAAGGCCGGTTTGTTTTTCGCACGACGCGCGAAGGGAAAATTGTCGAGGGCGCGACAAGCATCTATTCCGATTGCTTTGTCGTTTACGGATTAAGCGAATATTGCCGGTCGGCGCCGTCTGCCCGTCTGCTTGCCGAGGCGCGCAGTATCTTTGACAGGATCCGGCAACGGGTGGAAGAGGTGGATTTCAGTGAAACCGCTCCCTACAAGTTGCCGCCGAATCGCCGCAATCATGGCGTGCCGATGATTTTGACGGAAGTCGCCGGCGAATTGTCGCGCACCACAAATGATTCCCGGATTGCGGCCGCCGCGGATGCCTATTCGCAGTTGGTAATGACTCGCTTCCTTCGCCAGGATCGCCGATGTGTGCTGGAATTTCTCGACCGGGACTATCGCGAAGTGCCTGCCCCCGAAGGCACATTTGTCATGCCCGGGCATGCGATCGAATCGATGTGGTTTACGATGCATCGGTCGCTGGCTCGCAACGACGATGCCACCACCCGATTGGCGGCGGAGTCAATTCGGTGGCATTTGGAAAAAGGGTGGGACAAGGAATATGGCGGGATTTTTCTTGGAATGGACGTTGAGGGGCAAAGCCCGTTCCTGCCTCATTCGGACACCAAAGTCTGGTGGCCGCATACCGAGGCGCTTTACGGGTTGCTTCTAGCTCACAAGCTGACCGGCGAGCAATGGTGCGAAACCTGGTATGAGCGGGTGCATGAATGGGCTTTCTCTCATTTCGCCATGCCGGAAACGGGGGAGTGGCGCCAGCGGTTGGATCGCGCCGGCGATCCTATCTCCACCATTGTCGCGTTGCCGGTGAAGGATCCGTTTCACTTGCCGCGGGCCGCCATTCTTGCCATTGAGCTTCTCCAGGGCGGGCGGCCATGAAACGCTGGGTTATCGCCGGACTGCTCCTGTTGGTGACGATGATCAACTATACCGACCGGATGACGCTTTCCGTGTTGGTGGGCGATATTCGGGCGAACCTTTCCCTGAGCGAAACCGATTATTCCCAGGTCATCAGTCTGTTCCTCGTGGCTTACGCAATCATGTACGCGGGCAGCGGGTATATCGTGGACCGGTTGGGCACGCGCCTGGGAATGGCATTTTTCGTCTTTACATGGTCCATATCCCAAATGCTGCACGGCGCGGCGCGGGGGAAGTGGGGACTTGGGCTCTGCCGGTTTTTCCTCGGCTTGACTGAACCCGGCAGCTTTCCCGCGGCGACAAAAGCGGTGGGAGAATGGTTTTCGCCGGCGGAACGCGGGATAGGCGTGGGAATATTTAACGCCGGTTCATCGCTGGGCGCCGCCGTGGCGGCTCCCCTGGCGGCGTGGCTCGGAATCCGTTACGGATGGCGCGCCGCTTTCGTTTTCACGGGCGCGTTGGGACTGGTTTGGCTGCTCTTGTGGCTGACGATATACTCCCCAGGACCGATCGTGCATAAAACAAACGAACGCGCGAACTGGCGCCGCGTTTTGGCAAGCCGCGAATGCCTCCTGTTAATCCTCGCGCGATTTCTCTCCGATCCCGTCATTTATTTTATCGTGTTTTGGTTTCCCGCTTATCTGGCCAAGGAGCGCGGCTTTGATCTCAAAAAGATCGGCGAATTCGCGTGGATTCCGTATGTGTTCGGCGATGTCGGATACGTCTTTGGCGGCTGGCTCTCCAGTCGGTTCATGAAATTGGGAAAAAATGTGGGAAAATCGCGTAAAATCGCGATGGGACTGGGCGCGGCGCTTTTGCCACTGGCTATTTTCGCACCCCTGGCGCCAACTGCATCTATCGCAATTGCAGTCACTTGCGTGATCGTATTAGGGCACGCCATCTGGATCGCCAATCTGATGACGCTTCCGACCGACCTTTTCCCGCCTTGGGAAGTGGGAACCGCAGCCGGCCTGTCGGGAATGGGCGGTGCAATCGGCGGCGCGCTTGCGAATCTGGCAACCGGCTATGTGGTGTCGCATTATGCCTATATGCCAATGTTTATCTGGGCCGGAGTAATGCATCCCCTCGCGTTCCTCCTGATTTGGCGCTATCTCTCTGTGCCTGAGGTTGTTAACAATCACTCCCTGCAATGAACTGCCGGCTCATCAAACCGTTTCTCCTGCTGCTTTTCTGCGTCAGCGCCAACGCCGGCGAAAGCCATTTCGTTTGGGGGACGGATGCCGTCACGTTGACAAAAGCTTGTCCGCAGGCGGCTGACTGGGAGAGTTTGCTAAAGGGAAAATCGGATGTCGTTGTCCTCGACCATTTTTACCGGCTTGGCGGCGAAAATCTTCCCGCCACTCCAACGGAATGCCGTCTTGCTTATAATGACGACGCCTTGTTCGTTGTTTTTCGCTGTCAGGAACCGGATTTTGCCTATCCCGCGAAAGATCACAAAACCGATTGGTTCAAAGAATTGCGGTCCCCCAGCGAACAAGACGCCTCCTATCCCGATCACGTGGACGTTTTCCTACAGCCGAAAGCGCCGGAACGCTCCTATTTTCAATTCGCCGCCACATTGGATGGGCGTTCCTTCGGCGTGAAACACCGTGCGAATTCCGCCCGCGTGACATCCGATGAAGGGGAAAAAAGCAATGCGGATAAAATCAGTGATTTCCAGGCGCAGGTTATTCGGCGGGAAAAAGATTGGGTCGCGTCCTTTCGCATTCCCTGGCACGTGCTCGGCGGAGAACCAGCTTCGTGTTTTGGTTTTATTCCGATGCGCACCCGCTGGCGCGATTCTGAAGTGACCACACCAGTGGCAGCGGATTTCACCGAACGCCCGCCGCTCTCTTCGTATATCGAAGTCCATTTGACTGCCGCCGGTGCTCCAGTCCGTGGGGGGTGCTTGTGCCAATTGCCCTCAGGCATATTGCGATGGCAGCGTCCCGCGTTGCTCACTTATCCTGACGCCGACACGATTCGCGACATCTGGCACTTGGAACAATCCCTTTTCCAGCCGACAGACAAAACGAACTTTTCGCATCGTCTCTACCTGACACAGCGATGGACAGATCTTTTGGAATTGGAAGGATTCAATTTTCGTCCCATCGCCGGGTCCATTTCACAGGAAGATTTGTCACCGTCGTTGGTTCGGTCGGCCATCAATCATGCGCTCGGCCAGAATAATTCAACCAGAGCCTGGCGATTGCTGGACACGTATCTTGGAAAGTTGGATTCGGTTTCCAGAAGATGGTTTGCCGACGGCTCCCCTTCAGATATGCGCGCCGACCAATGGAACGCCGTGGGGGAAGTGAAAACAGTGGAGGCGCGAGACAACGTCGCCATTCTTCATTGTGTCGCCGGATCGAACCCGGTGGATTTGCATCTTTCATTTCCCACGACCGGCGGAATCCGATTGTGGGCCAATGAGGAAGGCTTTTTCAAGCCCGTCGCGCTCCTGCCGTTGACGGTACGCAATTCGGGTGACAGCACTGCGATTATTTCTTCAAACGAGCAGGCGGTCGTTACGAAGAAGGCATTCGGAATCATCCTTCGCGGTCCCAATGGAAAAGAAGTCCGGCTGCGCCCTGGCTCGATTGCCTTTCGATTTGACAGTCGGGGAAATGTCCTTGCTGCCGACTTTCGAAACCATCTCGATCGGGACGAGGTGATTTACGGTTTTGGGGAAAAGTATGACTGTTTCAACGAGAACGGAAACGTCCTTACTCTCTGGGGCGTGGATGATTGGGTCGGCAACACCGAGGGCTTGCGAAATCAATCCTACAAGCCGGTCCCGGTTTTCCATAGCAGCAAAGGCTACACTGTTTTTGTCAATTCCACTTATCGTCTCCGCGCCGACATTGGAAAAACTCGAGTCGGCGAGTATCGCCTTACCACGGCCGGGCCTGTTTTCGAGTATTACCTGTGGATCGAGCCGCCGGAGCCGGCGATCGAATCTTACACAGCGCTGACGGGCAAACCGCTCCTGCCGCCGAAATGGGCCTTCGAGCCGTGGATTGGGCGGACCGGCCGGGGATGGGGCGACGGCCCTTTGCACAATCCCGTGGCGGAGGAGGAACAGGTGGTTAAGCGTTTTTCGGAACTGGACATTCCCCATTCCGCGATCTATGCCGAAGGTTCGAGCGCCGATTCCCCGGAGTTGAATGCGTTCATGAGCGCGCGCGGGCTGCATGTGCTTTCGTGGTTTTATTCTTCCATTGGCCGTGACACCCAGGCCCGCCTCATGCCCGAACTTCCCACAACCGATCTCCCTCTACTTGACACGAGCGATGGCTCGTCGGATGACCCCATCAATTACGTTGATTTCACCAATCCTCACGCTCTGGAATTGTGCCGCCGCTGGTGGAAAGGCCGCCTGGATTTGGGCGTGGCCGGCAGTATGGTCGATTTCGGAGATCGCACACCGGAGCGGGCTGTTTTTTACGATGGCCGGAAGGGCGATGAAATGCACAACTTTTACTCTTACGACTATCAGCGGACCTATCACCAGGTCTTCGCCGAACGCCGGGGCGATGATTTTATCCTTTTCGGGCGGGCCGCCGCGCCTGGCACGCAACGATGGGCCGCGCAATTCGCCGGCGACCATCGTGCGAATTTCGTCGGTTTGCGCGCGGTCCTGACCGGCGCTTTGAACTTATGTGCGTGCGGATTTTCGACGTGGGGCAGCGATCTTGGTGGTTTTCTCGGCTGGCCTGATCCGGCGGTTTATATGCGTTGGACGCAGTTTGCTTGTTTCAGTCCCCTTATGCGCAGCCATGGACGCACCTCGCGCGAGCCATGGGAGTTCGGCGATGCCGCCATTGCCAACTATAAATATTTCGCGTGGGTCCGGGAAAACCTGCTGGATTACATTTACGGCGCGGCAAAATTCGCCCATCAAGCCGGCGTCCCCATAATGCGCTCGATGGCCGTTGCCTACCCGAACATTCCTTCTTTGGCTGCCGTTGACGACGAATACCTGTTCGGTCCTGATTTATTAGTTGCGCCGATCACCAGCGATAATAATTCCCGACTCCTCAGCTTGCCTCCCGGAAAGTGGATAAGTCTCTGGGACGGAACGGTCGCCTCCGCCAAAACTCGGGTTGCCGCGCCGCTGGATAAAATTCCGGTCTATTTAAGGGAAGGCGCGATCATCCCGGTGGATCTGAGCACCAACCTTCGGCTCGGCGAGAGCATGACGCCCGGTCGAGTTCACGCATTGGTGATCAGTCCGTCGGCGAAATCCTTTCATATTGAAAACGGGGACGCCTCGTATCTCCTCATTTATGGCGCATCGATGGCAACGGTGAAAGTCGATGGTTCAGTATTGCCTCGCGGCGAAACGTTCGTGCGGGAAGGCCGCATCATTGTCCAGCTCCCGTCGGTTGCCCCGGGTCGGAACATGCGTGAAATCGAAATAGAACTTGGGACTCAACATACGCGCGGCTAGGATTAGCCCATGAGAGCCAGCCGAGTGATCCTTCTGATCCTGGCGGCCTTCGAGACGCTCGATTGGACCGCAAGGGCAGGGGACAATTTCCCCGGTTTCAGCACTCGCGTTTGGCAGGTTGAAGAAGGATTGCCGCACGATGTCGTCCAGGCGATCACTCAAACGCGTGATGGCTATCTGTGGGTAGGCACGCGCGAAGGGTTGGCAAGATTCGACGGCGTCCAATTCACTCAGATCGGTTTTGGCCCCAACATTGGCGCGCCATCCGTCACTTCGCTTTGCGAATCCAAGGACGGCAGCCTATGGATCGCCACGGATGAAAACGGGTTGTTCCGTCTTTTTCATTCTGCGTTGTCTCACTACGGACAGTCCGACGGGCTTCCAAGCGACGGCATTTCCAAAGTTCTTCCAGATCGGCAGGACGGTGTCTGGATCGCGACCCATGGCGGGCTTGCACATTGGCAAGGGGGTAAAATTCGTCTCCCAGAGGCGCCCGGATTGACAAATACCCTTTTGTTGTCCTTGTGCTGTGACCCTGAAGACGGGCTATGGATCGGTTCAAGCCGCCGCATCCAACGTCTTCTTGACGAAGACGTTTCGACCTATCGGACCGCCAATGGCGTTCCGTTGCGTGGGGTTGCGGGGCTTTATTGCGATTCCGATGGCGGATTATGGATCGGCCAAAGCGGCGGTTTGGTGTACATGAAAAACAAAGCGTTCACCAGCTACCCCAAAAGCGAAGGCCCGTCTGGCATTGTTAGCGCCGTCTTGCGTGACCGCACCGGGAGCCTTTGGGTCGGCACCCTCGGAGGTTTGAGCCGCTTTGAAAACGGCAAGTTCTTGAATGAACGCCGCGACGATGGTGCATCCTATGCCATTTACGCCATTTTCGAAGACCGCGAGGGCGATCTCTGGATCGGTTCCGAAGAAGGGTTGGTCCGCATGACTCCGAAACATTTCATCACCTACACCCAGCAACAGGGCCTTAGCCAAAACGCCATCGCTTCACTTTGCCCAAGTCGCGATGGCGGATTGTGGATCGGCACCTGGGGTGGCGGACTGAACAAATTGCTGAATGGCAAAATCACCGCAATCCGCCAGCGGGACGGCCTGTCGTCTGACTTCGTCATGGCCGTGTATGAATCCACTGAAGGAAGCGTTTGGGTCGGCACCGATTATGGCGGTGGCTTGAATCAATTGCGGCAGGGACGCATAACGCAATATAGCACCGATAGCGGACTGCTTGCGTTCGCCATCACATCCATCGTCGAGGATCGGGACAAAAATGTGTGGATCGGCTCCCGCGACGGATTGGATCGATTCCGGGATGGACAATTCACTCGCTTTACGACTGCCGATGGCTTGAGCCACAATCGCATCAACGTTCTTTGCAATGGGCAGGATGGTTCGCTTTGGATTGGCACGCAGAACGGATTGACCGTTCGGAAAAACAACTGTTTCGCTTGTTTTGCTTCGCAGGCGCTAAACGCTCCGGTGCTTTCGCTTTATCAAGGTGCCGATGGCGTTTTGTGGATCGGAACGCAAGGCAGGGGCCTGGGGCGCCTGGAAGGTGGAACCGTGGTTCGGTTGACCAAACGGCAGGGTCTCGTGAGCGATTCGATTTATTCCATCGTCGAGGACAATCTCCAAAATCTTTGGTTCAATAGCGACAAGGGGATATTCCGAATCCCGGAAATGGATTTGGCGTCCGTCGCGGATGGCCGCGAAACTGCCTTCACTCCCACCGTCTATGGAAAATCCGACGGCCTGGTTGCTGACAGCCAATACCAGGAATCGGCCCAACCCTCCGCTTGTAAAACCGCCGATGGCCGCCTTTGGTTCCAAACAATTCAAGGCGTCGCGGCAATCGATCCTGGCCGAATCACCACCAATTCGCTGCCGCCTCCCACAAAAATTGAGGAAATACTAAGCGACAAAAAGCGAATATCGATTTCCGAAAGCGCGCCGTCCATTGAAATCCCGCCCGGTCGGGGCGAATTGGAAATCCATTACACGGCGCTAAGCCTGCAGGCCGCCGAAAAGAACCGCTTCCGCTATAAGCTCGACGGAGTGGACCCGGATTGGTTCGATGCCGGCACGCGCCGCATTGCCTATTACAACAATCTTTCGCCCGGCAGATACGCTTTTCACGTCGTCGCCTGCAACAACGACGGCGTGTGGAACCAGGAAGTTGCGACTGTGCATTTTCGCCTGGAGCCGCACGTTTGGCAGACATGGTGGTTCATTGCGCTTTGTGGCGTCGGGGCGACGACGGGAATCGGCGGAACGGCCCTTTATATGGCGCGCCGGAGAATGCGGGCAAAACTCGAGCGCCTCGAACAGCAGCACGCCATCGAGCGCGAACGCGCCCGAATCGCCCGCGACATGCACGACGAATTGGGCGCCAAACTGACGCGCATTTCCTTCCAGGGGGCGGTTGCCGTGCGCAGCCTTGCCAATTCCGGCCATGCCGAACGGGAAATCGAAAAAATGTCTGAAACAGCGCGGGCGTTGGTAACGTCTCTGGACGAAATTGTTTGGGCCGTCGATCCCGATAACGATTCGCTGGAAAACCTGGCCGGTTACATTTGCCGCTATGCCGGCGAGTTTTTTGAAAACAGCCCTGTCAATTGCGAGTTTGTCATTCCCGCAAAATTGCCGGACTGCCGTTTGCCGAGTGACGTCCGGCATCACGTCTTTCTCGCTGTCAAGGAGGCGCTCAACAACGTTCTCAAACATTCGGGCGCGAGCCACGTTGAATTACGCATGGCCGCGGAATCTGACCGCTTCGCCATCGTCATTCACGATGATGGACGCGGCATTGAAAGCAACGGCCCGGGCAAACGCGCCGGACACGGTTTGGTCAATATTTGTAAACGCCTCGCATCCATCAACGGGGAGTGCCAGATCGAAAGCAACCCCGGCAAGGGCACACGGATTGAATTTGTCATACGTTTATACGACTAAAGAATCCAATCAGATGAGGTAGGATAGCCCCGCGCGATATGTCCATTACAGTTTCCATTGTCGAAGACGACGCTGAATTGCGGGAGAGCATCTCGCATTTCATTGATGGCGCTCCCGGCTTCAGTTGCGCCGGGGCCTACAGCACGGGAGAAGAGGCCCTGGAAGGCATTCCCGCGCGAAAGCCGGCCGTCGCACTGATGGACATCAATCTTCCCGGCATGAGTGGCATCGAATGCGTGCGGAAGCTCAAGGAGCGCGCGCCGGCTCTTCAGATAATCATGTTGACAGTTTATGAAAACAGCGACCGGATTTTTGAGGCGCTGTCCGCCGGAGCCTGTGGCTATCTCGTCAAACGCACTCCGCCGGAAAGATTGCTCGAAGCCGTCCGCGAAATCTCCGCCGGCGGTTCGCCCATGTCCTCCAATATTGCGCGCAAGGTTGTGCAGGCCTTTCAGTCCGCCGGAGGAACTGCGTTGCCCGTGCCGCTGGCCCGCCGTGAGGAGGAGGTCCTGGACCTGCTTTCCAAGGGACGCGCCTACAAGCAAATCGCCGGCGAAATGAATCTGCACATCGGCACCATCCGCACTTATGTCCGCCGGATTTATGAGAAGCTGCACGTCAACTCCCGCACCGAAGCCGTTGTCAAGTACTTGAATTCATCCAGCTCCCGCGGACGCGACTTTCACCCAAAATAACCAGCCGCTACGGTTTCCATTCCAGGTTCAAATGCGCCGAGGGCGATCGCGCCATCGCGAGGAGAAAGTCCCAACCGTTCGTTTCCGCCGGGTGCAGCCGCAGCGCGCAATTTTCAGCGGCCATCGCCGCCGCCTCGGGAATATCGAGCACCCGCAGCACATTTAGATAATCAGGGCCATCCCGGTGGCTTGCGGGAATGCGGCGGAGATCCAATCCCGCGATCTGATTTTCAAAAAGCGATGCGTAAAGAGCATCAACGCCAAGGCTTCCTTCCGCCTCGATCCAAACTTGCGCCGACCGCATCTCAGGCACGGACTTCAGCGCCTGAACAGCGCGGCAAATGTCCCAAACGCGCATTCCATCGAGCGTTTGCCCGATCAGCATAAAGCGCCGCCGCACCCCGGTTTCCTCGTCCCCACGCGGCCGGAAAACGGCATAAGCCGTCCCGGGATCGCCGGTCTCCGCGGGCATATCGGACAACCGCAAAATAATTCGTCGCAACGAAGACCCGCCGGACTTCCGAACGAGATTAATCCGCAGCGGCACGTCCGCCTGGCTTTCGAATTCCCATGTCAAATGATCGACGACGCCCGCCCGTTCTGAAGAAATGAGTTTTACCAACGGCGGCCCCGCCTCTGCCGGCCATCCGGCAAAACATTTCCGCCGCAATTCTGCAAGCCATGTCGCCCGGATCCTGTCCCATTTTGCGGCGCTCGATGGAATTGCCGGTACGGGTGCGGTTGGGACGAAGCTTTCCTCAATTCGCGTGTTGATCTGGTCGGCTGGAATCTCGTCGAAGACGCGAAGCTCCTTCGGCGAAAACATTTTTACCGCTGCCGTTTCGATCACCGGGTCCTGGTGTTTAAGGTGGATATTCAACCACCGCAGTGCCGGCACTTGCAGGTCTTGTGTGTCGCGATGCGGCCCAGGCGCGATGACCAGCCCGAAATTTGTCCCGGCGCCGTACAAATCATAGACCTGCTTCACGAAGTCGTGCGTCCGCAACACGCCGCTCAACGGAAAAAGCGCGTCGGCATCCGTATTCTCCATCAACAACGGCCGCGGCGCGCACAACGCCGCCAGCAATGGATAATCCCAGCGGTACGTATTCACCAAAAACATGCAGTCGCAATGCTCATCGACCGTTCCGTCAACAAGATAACTGTGCAAATCCGCAATGCCCGCCACTGGCACGGCCACTTTGACCCGGTCGTCAAGCGCGGCCACAAACCAGCTATAAGCTCCCCCGCCCGAGCGGCCAGTGACGCCCAGCCGGCTCGCATCCACTTCAGGACGACTGACAAGATAATCCAGCGCCCGGATCGCGTTCCATGTCTCAACGCCGGCCGGTGTATAACCCCGCGCGTTCCACCACCACATCCCAAGATTGTAAGTGCCCTTGTGATGTCCCTGGATTTCGCCCAGTTCCAGCGTGTCAATTATAAGACAAACGTAACCATTGCGCGCCATCCAGATTCCGTGATGCTGATACGCGGTCTTGTTTCCGTAGCTAATCCCGTTCGTGACCACCGCCAGATGACCGCAAAGATAAAGAATCGCCGGCGCGGGCTTTTTCGTATTTTTCGGCAGGTATAAATCTCCGGTGACGTAAAGGCCGGGAAGCGATTGAAACGCGATCTTTTCAACAATAAAATCTTGGCGATCGAGAGTGCCGGTGATGACTGGTTTCAAGTCGGTGCGCGCGGGCATCGGGTCCAGGCCCAGCATTTCCGCCGCTTCCCGTCGCAATTCCGGCCGGCGCGCCTGCCATTGCGCTAGTGACTGAATGTTGGTCAGGGAAGACGAAGCAATTTCCCGCGTTTGGTCGGCGAAATAATTTTGCAACGACTTCGCCGCGCTTGGCCATGCCGTCATCTGAACGGAAACGGCCAGTGCCAGCGCCACCGCCATTGTCCCGTTACGCTTCGATCTTTGAGGCAGACTCATTGTCGAGAAAAAGCGTGGCCGATGGGTGAGTGCGGAGAATGCTCGCGGGGCAACTCGTCGCCATAGGCCCGCGGAGCGTCGCCGCGACCGCGCTCGCCTTCCGCACACCCGGAACAATGCAAACCAGCCTTCGCCCCGACATAATCATCGGACACGTCAGGGTAAGGGCGTGTCGCGGCACGGAATCGAAATCTGGAAAACAGCCGTCGCTGACTTGCTGCCGTCGGCACGCCTCGTCAAGCTCCACAATTTTGACCTTCGCGGGATCGGAAAAATCCGCGACAGGCGGGTCGTTAAACGCGATGTGCCCATTCTCGCCGATCCCCATGCAAACGAGATCGATCGGCGCTTCCGCGAGCAACGCCGAATACCTCGCGCACTCAGCCTCCGCGTCAGAAGATTCCCCGCGAATTCCATGAAACGCCGCCGGGGTCACGCGTGCCAGAAGCGTCCGCTCCTGGTAATTGCGAAAGGAAGCCGGGTGCGTCGCAGGAAGCCCGACATACTCGTCAAGATGAAATATCGTCACTCGCTTCCAGTCAATGCCTTTCGCCTGCGCAAGCCCCGCAAGCAACTCATTTTGCGAAGGCGCACTGCCAACGATGATGCGGACTGGGCCTTCTTTTTTGAGCGCCGTTCTCAAAACCTCCGCCGCGTCGATGGCGGCGGCCGTTCCCGCCTTCTGGCGATTATGAAAAATCCGGACCTGAAGTTTCTCCACCTTAAACCTGTGCTTATTCATGAGCTTGTCCCACATTGACAAATCGCGGGTCAAAATCGAGCCAAAAGGTCGGATGGCTGAAAGGTTCCACCGGTAAGCTCGTGAGACTGGATCCATTTCATCGCTGTCCGCGTATGGTAACAGAGTCCTCACGGAACCATCAACCGGAGAAAGCGGTGGCTGGCGGCGCTTACCGGAAAGGTGGCAGTGAACACGCCTCCGCTGTCCTGGGGCAGATTCGTGACCGCAGACCACGAGACGGGCGGTTCCATGCTTGCGGTGGAGAAAAGTGTGTAGTTGGTCGCCCAATCGGGCCAGGTGACGACAACCTGGTCCTCTGCTTCGCTCAGGCTTGCCGCGACAGAAGGGAATAGGTCCACGTTTTGGATTTCAAAGGTCTTAATCGTGTTGGTTGGGAAATTGGCTTCGAACAATTTGGGTCCTTGCAGCGAAAAGCCGGACGACACGTATTCGGTCTGCCCGCTGGTTTGAGTGGTCCAGACTTGAACGGGTCCTGCCGCGTGCGGGAAGTTGGAGAGATCGTACGTGATGGTTTGGGCGGTCCCGTAGTTCGCCGTGACAATGACGACTTTGCGGAGGGCCGGGTCATAGGCCGCCACCGAGTTCCCATCGCCGCTCTCGATGATGGTCATGCCCGGCCGGATATGGCGGGTGTATTGCGCCAAAACGAAATACTTGGGATTGGCATTGCCAATCCGGCCGTTGGATAGGGTGGCGTTGATCAATCCCCAGCCGCTCCCGTCGAACGGCTGCCAATAACACCAGCCCGTCGGGTGCAGCCAGGTAAAGTCCAGGTTGAGATTGCTCGTCAGCGACAACCCGGACGTATCGCTCTCTCCATACTCGCTGTCCCAAAGTTTCTTTCCCGCTGCCGCGTCGTAAAGCAAATCCCGCCGGCCACCGCCGTATTCGTAGCCATGCGTGTTGATTCGCCCGACATCCGCCTTCACCTGGGCGTTAAAACTTTGCCACGTGGCGGTCGCTTGATCGTATGTGTTTTCATCGGACGCCGAAACCTTGACGGCGGTCAGCCCGCGATTGTCCAATTCCATTCTGAGGTACGGGATGACAGCCGCCTGCGTGTTCGTATCGAAGTGACAGCCTTCCTGGGTACCTTCGGCATTCCACCATGTGCTGATCGGCTCGTTGAAAGCTTCGACCGAGGTGAAGTTGACTCCCCAATTCGTCCTGGCGTATTGCGCTATGGTCGCAAGATAGACGGCATGCTGGTCGTAATTCCAGGACTGCAAATTATCATCGACGCCGTCGTCGGCCCCGGAGGGGTTGTGGTTATAGCACATCCACCAGACGGGTGAGTCGGAGAACAGTTCCAGTA
>DATAXU010000066.1:0-12628 GCA_036272955.1 Verrucomicrobiia bacterium
AATGAGCCGGACGTGAAACGGGTCTATAATCAAGACCTGACAATAACTAATTTTGCGACTTACCTGGAGAAGTGGCGGACATACGCGAGCGCGATTACAAATGCCGTGCCGGGGGCGAAATTTGCCGGGCCGGACGCGGGAAGCGGCAATGTTTATTGGACGACGAATTTCGCCGGCGCCTTGAAGGATTCGGGGATTATCTCGGTCGTTACAGAGCACTATTACGCCGGGGGCAAGGGGCGCGGGGTCGAGGCGATGCAAGGAATCGACGCGATGTTGTCGCGCGAGTGGATCAAGGCATCCCAGACTCTTTATAACAAAATGGCGAAGCCCGTGTTGTGGGACGGTTTCCCGATCCAGTTTACCGAGGCCAACGATCATTATAGCGGCGGTGTCCATGACGCGAGCGACACATTTGCTGGGGCGCTTTGGGCGCTGGATTTTCTGCATTGGTGGGCGGCGGCTGGCGTACGTGGCGTCGATTTTCACAATACGCAATGGGTTGTCAATGATGTCATCACCCGCGAACCCGGAGGGCGATTGGCGATCACCCCGAAGGGTTACGGCATTAAGGCATTTGATCTTGGCGGTCACGGCGTCATCGAACCGGTGGCGCTGTCGAATCCCGACGGGATCAATCTTACCGCATACGCCGTCGGTGACACTGGCAGTATTTTTGTGACGCTTATCAACAAAGACCACGGCGCTGACGCGCGCGGGGCGGCTGTGAGTATTGTATCGGAAGAAATCGGGCCGAACGCCGAAGTGATTTTCCTTAACGCCCCGGGCGGCGATGTCACCGCGAAAACCGGGGTGACGCTTGGTGGCGCGTCGATCACCAGCGATGGGCCGTGGCTTGGAAAATGGACGCCGCTCGCGCCCGGGAAGGTGGGCAAATGCGTTCTGACTGTGCCGGCAGCCTGCGCGGCGATCGTAAAAATTTCGAAAAATGAAAAATAACAAAAAACAATCCGATTCGGCAGCAATTTCCCGCCGGGAATTTACTCGCAGATGCGCGTTTGGAACTGCTGCGATTGCGGCCAGTTCCATTTTGGGATTTGACCCGACGCGTGCCCAGGCATTCCCGCAAACCGGCCCTTCGCGATTTATAATTCCGCTCGACCAGGACTGGTTGTTTGGCGGCAAATTCAACGCCGAAGCGATCACACCGCAAATGGACGAGGGGGCGTTTTCAAAAGTCACTCTGCCGCACTGCGTGGCAAAACTTTCGTGGCAGAATTGGGATCCGGCGGCGTGGGAGAACGTCTGGTTTTATCGCCGTCATATTGCGTGGCAAAAGGAGTCGTCGCCGCGACGCGCTTTTCTAAAATTCGATGGCGTGATGGTGGGCGCCAAGCCGGTGTTCAACGGCGTGGCGTTGCAGGAACACGTTGGCGGGTATCTTCCATTTCGTTACGAGATCACGCAGTGGCTCAAAGAAGGCGACAACGTTTTGGACGTCGTGGTGGATTCGCGGTGGCAAAGTGTGCCGCCGGAAGGTTCGCCCAAGGGGCCGAGGTCCGTTGATTATCTTGAGCCGGGCGGCATTGTCCGCTCTGTGAGCCTGTGTGTACTGCCGCAGATATTTATCAGCGACGTTTTTGCGAAGGCTGTAAACGTCCTTGATTCCACGCGCGGCGTTGACGTGACTTGTTCCATCAATGCGACGGCGTCGTCGAAACCAATCGAAGTCGAGTCCAAATTGATGGACGGCGACCGGATTGTTTCGAGCGTTCAAAAAACGGCGGGCATCGAACACGAAGGAGAAACCGAAGTGGCATTGTCCCTGACGAATCTTGGTAACATCGATCTGTGGGACGTGGATGCGCCGCGTCTTTACGATGTCGTTGTCACGATTTCGATGGACGGGGAGGCATTGCATGATTATCGCACGCGAATTGGGTTTCGCGACGCGAAGTTTACGGTGGAAGGATTTTTTCTCAACGGCAAGCGGCGGCAACTTTTTGGGTTGGACCGGCACGAAATTTATCCTTACGTGGGAGGGGCTATGCCGGCGCGCGTGATGCGGCGGGACGCGGAGATTCTCCGGCACGAATTTAACTGCAACATTGTGCGTTGCTCGCATTATCCGCAGACCGAAGCGTTTCTCGATGCTTGCGACGAACTGGGCCTGATGGTGTGGCAGGAACCGCCGGGCTGGGGGTATCTTGGCGACGAGGCGTGGAAGGACCTCGTTGTCCAGAACGTTGAAGACATGATTCGCCGGGACCGGAACCATCCGGCGATTGTCATTTGGGGCGTTCGCGTCAATGAATCGCGCAACGATCAGCCGCTCTATCGGCGGACGACGGAGACCGCGAAATTGCTCGACGGCACGAGGCCGACTTCTGGGTCGATGACGGGCGGGTCGAGGAAAAATTGGCGGGAGGAATGGCACGAGGACGTTTTCGCGTTTGACGATTATCATTCCGCGAGCGACGGCAGCGTGGGTATTGAACGCGCGACAGAGGGAGTGCCTTACATGCTGGCGGAAGCAGTGGGACAATTCTCGTACGGCGCCAAGGGTTTCAACAACAAATACCGGCGGGCGGCCGACCCGGCGGTCCAGGTAAAGCAGGCTCTCTACCATGCGGAGGCCCACGATCGGGCCGCGGCGGACAAAGGCAATTCGGGAGTCATCGCGTGGTGTGGATTTGAATACGGCAGTTTGGTAAACGCGTATAAGTCCGTGAAGTATCCGGGTGTGGCGGATGTTTTCCGGATTCCGAAATTGGGCGCGACTTTTTATCAGGCGCAGGTCAGCCCGAAAACAAGGCCAGTGATCATGGCGAATTTCTACTGGGATTTTGGCGCTCAAACGCCGAGGGGGCCTGGGAAAAAGTCCGTGATTTTTTCCAACTGCGGGCGGCTCGATGTTTTTGTCGCGGACAAGCAAATCGCCACTTTGCAACCGGACCGCGCGGGATTTCCGCATCTGGCTTACCCGCCGTTTTTTTGCGATCTCGACATCGACGACGCATCGGCGAAACCTGAACTTCGTATTGACGGATATGTCGGCGATAGCAAAGTGTCGTCCAAGACGTTTTCGTCCGACGCTTCGCAGGACCAGTTCGTTATGGAAGCGGACGACACGACTTTGAAGGGCGACGGGGCGGATGCGGTCCGGGTGGTGTTTCGAGCGGCGGACAAGTATGGGCAACCGCGGGCATTGGCGGGCGGGAGTGTGGCGTTTGAATTGACGGGGCCGGGGACAGTTGTGGGGGACAATCCTTTTGGGCTGGAGGAGAGCGGAGGGGCGGGGGCGATTTGGATCAAGGGGATTCCGAACGGGACGGGATCGATCGTGTTGAAGGCGACTCATTCGACTTTGGGGATGAAGTCGGTGACGGTGGAGGCGAGTTGATCGGAAGTGGTAAATTCGCAAAAGAACGTCTAAAAATCGTACCGTTGGATTATATCCACGGTTGAAAGTTGGCGGGGTCTCTGAAATCATCGTAATTGAGCGGGGCCTGTAGCTCAACGGTTAGAGCAGAGCACTCATAATGCTTTGGTTCTCGGTTCGAATCCGAGCAGGCCCACCAACCTTTTCCCCTCTGTTTCCCTCGTAAAACAGGGCAAAAGTGAGCCTTCCGGCAATCGGGTTCAATAAACGGCAATGGGAACGAATTAGGTGAATTTTAGCAAATCTAGCAAATCACTCCATAGGACATTGCGCCCGCCCTCCGCTGTCTCGCCTCATTCCGCCGCCGCCGTCTATCGCTTTGCCGTGCCATTGCGACGATTGGCCGGTGGGCCTTGTGGATGGTTAGCCGGTCCCAGCGCGTTCGCGCCGCGTGAAGCGGAGCGGATGAATTGCCAGGGCGACTCCCATCCGAAGCCTCTGTAACGCATCGCTCTCCCGCCCGCTGTAATTGCCGCTCCGCCATCGAATCGCCAGCCAGGGCTTAACCAGGCGCTACGGCAAGGCAAATCTTTGGGCTTTGAAGAAAGCGGGGGGTTCATCCGCTGGACACCGCAAGCCTGATTGCGGCCGCAATCGCGGGAGAACCATCGCGGCAATGCCTCTGGCTTGGTTCCGGGCGCATTTTGATTGAATGCCCGCCATGCAGACATGGGGATGTGAGCGAAAGATTCACCCCGAACGCCGGAACAATGCGGCTTGATCGGGCTTGCGTTTCTGTCAAAACCAACGGTATGTCACATGGCATACCTTTCTTCTTTACAGGGTTTCGCTTATGCGCGGACTGGGAGAGAGCGGGCGTGCCTTGTCGCCTTTCCCTCGGTTGCCTTTGCGATGTCTGGCCCAAGCCTTTTCTCGCGCTCAAGGTCTGTGGACGCATCCTTTTCCTGCTTGCTTATTTGCTCGTAGCCCTTTTGCGTCTCATCGGCCGCCTTCTTCGTCCGCTCCGCAGCGTCGTTTGCGGCCCTGTCACCGCCAACGGGATATGATTACGCCGCCTGCAGCAGGGCGAGTGGGTGAACCTCGCGCTCAATCTTCCGCTCCCGGTCATATCGGGCCACGCGCAAATCGTAATCCGCTTGCAATCCCGTCCACATTTCCGGCGTCGTTCCAAAGTAGCGGGCCAGCCGCAACGCCGTGTCCGCCGTGATGCCGCGCTTCTCCATGACGATTTCGTTAACGCGGCGAGGGGGGACATTCAAGGCGCGGGCCAGCGCGTTCTGTGACAAGCCATGAGGCTTCATAAACTCCTCGCGGAGAATTTCGCCCGGATGGATCGGCGGCAACTTGTTCGTTTTCATAATAGTTAGTGGTAATCCACGATTTCCACGTCCAGCGCGTCTTCTCCCTGCCATCGGAAGCAAAGCCGATACTGGTCATTGATACGGATGCTGTATTGCCCTATCCGGTCCCCTTGTAACGCTTCCAGCCGGTTGCCCGGAGGCGACCGCAAATCATTCAAGGCCCGCGCCTGATTCAGCAACAGCAGTTTTCGACGGGCAACGCGCTGGATGCTGGCGGGCAACCGGCGCGAGGTTTCGTCATTGAACAGCCGCTCGGTTTCCCGGCAGGCGAAACTCCGTATCATCCGTCGCCACTATAACGCATCCCGTCATACCTCGTCAACACCTTTTGCATAGGCCAAACGCGGCTTGCCAAAGCCGGGAATTTGCCTCGCCGTATCTCACGGTTAAGCCCTGACAGGCGTTTCGACGGCGGGCGATGGAAAGACACCAGACGGCAACGGGGCACTCCCAGGGCGATTATTCCGATGGCTTCTCCTGTTTATCCGTTTCCTCGCACAACGCTTGCGCCAGTGCCGCCCGCAACGCATCGGATGCAACCTCACACGCCTTCCGAATCGACGCGGAAAACTCTATCATTTTCGATTCGTCTGTCAGATGCTTGACCGCCTCGAAGATGCTTTCGGCCATTTGTTTTTCAACGTGGCGCGTGATGGCATGGTTCAAAAGCTGGCCGATCTGGCGCATTTCGGCCAGGTGCGCCTCCCGCGTGATGTGCAGACCCTCGATGGTCATTCGCTGAATGGCGGAAACGGCGGCTTCCTTTTTGCACTCATTCAAGGCGCGAAATTATTCTTCTTCTTTACAGCTAACCGGTTTGCCGCTGTCGTCAATATATTCTTCCCGTGGCGGGGAATCCGGGACTTCCTCTTTGACCGACGCCAATTGCGCGAGCGTGCTTGTGAAGTCTTGAGGCGTCCGCTTTTTCGGCGCTGCACCGATGGCCCGGTTTTTTAGTCGAGAGGCGTCAATCATATGTTTAAAAAACTCCCGCCGCCGCTACTCGATAGACGGCGGCGGGCGAAGACCCCAGGCATCGACGGGATGCCGGGGAAGTTGTTTTTTACTGAGCGCCGGAGTCAGTCGATACGCAGAAGGACTGGGCATGGCGCAAAGCCGTGTCAACAAAACTGTTGATTGTGAACACGTTTTGCCCCGAACCGGCTTTTGTGTAAGGGTCAAATATAATGTCGAGTCCCCCGAAAATTCCGATAATCAGGTCCATCCAATTGCCGAATACGACCTGCCCGTTTAGCTGGTTCGTGGCAAGTGCGGTGTAGCCGTTGACCACTCCGCGCACTTCCTCGTCGTCAGGCTGAATGTTGCCGGGATTCTCAAAAATCTGCATTGCCACGACGGTCGATGCGCCGATAAGCAATTTCGCTGTCTGTTTGAGGGCGTACCTTGCGTTTGAATTCATGATGTATCCGAGACGCCCAAAATCCGCGTTGGCTCCCCCAAGACTAGCCTCGAAGGCCAGAATTGAAGCCCAGGTAGGAGGTCCGCCGAAGGTCAGCGAGCCGACGCCAGGCTGGTTGAGAATGCCAACAGGTTCGTCCGGGCCGCCGCCGCCGTTGAGCGCAAGCCAATCAATTTTGACGCCTTGAGACCTCATCGCGTCGGTTCGAATCAAGCCCTCAACGTCGGCACCGCTCTGGATGAGTAGCTGGCGCGAATAGACTACCTGGCTTGATACTCGGTGGGGCACAAGCACAACCTGATCGAGGGTTGGACTTGATGTGGCAACTGGAGAAGTTTCGGGCAATGAATATGCCGTTGCGGTTGAAGTTTGGCGTGGAATTGCCACGTTTCCGCTCAGTCCGGCCAGCACAAGTGCGCCCAGGCGCATACATGCCGTTCGGTTGCGCAGGACTTCAATAACTGGAGTTTCAACCGTAGTCGGAACAAGAGCCCCGCCCTGCCCAAAAACGCCAACGGACATATCGCGGTTGGAATAGTTCCGCCTCGAACCACCAAGCATAATGTCCAGCGGAACCAGGAAGCCCTCCGAAGATGTCTTCATGTTCCTTTCGACTTGCTGAGACACGTCCGCCTCGAAGCAATCTTTTGGCTTACCTTTGTTGTCGGAGGCTGCCAAAAACGCTCGGCGAAAAGAGTAAGAATTGATGTCATTTTTGGACATTCCAAGCTCATGGCCCATCACGGGCGCGATCTGGTTTTTCGGCTTGGCTGTGCGCGCACAGGCGTCCATTGCCTCTCTTTTGAAAGTGTCCAAATCAATCTCGCCGCCTAAAACGCGAGACTGCAAAGCCCTGATCTCAGACGCGGCGTTTGTGTTGGATTCAACAAATCCCTTCGCAAGCGCGGAGATTTCGCCGGATAGTTCTTTTTCGTTAGTAATTTTGATCATATTTCGTTTTGTTCGGCCAATGCCGGATTTAGTGTCTGCGGGGACTGGAACAATTGCGACGTGAGTAGGGCGCCAGCGATAGCGGGTAGTCACCTGCCCATCATCCGATTTAGTTTGATTGACAATGCCGGTCCAGTCGTAACCCACTGAGGTATATTGACGGATGCCGTCGCAAACATCGTTGAAGACTTCCTGGGCCTTTGCGGAATTTCCGAATCGAGCCATGCAACGACTTACTTTGTCGCTGTCAACACGAGCGGATTCAATAACTCCGATTTGAGAATTCGGATCGTGTTCATCATGGCCAAGCAAGAGCGGGTGAGCGCCATCGTCGATGCGAGAAAAATCATAATCGCCATTGTCGTGACTAAGAATCTCGTTACCGTCCCAACGCTCAACGGGCGTCTCGCTGGCAAAACTCATCTCTACCGTGCGCTTGTCCTTGTCGATTTTCGCACGGTCTATCTTCCAACTGCGATACAGCCTTTCTGCCATCTGAGGGTGACTCTACAACATGGCCAGTTTCAAAGTTCGGGAAAAATCATTCTAAGCTTTCCCGAACTTCGGATTTACCCTGATAACTTGTCCTTTCTGCTTCGATCCTTTTGCCGGGCCAGGTTTTACCTTGAGCGGTCTGACTCCGTAGAATTTGAACCAATTCGCTACGGTTTTTCGACTGACCTTGAATCCGCGCTCCAACAGCCCTTCATACACAGGCGTTACGGGAGGGATTGGTAGTCCCCAGCTGTCGCAATTCTCAAGTATCCGAAAAACCTGAGAGCGGGCGCGGGCAAGCCCGTCATGGTGAAGCTCGAACGCATCGGCCAGATTTCGCAGCCATTCGCCGTCAGCATTGGCGCATCCTCTGGCGTAGCCATCGGCAACGAAGCGTAGAAAATCGGGCGGCAGAGGCTCTGACTCATCATCCAGGGAAATCCAATAATCTAGTTCCCTTATAACGCGCCGGGCAGTTAGTCCGCTACTTTGATATTCCGGGCTAATCAAAATCGCTCCCAGGGGCATCCGGCTTCGCCGAATCGGGGGAAGAGCGAGGGGTGTTAAGTCCCAGTTTCCTGAATTCGGTTATAAAGGCCAAGTCTTCAGCCTGCCGTGCGTTCAAGTCCGCGAAACATTCGTGGTCGCCGTCCAGCAACTTAATCAGCAATTCACGCAGTCCGACTACTTCTTGAAGCAAGTCCAGGATGACTCCTTGGCAGTTGCCAACCTTCTGCCGAAGCCTCGTATTGTCGCAAGACAGCCTCTTCACGACATCGTAAAGACCGCCGCTAGGTTCCGACGCTTCCGGCTCATCCGGCTCATCCGGCTCGCGCTTGTGTTCCAAGGCGAGAGCGGTTAAAGCAGCCGCATCCGTGATCGGGACCTTGTGATCTTTGGCCCAGCCCGACAGATTGGAGGCGTGGACGCCAGTTTTTCGGGCTACAGCCCGGACAAACGTTTTTCTCTTTGTTTTCATAAATCGTTAGCTGTCAGTCGTGTTTTTCTCTGGAGATAGCTAAAGCGACCGGCTCGGCAACCTGTCAAGCAAAATAAGCTGGCGGAGAACCTATGATTGACAGTGGTCATTCGGCCAGCGCCTCGCCTTCGTCCTGCCTCTCATCGGTGGGGGTGAACTTCGCCAGAGCGCCCGCATAGAGCCAAGTTCCGTCCGGTCGCCGCTTGCGGGTGATAACGGTGCCTGTGGCATTGGTAAAGAATATTTTCCGGTGTTCTGTCGCCAGGCTTGCGGGAAGCACGGCCAATAGAAGATTCAATACTTCATGCTCATCTCCAACGTTTGATTTGTAATCACCCGGCGCAAGTCTGCAACTCACTTTTACGGCGTGATCGAGTGACTTGATTTCAACGATGACTTTTCGACCAGCCGCCGTTTCCAGGATATGTGTCCTACTCTTTTTTGTGTTCATAATTTTTCTTTCGTTGCTGTCAATACTATTCGCATATATATGTAATCAATACTTATGATGATACGGTTACCACCAAAATTGTTCTTCAACGCTCTTCCTACTTAGTTATGTGCGGGAAAACCCACACACTTCGGCTGAAAGTGTGCGGGAAAGTCCACACACTAGTGTGCGGGAAAACCCACACGGTAAAGTGTGCGGGTTTTGCAGCACACTTATTTAGTCTTGACACACGGCAATGCGTTTCCATCCTTGTCAAACAGCGTATATCGGAATCCTTGCCCAAGGTCGCCGCGAGTGGTTCGCAGCCATCCAGCCGCCTCAAGTTCTTTAGTCCACTTCTTAATTGAGGCGATGTCGCAATTGACCTCCTCTGACAGAAGGCGCTGGCCGGGAAAGCAAAGGCCAGTCTCGTTGTTGCGATGATGGTAGAAAGCGTGCCAAAGCCTGAATGCGCCAGGCTTGATTCGGCTGTCACGGCACAGCTTGGCGAACGTTTTTGCGAGAATGGAAGTCTCATCCATTTTTCACTTTTTGGCCGCTTGCGCCCGCGCTTCCCTGTCGGTTTTAGGGACGCACTTATCCCAAAAGAATTTTGAGACAAGTCCTCGGCCTTGGCAGAATTTGCAATCCTCCTGCCTTCCTAGGCACGGGCAAACCGCGTGCGGAACGGCACGCTCAATTTCCAAAATGGAATTGTCCAGACACGACAGAACTTTTTTGAAATCGACCTCCCGGCGCAGCTTCCGAAACTCGTCAGCACGTTCAAAGTGTCTAATTTCATCCCTTACACCCTTGGCGTCCGCAACCAAGGTTAAAGGATCGGTCTGTTCCCACCCCTCTTTTAAATTCTCTGGAATTGGAAACCCGGTGCGGTCGGTGTCGGGGGTGTAAAATTTTTGCACCCCCTTGCGGACGGCGGCAACAGTCGGTCCCGTTGTCCCGCACAATTGGGCAATTTCCCGGTCTGATAGCTCAGGCCATGCCTTGAGAACCATTTCAGCCGCACGGCGCTTGTCTGCGTTCGTAAGCCGCAACCCATGTTGCCGGTTAGCTTCCAGGGCAATCTTAATCGCATCATTGGGACTCGACTCGACAATTTCGGCGCCGATTGACTCGGCGTAAATTTGGCTTTTCGCTTCGAGCCGGTGCCGTCCATCCACCAGGACGTAGTTCCCGTCTCTCTCGATAACTTTGATCGGCGGGAACACATTGCCATGCTTCATGGCGTCGGCATATTCGGTGACGGTGTTTGTATTGACCGCCACACGCACTTGCAAAGCGGGGTCAATTTGGATTGACACTAAGGGTATTTCGATTATTTTGGGCATAGCAGTATTTTTCTTTCTGGCCGCGTTAAGAGCGCGGCCTTTTTTTGTTTAGTTGATAGTGGTTCTTGAGTGCAGGAATTTTTCGACGCCAGGCACAGAGTAGAAGACTGTTCCCCCTCCGCGCTTCGCCGATGGATTTGATTTGAAGCGCGGAATCTTTGCGGCGTCAAACCAAATGCGAAGAGTATCGCGGCTGGGAACGGGCGTTAGAAAATTTGGCAGGATGGTTTCGATCAGCTGATTGAGCGTTGCCAGCCTTGCGGTAGTGATTATGCTTTTCGATTGCATGTCCCCAATATGAGATAATCAGGGACTGTTGTATTCTGACAAAACGACTAAGAATTGTCAGAATTATTAACGTGCCTTTTTTGGCGCTCCGCGCTTGCCCGGCGCTGGCGTTAAATCGAAATAATTGAAGATTCTTTTCACCTGCGTGTAGCTGGTGGCGATTCCGTTTGCCTTTAGCATCTCGACCATTTGCTGAACAGTCGGGACATGCCTTTTATTTTGTATTCGCGATTGAAGTTCCGTCCCGACGAACGCTTGCGATCTATCGACCGGATTTTTGCCTCTTTCAATCAGAATCGCCATCACCGCAAATATGGTGCCATTGCCAGTTTCCAAGGCTTTTAAAAATACACTTGACAAGCGTTTCCATGCGCGGCGGTGCCGAAACGCCTCAATTTTTTGGAGGGTCGCCGGATTGTTTACGCCGGGCCAGCCTCCTTTTGCTTCGACTGCCTCAAACCCCCCTTCCAAGAATAAAGCCTCGTTCAATTCGTGTATTAGTCCAGCCGCCTCGCTCCAGACCGGATCGTTTCCGTCACGGTCTGGGCTGTAGGCATCTCCACAAACCGCCATCCGAATCCTTTGAATTAAAGGCAGTCCTTCCCAGGCGTTCTTTTTGACAGCGTTTTTTGATCGGCTCACTTCACACCGCCTTTCGCTGGCATTATCCTGTAAAACGCTTTGGTGTCCTCGCTGCTCACCCGGCTTTGATAGTGCGCCTTAATGATGGCTTCTGAATTGCCGAATTGTTCCGCTGTAAATCCATAGCTCCCGGTCTTGCGGAAGTAGTGCGAGATTGCGGTGTGCCGCAACACGTCCACGGGCCATGTCGTGATCGTCGCGGCTGCTTTCACCGCCTCAAATTCCTTCCGCCAGTTCGCCGGGAAAAACGATTTTCCTTTGTGCGCCGCAAGCCAAGCCTTGAGCGTTGGACAGATTTTGACCGTCCGCCCGGTCTTGGTTTTGGTCTGCGTTGCGTCAAGTCTAATCTCCCCGTCTTTTAAATTGACCTGCTCCCAGGCCAGTCGGCTTGCCTCAAATGGACGCAATCCGCCAAAGAGGCAAACCGCGACGTATGGCACCAACATGCCGCCTCTGTGTTGTTCAGCGGCGCGGAGCAAATCCTTACATTGATTCAGCGGAAGAATCGACGGTGCCGCTTTTTCGCCGTGCTCAACCTTCACCTCGCGGCATGGGTTCGCAATCACCCACCGGCGCGGGCGCTCGATACACCATGAGAAAAAGTGTGATACGACCCGGCGGTCGGTGTCTCTCGTAACTGCCGATGTTTTCCGGGTCGCAAGGAAAGCCTCAATAAACTCCGGCGTCACTTGCGAAACGCGGACATTTTGCACTGAGTTTTTAAAGAGGTTCACCCGGATTTTAAAATGCCTCTTGGAATAATCCCGAAGCGCCGACGCTTCCAGCCATGCCAGATATTGCCCCACCGCGTCATCAATGCGAGGGACATCGGTGGAAACGTTTTTAGCGCCGCTCCGTGTCCAATGGTCAACGGCGTCCAGGATGCGCGGCCAATCTTCACCCATCTTGAGAATTGCCATCTCCACGAGCCGCAATTGATCGTCGGTGAGCTTTGTTGCGCGGATGGATGTCTCGCGGTGGCCTTTGAGATATTCCGTTTCAAGCTCGATCTGGCGAACGCGGGCGCTCGGCTCATCCTTGAAGTTCTCGCGAATCTGGACGCCTTTGCGGTCGCAGCCCGAAACGCGAAACGCGGTCGCCCCGGACGGATTGCAAAACTCCGTGATTCTAAACCTCTGGCGGCGCTGCTGCGGCTTGGGCCTTGGCTCGATGGTTAAAGCAATGACGTTTTCGGCTGGGGCAATCGCGGTTTTATTCCCAGTGGGTTTAATACCCCGAAGCTTGCTTCGGCTTTGTTGGGCGTGAGAATAAGGGATGGAAAGTCACTATGTCCACAAGCAGCACAATGTTTCCGTGCTAATGTATCACATTGTCTGTGCGGCGAAATA
>DATAXU010000067.1:0-2655 GCA_036272955.1 Verrucomicrobiia bacterium
GTGTCAATTAAACGAATCACCTGCCTCACGGCGGCTTCCGATGGGCAGGTTCGCAGGATTTCCTGGAGGCTCCGGCCTTGCACGACGTATTCGTCGAGGATTGCATCCAAAATTTCGTAGGCGGGCAACGCGTCCTGGTCCGTTTGGTTGAGGCGCAATTCAGCGGAGGGCGGCTTGGTAATGGACGAGGTGGGGATCAATTCGGTGTGGCGATTGATCCATTTGGCAAGGTGGTAAACCATTGTCTTGGGAACGTCGCTGATGACAGCGAGGCCTCCGCACATATCGCCGTATAACGTGCAATAACCAACGGCAAGCTCGCTTTTGTTGCCGGTGGTCAATAACAGGGAGCCGAATTTGTTTGACAGGCCCATCAGTATAACGCCGCGCAGGCGGGCCTGGAGGTTTTCTTCCGTCGTGTCTTCCGGGCGCCCCGCAAACGCGGGTTGCAATTGGTGCCGCACCGCTTCGAAGGCCGGCTGGATGGGGATTACGTCGTAACGGATCTTCAGGCGTTCAGCCAGAATCCTGGCGTCGTCCAGGCTGGACTGGGAGGAAAATTGGGAGGGCAGGGAGACGCCATGGACGTGTTCGGCGCCCAGGGCCGCGGCGGCGAGGCACGCCACGACAGCGGAATCGATGCCGCCGCTGAGGCCCAATACAGCGGACCTGAATCCGCATTTGTGAAAGTAATCGCGCAGGCCGAGCACGAGCGCTTTGTAGGCCATTTCCTCATCCGTCACGGCCTCGGGATGAATTGGCGGCGCGGTCTCGGTGTCAACGACAATAAAATCCTCCGCGAACGATTTTCCCTTTGCGATCAATTCTCCCGCGGCGTTGAACACGAGGCTTTCGCCGTCAAAGACCAATTCGTCATTGCCGCCGACGAGATTGCACAAGGCGACGGGACGTTGGGACTTTCGCGCGAGGCTGGCGAGCATATCGTAGCGCACCTTTTCCTTGCCGACACTCCAGGGCGAAGCGGAAATGTTAAATATATGGCCGGCGCCAGCCGCGATGAGCCGGGCCACCGGATTGGCCTGATAACGGCGTTGCGGCCAAAAATCCTCGTCGTTCCAAACATCTTCGCAGATCGTCACACCGCAGGGGCGTCCGCCAATTGTCACGGGCAAATTTTCCCGCGCGGGTTCGAAGTAACGGTCTTCGTCGAATACATCATAGGTGGGAAGCAACGACTTCACGCGCGCGGCGATGATCCTGCCGTTTTGCAGCACGGCGGCCTCGTTGGTCACTTCGCGGCCGGGGGTGTTTTTATTTTGGCCGACGTAACCGACGAGCATGGCGGTGCGGCCGCTGGCGGCGGCGAGGCGGTGAAGCAGTTCGAGGTTTTTTGCGACGAAATCCTTTTTGAGCAGTAAATCGCGCGGGGGATAGCCTGTGGTGGTCAATTCCGGGAAGAGCACCAGCTCGGCGCCCTCGGATTGCGCGCGATGAGTGGCGTCAATTATTTTTCCAGCGTTTCCGGACAAGTCGCCGACGGTCGTGTTGATTTGCGCAAGGGCGATCTTCACTGGTTTGGCGAAAAGAAGGTTTGCCGCAATGTTCCGCGCTCCGTGCGCATCGTCGTCCCGACATCTATATGATGGCGCGCAAACCAACCCTGGTTGACTTCCAAAACATATTGGATGTCCGGCGAATCCGCGGTGACGGAGTTGGTGTCGTAAGGCTCCAGCTTGTGGATTTCCGCGATGGCGCCGTCCGGAGTAATGTAGGCGCACGACAGCGGCAGCGGGCAATTCTTCATCCAAAAAGCGACGCGGGATGGGCGCTGAAAAACGAAAATCATCCCGGACATTTCATCCATGTTCGTGCGAAACATCATGCCGGTCATCTCTTGGACTGGGGTGAGCGCCATCTCGGTGCTGAGTTCCTCGGAGCCAAGCCAGAGCCGGATTGTTTGCAGCATCGGTTGCGCCTGGGTTGGAAGGGGCGGCCCGCCGGAAGTATTGACAGGGGGGGTCGAAGGCGGAGTTTTATCGCAGCCGGCAACCGCCAGAAGAGCGCTCACGCCAATCAGAAAAAACCATTTCATGCCAAAAGATGCGGAAAATTGCCGCTTATTTCAATGAAAGTATTGCCAACGCGGGAGAGTGTGCCACGTTTTGACGGACTAGATACCTAGGGACCGGAAGGTCACCACGAAGGACCAAAGAGCAGAAGAAGAATGATCACTCGAAGCTCATGCATGAAAACTCATTGGACTGTCTGCTTGTTAATACTATTTACGGTGTTATTGCGGAATGTTTGGGCGGATGATCTTGTTACAATGGGGGTCACGGCATTACGTGAGAAGGACCCGACTTTGATCGGCACGGGAATCGTGATGGGACAGGCTGAGGCCGAACTGACTACGAATCCACCAGCTTTTGAAATCAATCCGGCTACCGTTGACGAATCACTAAGTCTTTTCGATTGGATTTCCACCAACGGCACTTTTGATTGCTTTCCCAACGCCGATGGCGTGGAGTCATCCCATGCCGATGATGTGGCGCAATACCTGTTTGGAGTTTCTCCGGGGATCGCGCATCTCGATAATTATGAGGCGGACTATTTTTACCAGTACGATGTCGTGGATTTGATGTCCGTAACCGACCAGGTTGTCAATCAAAGTTTTGCGTTTATTTACGCGCCGCC
>DATAXU010000068.1:0-14667 GCA_036272955.1 Verrucomicrobiia bacterium
TGCTGGTCCTCGACAATTTTTCGCACCGCTCGCGCTTCCGGATCGACCATCCGCGCAAACTCAATCATTGGGTCCTGGGCCGCATCGACCGCCGCCGCGCCTCCCTCGTAAAGCTGCTTGCGGAAGGCGACATCGCGCACCTTGGTGCCGTTGATCAGTTGCGTGGCGCGCTCCTGCGGGGTTTGGCCGCCCAGAATTTTTTGCACGAGCGGGTCTCCCGGTCCAATCTTGCACGCCATATAAGTAAGCGATTCCGTAAGGCTGAGAATTTCGAGGTCCGGATAAACCGGCTTGGCGGAGAACAGGGAGAGTTCCAGCGAAGGGCGGCTGGAATCAAAAAATTCGCGCAGACGCTCGCCGTTGGGTTTGGGGCGTTCTTCGCCGGCGCGCAGGAGGGTGCGGGCGATCTGGAAGGAATCGCACTTGAACCCCATGCCGTTCTCGAAGAGGTTATACTTGACGTAAGTTTCCCCAAGAATCTTGCTCGCCGCGGCGATTTTGTCATAGGCGGCCAATGCGCCGGCAAACTCAGGCTTGTTGGCAAGTCGTTCCTTGAATTCGGATTCGGTCGCGGCCTTTGCGCCCATCAATTGCGGGTCCAGCAAGCCGCCAAGGCGGCCATCGAAAGCCTTGCGCGAATTCTTGACGCCGAATAAAAATTGCTTCGCGCGGCGCGCGTTCTCCTTATTTCGGGCGCTCCACGAATCCAGCAAAACTTCCTGCCATTTCAACTCATCGAGCCGAAGCGGGACCGCCGAATCGCGCAGTTCGTCCAATTCCGCAACGGTCAAATTGCGGTCGGTGCCGCCGGGATTGCCGGAGACGAAGACGAGTTCTCCGTCCTTGGGGCCTTCCTTTGAAACGTGAAGATAATCTTCAATATGCGCGGGCTGGCCGTTTTCGTAGGCGCGGAAAATGCAGATGTCCAAATCGTAGCGGGGAAATTCAAAATTATCCGGGTCGCCGCCGTAAAACGCCATTTGTTGTTCCGGCGCGAAAACCAGGCGCACGTCGGTGTAACGTTTGTAGCGGTAGAGGTGATAGGCCCCGCCTTCCCACAAAGTAACGACATCGGAGCGCAAACCAGTTTTGTCGTGCGACTCTTTTTCGATTTCCGCGATGATTTTGCGCCGGGCGACAAACGCTTCATCCGGCCCTGCGTCCGCCGGTATCGCGGCATCGACGCGGGCAGTGACGTCTTCAACGGATTCGAGAACATTCAGTTCCAGGTCCAGGCACCTGATTTCCTCGGCCGGAGTGCGGGCGTAAAAACCATCGCGGAGAAAATCCTTCTTTTGCGCGCTGAGTTTTTGCAACGCATCGGCGCCCACGTGATGATTCGAGATCAGCAACCCGTCGCGGCTGATGAAACTTCCTGAGCCGCCCGAATTGAAGCGGATGGAAGATTTCTGCAAACGATTCAACCAGGCGTCCGTCGCATCGAATTGGTAGCGTTGCCGGAGCAATTCGCGGGGCGGCTCATTAAAAAGCCACATCCCTTCATCGCCCCGCGCTGTCATCGCGAAGCCCGCGCAAACCAACAATAACAGAATTCGTTTCATAGCATCTCCTTGTATGCCGCCGCCAGTTTGCTGACAAGTGGGGAGCGGCGGAGGCGGCGTCCGTCCAGGAATCCAATTTCCACCACGCCCATCGACGTCATCGTCAGAAATGCGCCGTGCGCGCGGAACAGGCCGGCGGGCTTGATCTTTTTTTCACGGCAGGGAATGTTCATCTTGACGCAAACGTCAAAAATCGTCGCGCGGGTCACTCCCGGCAAAGCGCCGCTCGGCAGGGGCGTTGTAAAAACCGCCCCGCCCTCCAGCCAAAAAACATTGCTGGTGGTGCCTTCGCCGACGTAGCCGGCCGTGTTGAGGAGGATCGCTTCCTGCGCGCCCGCCACGTCGGCTTCGGCCCGGGCCAGCACTTGCGTCAATTTGTTCGCGGTTTTAAAGCGCGTGAGGGGATCATTGACCGGCAATCGCAAGGACGCGACGATGACGTGCCAGCGCGGGATTCCTTTTCCGCCGGCAACGGGCAGGGGATGAAGGGTCATCACAACGGCGGGATGGACGGCGTTTTTGGGCGAATAGCCGCGCGCGGTGATGCCGCGGGAAAGCGAGAGGCGCAGGATGCAGTCGGGGATGCGGTTGCGCTTGACAAGTTCAAGGGCGAAGCGGTGCAATTTCTCCGCGCGATAAGGCATCGTCAACTTTAAAAACCGAATGCCTTCGCCAAGGCGTTCCATATGTTGATCCCATCGGAACGGAAGGCCGTCTTTGATCAACACACCCTCAAACAGCCCGTCGCCGTAGAGGAAACCGCGGTCGAAAACGGAGACAGTCGCTTTTTTCTCCGCGACGAATTTGCCGTTTAGAAAAACAATCATGGCGACGCCGGTTGGGCGAGGGTTTGCCGCGATTCCAATGCCGCGAGGAAGCCGGCCGCTTTGGCCATCGTTTCCGCATGTTCCGCTTCGGGCACAGAATCGTTGACGATCCCCGCGCCGGCGTGAAAATGAATTTCGCCGTCGCGACAAATGGCGGTGCGAATGGCGATGCTTAATTGGCTTTCGCGATTGAATCCGAGATAGCCAATGGCGCCGGTATAAGGCCCGCGCGTGACCGGCTCCAATTCGTCGATGATTTCCATGGCCCGGATTTTGGGCGCGCCGGTGACGCTTCCGCCGGGAAAGCAGGAGGCGAACGCCGAGAAATGCGTCTGGTCCGCGCGCAATTGTCCCGTAACGGTCGAAACCAAATGCTGCACCTGCGGATAACGTTCCAGGCGCACGAGTTCCGGCACATGCACCGATCCGTATTCGCAAACCCGGCCCAGGTCGTTGCGTAGCAGGTCGGTGATCATGACCAGCTCCGCCATTTCCTTAGCGCTAGTTTGCAGTTCGTAGGTCAGTTGCGCGTCGCGGTTGGAATCCGCCGAGCGCGGGCGCGTGCCCTTGATCGGGCGGGTTTGAATTTCCGAGCCGCTCAAGCGCAGGAATAATTCCGGTGACGAGGAACAAACCTGAAAATCCCCGCAGTCCAGATAGGCCGCGAACGGCGCGGGGGACGCATCGCACAAACGGCGGAAAAACGGCCACCCGCCGAGGTCCGTTGTCGCGGTGAGCCGGTGCGAAAGGTTCACCTGGTAAATGTCCCCGGCGCGGATGTATTCCTGCGCGCGACGCACTTTGTCAATAAACATTTCACGCGACAGATTAGACTTCACGGTTCCGCAATTGCCCGGACGGGCCGCGGCGGAAAAGCCGGCCAGCGGCGCCGTCAGATGACCTTCCCAAAAATCGAATTGCGATTGCGCGCGAGCGGCTTCGCGCGAACCGTCCGGCTGCAAACCGGTTGAAATAATCCAGGTTTTGTCCAGGCGATGATCGAAAACGACGAGGCTGTCGTAAAAACCCGCGTGGCAATCGGGCAGTTCCAAATCGTTGACAGCGGATCGCGGAAGACGCGGCTCGACGAAATTCTTCAAATCGTACCCCCAACATCCGAAACATCCGCCCAACGGAAAGGGAAGATCGAGCTCGTCGAGCAATTCGTAGCGCGACATCAATTCCTGCAGAACGTGCCACGGATTGCCGAACTGGAAATGGTTCGAGCCGGTCCATTCGCAACGCGCGCCGAACGACCGGAAAATCAGCAGGGGCCGCGCCGCGACAAATGAATAGCGAGCCTGCGGAGAATCAAAAAAACAACTGCGCAAAAGAACAATTCCCCGCTCGCCCGCGAGACGCTCGACGAGCGATTCAGGCGTGTGCGGCGTTGAAATGGACCGGATTGCGCGCATCGAAACGCCGCCTACGCGGTGAGAATTCTCTCCAGTCCCGCGGCCGATTTCAGCGGGCTGATCAGCGCGAGGTTGAAGCGATCGGGCCGGAAAAATTGCCGCGCGGCGGCCCGGACTTTCGCGGCATTCACTTCTGCCAGCCGTTTTTTGACTTCGTCCGGCTTGAGGATTTTCCCGTAGCCCAACCACTGTTCGCCCGCCCACATCATTTGGTTTTCACTGTTCTCCAGGCTGAGATCCATTTGGCCGATCAGATAATCGCGCGCGCGCCGCAATTCCGCGGCCGGAACCAGGTCCGATGCCAGGCGCCGCAATTCGCGCGCAATGATTTTCAACGTTTTTTTCACATTGTCCACGTCGAGCCCGGCTGAAATGACAATATCGCCCGCGTCATCGAAAAAACTGTTGGCACTGTAAATCGAATAGGCCAGGCCGTGCTCTTCGCGGACGGTTTGGAAAAGGCGCGAACTCATATTCTCGCCGAGGACAGTGTTCAGAAGCCGCAATGCGAAGCGCGATTCGTCGTGACGCGAGCAAGTGCGGATGCCAAGCGCTACCTGCGTCTGCTCGGTCTTGCGCGTATGAAGATGAACAGCCGGGCGCCTTTGCCCGCTCGCGGCGGGCGCGTACCGGGGTCGGTCGCCCGGGGCAAATCTCTTCGCAAACTTCTTCACCGCCTTCAAAACCTCCGCGTGAGTAATGCGCCCGCCGGCCGCCACCAACGTTGCCGGCGCGACATAATTTGTCTTTTGATAGCCGATCAATTGTTCGCGCCCGATGGCGTCCAGGGTTTTCTCAGTCCCGGTGATCGAGCGGCCCAGGGGTTGATCGGGCCACATGAGCGCATTGAGCAATTCCTGCACGTGTTGGGCGGGCTGGTCGATATACATCGCCAGTTCTTCCTTGATCACATCGCGCTCTTTGGCGATTTCGACCGGGTCAAAGCTGGAATGCAAAAACATGTCCGCCAGCACGTCCCAAAGTTGCGGGAAATGTTCGCGGGCCGCCTTCGCGTAAAAACAGGTGTGCTCCTCGCTGGTAAAAGCATTGAGATAGCCGCCGATGCCCTCGACCGCCTGGGAAATCTCCCGGGCATTCCGCCGCCGCGTACCCTTGAACAGGAGATGCTCGATAAAATGCGAAACGCCGTTCAGCGCCGCTGGTTCATGACGTCCGCCCACCCCCACCCAGATACCGACGCTGACGCTGGCCATATGCGGCATTTCCGCCGTGGCCACAGTCAAACCATTTTCCAGACGTGTGACTTTATACATCGAATCTTCCGCGAGAAATCAGGTCAGCGCGCGGGGAATCTCCTCCGGCGGCCCGACCTGCCTCATGTAATCGAGAATAGTGTTTACGGCAACGTGGACATCGTCGGTGGTGATGAACAAATCCAAATCCCCCGGGCTGATGAGCTTGTTCTTTTCCAGCGTCAACTTCATCCATCGCTCCAATCCGGCCCAATACTCCGTTCCAAAGAGAACCAAAGGAAAGCGCGGAATGCGGCGCGTTTGGACGAGTGTCACCACTTCAAAAAATTCGTCCAGCGTGCCAAACCCGCCCGGCATGAAGACAAAGCCAATGCTATACTTGACGAAACAGACCTTGCGCGAAAAAAAATAGTGGAAATGCATCGGGACATTGGCGAATCGGTTCCCCTTTTGTTCAAACGGCAATTCGATGTTCAACCCCACCGATTTGCCCTTGGCAACCGAGGCGCCGCGATTGGCCGCCTCCATGATTCCCGGCCCGCCGCCGGTGATCACCGCGAGGTGGTTTTTCGCGAATTGCGCCGCAATGGCCATTGCCGCCTCGTAATAGCGGTCTTTGGGTTTGGTCCGGGCGGAGCCAAAGATCGTCACGGCGGGGCCGACTTGGGATAAAATTTCGAAGGAATCGACAAACTCCGCCATGATGCGAAAAATGCGCCATGGATCCTCCTTGGTGAAAGCGACTGGTTGAGCACTCATGTGCTGCAAATTTAGAACCGCCGATCACGTCACCGCAAGCCGCAATGCAAAGCAGGAAGTTTGTTGATGCCCGTTACGCCATCATCCCATTGCGTAAAATCCAAACTCCCGCGGCAAGGAGCAACACTCCGGTGAGTCGGGTGCCCTGGCTCCAATGGGCTGTCAATTTCTCCAGCACCACAAAAATTGTGAGCGCGGTGAGCCACCACAAATTCATCACTCCACCGACGAACAGAAGCAACATCAACGCCCAACAACAGCCAAGACAGGATATGCCGTTCCTCATGCCGCTCTGGAACCCGCCAGCGTGGTCCACCGGGCATCGGCAACACTCCAGGCACTTGCGTTTCCACGGAGTCAATTGGTACACGCCCGCAACGAGCACAAGTCCGCCGCCGAACCAGTGGTTGCGCAATTCCATCATGGGCGAAAGTAGCGACGCCTTTGTAAGTCCCAATTGCAACGCCGTCGCAATCAAACTGAAGACGGTCCATACAATCAGGTATCCTGCCGCGAAGGCAAACACGCGGGCCAGAACGCGCTCGCCTTCCGCGTTCCTCCGCACAACGGAAGCGTAACCCAATAAGGCAGGCGCGGCCGAAGGCAGCATCATGCCAATCATCATCACCGCCCACATCGCGAACAGCAACGTCGCGTGCGTGAAATCCCAGTTCCCCGTCATCATCCAGGCAGACCAACCCGTCATCGGGCCGTACATGTCCAATGCCATCGGCGCGATCCACCCCCAGCACAGAGCAGCCACAACTGCGAGGGCCACTCCGACCAACCACCGCTCCCGGCGTAACCGGCCTTTATTTAGGGTACTCGTCATGACGTTCCCACCACTCATACGGCGCGGTTAGCGGCCATCCGGCAGGCGAGTCCTCCCAGCGCTCCTGCCGGCCGAACGGTGTCAAGTCGAGCAACGACCAGACCGTGCCCATCGCCTCGACGCCGCGGTCACGCGTGAAGTAAGAACGGTAAATCTTTTTTCCATCGCGAAAAAATACGCTCAGGCCGAAAGTTTCCCCTTCATCGGTCGTGCGCCCAAAATCCTTGTTGAAATCAGTTCCGAAGGAGGAAACCCACGGAATGGTCCAGCCCATCCGTTTCTTGTATTTCTGGATGTTCGCCAGTGGCGCGATTGAAACCGCGACAAACGACGTATCACGGGCATGAAGATGGGCAAGGTTGCTGATCTGATCGATCACCAGCGAGCAACCGGGACACCCTGCCTTCGGCCACCCCGAAACCGAAGGGGCAAACATGAAATGATAAAGGACAAGCTGACGGCGCCCCCCGAACAGGTCGAGCAGGCTCACCTCGCCTTTGGGGCCGTTGAAAACATAGTGCGTGTCAATCGCGACCATCGGCAACCTGCGGCGCTCCGCCGAAAGCGTGTCGAGGGCACGGGTCATCGCTTTCTCTTTCACGAGTAATTTGTTTCGGGCGGCTTGCCAATCAGCCGATGAAACGATTCGAGGAATTGCCTTGCTGCGCTTCGTGCTCATATTTTTTAGTTTTCCCTTTCATTAGTATGACGAACCATCGGCCCTTATTAGGACTCCGAACTGGAATTATTTTCAACATCTCTTCCGCGCCGAATTCGCCCCGGTTCGAACCTAGCACACCGGCCTCGTCTTTTCGTGTCGCTAAAATCAGACCATTTGCCGAAGCGAAAATAGTGCGCGATATTTTATCCAATAACGAAAGGCAATTATGAGCACAAATGCAAAAATGGCTGAATCCCAAAATCCGAGTCGGGAACACAAGGTCGTATCGCCCAAGGAATGGCTTGCGGCGCGGATCGCGCTGCTCAAGGAGGAGAAAGAGCTGACGCGGCGCAGCGACGAGGTGGCGCGCCATCGGCAGGAACTGCCGTGGGTTCGCATCGAGAAACAATATCGTTTCGACACCGACGAAGGAAAAGCGTCCCTGGCCGATCTCTTCAAAGGACGCTCCCAGCTCCTCATCTACCATTTCATGTTCGGCCCCGACTACAAGGCGGGATGCGCAACCTGCTCGACGATCGCGGACGGTTTCAACGGCTTCGTCGTCCACTTGGCCAACCACGACGTCACGCTTTCGGCTGTGTCCCGCGCGCCGCTCGCGAAGCTGCAGTCGTACAAGCAGCGGATGGGATGGACGTTTCCCTGGGCGTCCTCATCCGGCAACGACTTCAACTTCGATTTCAACATCTCATTCACTGAAGAGCAACAGCGCAACGGTGCAATTGAATACAACTATAAGCTTGGCGGCCACGCGATGGACATGGAGCACGTTCCTCCGCCGGTCACCGACAACGCGAACATGGTGGGAACCGACGTGGCCACATACACACGCGACAGGCCGGGCATGAGCGCCTTCGTGCTCAAGGACGGCGTCGTTTACCACACCTATTCCACCTATGCGCGCGGCCTGGACGGCCTCTGGGGGATGTACCAATGGCTTGACCGCGCCCCCAAAGGACGCAACGAGGACGAGCCAAGCATCTGGTGGCGTCGCCACGACGAGTACGGACCACATTCAAAAAACGCCGACCCATGTTGCCACGCTGCGGAGGCGCGGGCGTAATCCCTCCCGATTATAACAAAAGCGAAAAAGGAGTCGAAAACGATGAAAAATGCGACACTCACCCATCCTGCGGCGGAAGACCAGGAAGTTGGCAACGACCCATTCCTACCTCCAATCGAAAAGCCCAACGGTTTGACCATGAGGCTGGCGTATTATTTTACGCGCCAGAAATTTGGCAAGGTGCTTACGCCGTTGAAAGTGCATAGCGCCCGGTTGCCGGCTGCCTTCGGTCTCTTCTACGCGAAAATCGGCAAGCTGGATAAAAAGCTGACGTTGCCGACCGAGACGGTTCTCCTCATTCGTGAAAAAGTGGCGCGCATCAACGTCTGCCTCTTCTGCATGGATATAGGCCGGTCGTTCACCATCCAGGCATCCATGAACCAGGCCAAATTCGACGCGCTCGATCAATACCGCACGAGCGCTTTGTTTAACGACGCCGAGCGCGCCGCGCTGGACTATGCGACCGAGTTGACTAAAGACAAAAAGGTCAACCCCGAGACGTTTGCCCAAATGTCCCGGTATTATTCCGAACGCGAAATTTGCGAGATAGTCTGGCTCGTGGCCAGCGAGCATGTTTACAACATGACCAACATTGGCTTGAACATCCATTCCGACATGCTCTGCAACATCAGGCGGAAGGAATAGTCAGGAAGGAAAAACGCGCTGAGTTTCCGAACCTTGGCCAAAGTCGCGATCATTTTTCTCCTTGCTTGGCAATCAGCAAATGCTCAGTCCGGGAAGGAGACAAATAGGCCCGTATCATCCAACGATGCCGAAAGGAGTGCGCAAATGAACGGCCATCAATCGATTCAGGCAGGTCACCTTTCCGGGTTGCGCGGCGAGGGCGGCTTCGAAGGCTACTTCGGAAAAGAATCAGACGGAACCCTGGACTATTGGTTCGAATGATATGGTAACCAAAGATTGACGCCCTTGCATATCCCATTAAAGTATGGGATGTTGAGCATTGGCCGTGTTGTTCTTTGAAAAAGTAACGGGACAGAAACCGCGAAACAAGCAATAGGGCCGCCCCTGGTTAAACCAGTCAAACCCGCGGTCAAACCAGTCCAACCTTTACAAAGCATCATAAAATGTTGCTGGTAAGCGAGTTATAGCTAAACTGGGTTTTCCCAGTCAAAGTGAGTCAAACCAAATCCAACTCAACCCAGTAAAGCCAATCGCGGTGAATCACGTCTAATCAAGGTTGATAAAGGTTCCTTTGGCGATTACGCTTGCCGCCGGCTCAAATTCGAGCGAGATATTCGGCGGATGGAAGGGTGGCTGAGTGGTTGAAGGCACTGACTCGAAATCCCATCCGAATTAGGGAAAAGTCCTGTATAAGATTGGCCGCGCCGCTGGCATGGAAACGCTTCATGGCCGCGCCTTGCATGTGCGCCCGCCATTTTTCTTCGCTCTCCCAACTCTCGACAAAGACGAGCACGCGACCGTCTTCGAGGGATTGATGCAATTCGTAGCGAAGGCAACCGGATTCCTTAGCGGTTTCAGTCACGAGTTTTTCCTGGGCAGCGCGCAAAACTTTCTCCTGTCCGGGAAGCGAGTGGCGATGGCAACGAGGGACAGTGGTGTTGATACGCTCATAATGTCTCCTTTGGTTGATTCATTGGTCGCATCGTGATTTAGGCGTCGGGCGTGCCTTTGCCGAGGTCTTTGGCCGTCGGTGCGCCGTCCAACCAGTCAACCTTCCAGCCGTCTTCGAGGATAATCACCGCTTTGGAGCCAGCGGGAACCCAGGCTTCGTGGACGATATGACCCGGCAGATAAAAGTACCCGTTTTCGTTAATGTCATAACGCTCGCCGCTGTCGCTGTTCTCGAAGACAGTGTCGGACAACTGGAGCAATTGAGTGAACCGGGCACATGAGCCACTTCAGTGATCGGCGATGCGTACGCAAGTCATTATTATTGCAGGGAATGCGCAAGTTCGCCAACAATTCACGGCGGGTCGCCCAATCCATAGCTGGTAGAAGCTAGAAAGAATTCTGAAAATATTAGTTGCGCGTAACCTAGGACGTGTGTTATACGTCTCTACGTTCGATGAAAACTTGCTTAAACATATCAGCCACGAATTGGCCGACGATGCGCGTCGCAAAGGCGACACGTCATAGCCGGTACAACCGGGGCTATGTGTTTAGCCTTGGACTATCCGCGCCCTCGATTGCAAAACAAACCGAAGGCAACTTGGATAGATTGGCGGTAAGCAGGTAAAGAACCGAAATAGACTTTTTAAACCCTGCTTACGAATCGTAGGCAGGGTTTTTTGTTTCCCTGGAAGTAGCGATGAGAAAGAGATTTAAACGAAAGGCGAACAGTCTGTGAACGTAGAAAGCGCGACATCTAAATGATGTCTTCTGGCAGCAAATTTAAAATAGCGAAGACGAGCTATAGCTGGTCACCGATGGTCCATGCTTATCAACCGTCCATAGCTGCGCCAGGCCGAAGAAAACGAATTTTACAATTTAAAGGCTTCGTAGGAGGTGTGCCTCTAAACACCGAAAGAACCACCGTGAAACCGTGGGTTGGTAGCGCAAGCTAGCAAGAGGTGTTTGTTCTTTGTTGAAATGGCACGGGCCGGGAATCCTGAAACGATTCCCGGCCCTTTTACTTTCGCGGTTGTGATTTAACAGCATAATGCCTCCCCGCCACGGAGGACGTCCGAGTGCAATTCCCGGCAACCGCACCAGTTTTTCACAGGCTGAGCGTCAGCACGCAGCCGAGTCTCCAAAACTCAGCTTACTCCGGGCAGCACGGAGGCAGCCTGCCAATTTTTCGGGGTCGTGGCAGACAAGCAATGCACTTGCCTTGCAAGCAAGCCTATATGGGAGCGTTACCCATCGACTCCACCAGCCTTCGCTCAAGCGCAGGCGCGAGCGAGGCTGCCGCGCCGTAGCGTTGGCGAAGGCGGGCTCTCCTGCCCTTCCAATTGAGCTTCGGCTCGGCAAGCCATTTCATTTGACTGCGGGAAACTCGACCGACGCACAGAGAGAAGCCTCATAAACTTCTTCAGGTGGGTTTAACTCCCACTCCCGCTACCAACTGCTTGCGCAGTGCCACCAAGGGAAGCAATCCAGTTGCCCGACTGTAAATCGGGTGTCGTTAAACAAACCTGGAAGTGACGAACTGGAGCATTACCAGCGCTTCCCACCATTTTGGATTCGTAGCTCAATCAGCAGAGCGCCCCGTTGTCTGCGGGAGGGTTGAGGGTGCAAGTCCCTTCGAGTCCGCCAATTTCACGGAATGTAGCTCAGTCTTTAGAGCACCCGGCCTGGGACCGGGAGGCCGCAATTGCTGCCGTGGTCGAACACATGAGGCATCCGTCTTCTAAACGGAACGATGCAGGTGGAAATCCTGCCGGCAGCGCCAGAATTTTTGCCAGGTGGTGTCAAAGTAGCACGGCGGTCTGTTAAGCCGTACGGTGTTGGTGCGAGTCCAACCCTGGCAGCCAATTTACGGAAGGCAGGCAGATATAAGCTGGCTGCATCTGTCCCGAAAACAGAGTCCGCTAAACCCGGAGGTCGGAGCATTACCGACGCCTTCCGCCACTCTAAACATTAACGAAAGGAGAAGCCATGAAACCCGTTTTGCGTCATCAGAGCCAGTTGCTGTTCCGCCGCAGCTATAAACCGAAGCGCGTCATCCGAATCCGACCGACTGCAAAGTTGAACCTGGTGTTCCGTCCAGTCAATCGCTTCGGGATCAAACCGCAATTGACCATCGTCTCGTAGCTCAAAAGCAGAGCACCCGGCTGATAACCGGAAGACCGCGGAGCGTTACCGCGCGGGACGACCACCCTGAGTAGCTGAGGCAGATTAGTGCCTCGCTGAAGACGAGGAGACGCCGGCGCAATACCGGTCTCAGGGGCCACTTTGTCCGAGATGGCCACGGAGGTTTTTGAGTTCGCAGCGTTAACGTCTGCCCGCGAGCAGCGACGCTGCGACCTCAATTCCCTTTGGCCATTCTTGTCCGTGAATGCAAAGCAGCTCGCGCAATCAGCCCTTCAAGCTGGTCCTAGCCGGTGTGAGTCCGGCCACGGACGCCAATTTCAAAATCTTTTTGTCCGCGTAGCTCAGTTAGATCAGAGCGTCACTTTGCGAAGGTGAAGGCCGCAGGTGCGATTCCTGCCGTGGACACCATTTTCAAAGCCCCTGTGCCTCAGAAGCAACAGGGCGAGTTTCGTAAACTCGTAATCGTCGGTGCGAGTCCGACCAGGGGCTCCATTTTCAGGGTCGTGATGTAACAGTTAGCATCTCCGCCTGTGACGCGGACTGTGCGGGTGCGAATCCCGTCGCCCTGACCATTTCGATGGGCCGAAGTTGATCGTTTATCCTCCACCATAAGAAGGGCGTACCGTCTTGGGCGAAAGCCTTGGCGGTCCGGGTTCGATTCCCGGCATGGAGTGCCTCCATTCGATCACGCCACTTGTCCCGTTAGCCAAGCAGCCAAGGCAGCGGTTTGCAAAACCGTTTTGCCGGGTGCAACTCCCGGACGGGACTCCATTCTCCGGGCATAAGTGTTGAGAGATACACGCCGGTCTTCCAAACCGAAATAGACGGCGCGATACCGTCATGCCCGACCATTTTCCGCGACGCGAATACCGGTGCCAGCCAGGACATCACAGGCTTGGCTGCGGCGGTTCAACTCCGCCTTCGCGTCGCGGTTGATTTGGGTCGCAAGCTTTGCAGTGAAGCAGCGGTCTCTTAAGCCGCAGAGCACGGGGCAGCACCGCGGCGACCCACCATTTTCAACGCTCCCGTAGCTCAAAGTATCAGAGTGCGACGCTTCGAACGTCGCGGTTGCAGGTGAGAGTCCTGCCGGGAGTGCCAATTTCACGGGCATGTGGTTCAACCCGAATAGCAGAGGGTCCAGACTCAGAATCTGGCAGCCTTGGGGGTGCAATTCCCTTCATGCCCACCATTTCGCGGCGACTGGCTTCAGCGGGAATAGCAGACCTCGACGACTTAAAATCGCCGCGCCTTCCGGGTGCAAGTCCCGGGTCGCCGACCGGCGTGTGGTTTACCGGGAACAGCAGACCGATTCGACTCAAGATCGAATAGCCTTGGGAGTGCAAGTCTCCCGACGCCGACCATTTTGGAATGTCAACCGGACAAGCGAGCCGGGCCTCGGTGCTAACGAGTGCGCTCCCCCAACATGGGGAGTGTGGCGCAAGTCCACGGCATTCCGCCAGTCTTTGCAGACGGCCACTTTTGCGCGCGTAGCTCAAAGAGAGCAGACGGACTTATAATCCGTGTCGCACTAGATGAGTGCCTGGTTCCGGAGCGTTACCGGACGCGCGTACCATTTTCCAGTCCCTGTGGTGTAGTCTAGCAAACACGCCTGCCTCTCAAGCAGGAGATCACCGGAGCGAAGCCGGTCAGGGACGCCAATCTATTCGCCTCCATGCAGCAGCCTGCGGATTTCTTTTGTAAAGAAATTCTGACGGAGCATCACCGTCTGGAGGCTCCACTTTCGCTCGCGTAGTCCAACCAGCAGAGACACGACGTCGAGAGCGTCGGCAGTGCAGGTGCAAATCCTGCCGCGAGCACCATTTTGGCCTGCAAGCTTTAAAGTGAAGCAGCGGTTTTTAAGCCGCTGAACTCGGAGCGTTACCGAGGCGGGCCACCATTTGTTTGGGATTAGCAGAGCGCCTGGGCGGCAAAATCACTCGGACGAAACCGAAAGCATGACGGCAAACGAGTCCATATAATCACGCCAATGAATTATCTGGCGGTCTTTGACGGTAATAATGGAACAAAAGCGGTTGTCGTAAGACTTTCTGGTGCTCGGAACTGTGCCATGAACCTCGTATTCCAAAATCGTGATGTTCGGATTGATGGATTTATGAACCCGCAAATTATCTGCGGAGTGAAGGACGTTTGTGTAGCCGCCAAACCAGTCCATATACGCCTTGCGCCCTTCAATCCGAGTGGTAAACCCTGGAATATTGTACATGAACTCAAAGACGGCGTCTTTTGCCACGGCGTCCCAAAAATGCTCTCCGTCCACTTCGCCTTTCAAGCCTTCCATGACAATGCGATAAAAAGGCTCCGCGTTTTTATTAAATGCAGGATGGTCTCGATCCACCTTTGCTTTGACAGGTTTGTTTTTCATTTTCGTTCGGGCATTCTCAGCGGCTCGAAGCGGTTCCAATTGTAAACCAGAGGTCGTGGTGCGAAGCGATAATTCTCGTCGATTTTGCCACAATTAGTGGCCTGCCCCTATGTCCGTAAACGATATTGCAGTTCCAGTCTCAAAATGCCGGGTCGTCTAATTCGTAGGACAGCGCCCTTTGAAGGCGCTTATGTT
>DATAXU010000069.1:0-8283 GCA_036272955.1 Verrucomicrobiia bacterium
ACACGGCAAGCGAAACGACACTGCTGGTGACACTCCCCGTCGGCCCCGTTACCACGACATTATAACTGCCGGCATTGCCGGGGCCTGTGTTTTTAAGGATGAGAGTTGGACCTTGAAAGACGACTTCGCGGACTCGCGAATTGCCGGTGTCGGCAATAAACAGATCGCCGTAATTGTCCACGGACACACTTTTAGGTTGGTTGAGGCTGGCATTGGTGGCTGCGCCGCCATCGTCGCCGGTTCCGCCGCCGGCAACGGTGCTGATGACTCCGTTTGGCGTCGCCTCGCGAATACGGTTGTTGTGAGTATCGGCGATGAAAATGTCACCGTATGCATCCACGGCCACTCCGGCGGGCGTAAACAAACTGGCGTTGGTTGACAGGCCATTATCCCCGGCAAATTCCGCAATGCCGTCGCCGGCCACGCTGGTGATCAAGTCGTTGGCTTCCACCTCGCGCACGCGCTGGTTCCCCGTATCCGCAATAAAAAGATTTCCAAAGTCGTCGATGGCTACGCCCGTCCTTTTACTATTCTCTATTTGGGCAATGTCAATGCCATCCCGGCGCAGCCTATAACAATCGACGAATCAGCCCGTAGAGGCCAATGCACAGCGCCGCCAGGAAATCACCCGCGATCAGCCCGCCGCCGACGAGCGATGTCGCGCTCATGTCGGCCGGCAATTCCCTTTCCCTTGGGGTCGCGTCGCTGGCGCGATTCCCGCCTCGTTTCCACGATCGCAGTAATGACTCCTCCCGTCGCAAACCAAATCGTCGGCGCCAATGTGACAAATCCCCCAAAAGACGACGCATACGGGCTTGGAAAAATAACCGCGTCAAATACAAAATCAATGTTGCGCCCCGCCACCGGGTAGGCTCGAAGAAAGACCCCGGCCAGCGCCACGGCCAAGGCCGAACCCACGAGGATACCGGCCACCTGGTACCGGAATTGGTTCACTCGGTTTGTCCCCAAACGCCAACCCGTGGACCGGTCCTGTTGCATATCGACCCCAACGCTGCACGCGACAAGAACGATCGCGCCGCAAATCAACCCCACACCCGCGTCCTTCAGTCCCGCTCCGCCATGATAAAAATCGTTACCACAAAAGCGCTTGAAAGCGGGTTCCAGTCCGAAATGCCGTCGCAAATTCCGTTGACAAGTATAAATATAAACGACAAGCCCACCGCCAGGAGTACCAGGCCCGTTGGCTGGCCCAGGAATTCCACGGTCACCACAACCGTGGCCGCGGCCCAAAAAATCACCCACAGAATCAGCAGGTGGGTGTTCGTCCGCTTCCAATCCTCCTGCGGCTGCGCGGGACGTTTCTCCCGCAAACGCTGGATCGCCTGGCAAGCGATTTCCGACATGTCCACCGCGGCCGCGCCGAGAATGGCCCCCAGCGCCACGATAAAACCAATCTTTTTGATCGGGTCGCGCGGACCGATCCATCCATTTTTCCGCAGCCATGGCGTCAAACACAAACCCACAACAAATGCGGGCACCCCAACCCGTGCCCCCACCACCATTCCCGCGCCAACCGTCGAAGCGGAAAACTGCGTCAAATCGAACCCGTTTCCCAACATCCGAAAAAACCCGGGCGCTCCCAGACTGCCCGCACCAGCAAGGATAGCCGGCATTAATCCCCCCAGCCCGCCCGCCGCCGTTCCTCCGGCCAATTTTGCAATCGAACGTCTCAGCAGCGTCTTGTCCGTTAGCGCCCGCAAAATATTGGCTACCGCATAGCCGGACGGAAACGCCAATTGCATCCGGTCCACCAGGATCGGCGTGTAGAGCTCCCAAGAATCCCCGCCCGCACCTGTCCGCCGACGAAAAAGCCGATGGAGAAATTCATGTAGGCCGCCGAAACCGCAGCCAGCAGGCCTAATACGAACATCGCAGCGCACGCGAGCAGAATGTGATAACCCGGGCTGCCAATTTTCGGCGGAAACGACTTCGCGCGCGGGCTGGTCTTCTGTTTCATTTGCTTTTCCGTCAAGGTTTCGTTAATTACATTGCGTGTCGCGCGAGAACTGCGTCTGATTCTGCCAGAGGTCCATGATTAGAATCCATCTCATAAGTACGGGGGCGACGCGGTTTCAAGGCCGGGGTCTTTTGGCCTTTCTTCTTTCTCTTTTTTTCCTCTGCGGCTGCGGCAAACGCGAAACCCTTGTCGAAATTGGCGACCGCACCCAGGAATTCTTCTTCTCCAATGCCGACGAGCCAAGCAACCTCGATCCCCAAACCTCCATCGGCAATGTCGAAGCCAATATTCAGCTCGCGCTTTTTGAAGGCCTGGTCACGGGCGATCCCAAGCAAAACATGCCCCGCCCGGGCGTCGCCGAAAGCTGGGACATCTCCACCAACGGCAGAGTTTACATCTTCCATCTCCGTCACGATGCCCGTTGGTCCAATGGCGACCCAGTGACGGCCGGCGATTTTGTCGAATCCTACCGCCGAATGTTGATGCCCTCCTTGGGCGCGCAATATTCCTACATGCTCTACCCCGTCACCAATGCCGAAGCCTATAACCTCGGCAAGATCACCAATTTTGACCAGGTCGGTTTCAAAGCGCTCGACGATTTCACCCTGCGCCTGACCTTACACAGCCCGACGCCGTATCTCCTCTCCATGATGATTCATCAGTCCTGGTATCCCGTCCCCATCAAGACGATAGAAAAGTGCGGCGCACTCGATGACGAAGCCAACCCCTGGACACGTCCGGAAAATTTCGTCGGCAACGGTCCCTTTGATCTCAAGGAGTGGCGCATGAATTCTCACATCCTCGTGGTAAAAAGCCCCACCTACTGGGACGCCGCCCATGTCCGATTGCGCAAAATCTATTTCGACCCCACCGCCAGTTTCGACACTGAGGAGCGTATGTTCCGTTCCGGCCAACTCCACGATACATACCAGGCATCGCCTTCCAAAATTGCCTACTATAAAAAATACAAACCAAACCTGATCACCATCTCCCCGTTGCTGGCCACGTATTACTACAAAATCAACGTCCTGCGCCCGCCGTTAAATGACAAACGCGTGCGCGAGGCGTTGGCGATGTCCATTGATCGCCGCGCCATTACGGAAACCATTACCCGCGGCGGCGAACTCCCCGCCGGCTGCCTCACTCCTCCCGCCACCGCCGGCTACACCTCCAAAGCCCAGGTGCGCGAAGATATTCCCGCCGCCCGTAAACTCCTCGCCCAGGCGGGTTATCCTGATGGGAAAGGTTTCCCGACGATCGAGATTCTTTTTAACACCCTCCAAAGTCACAAAGCCATCGCCGAAGCGTTGCAGGAAATGTGGAAGCAAAACCTCAATATCGACGTCCGGCTGCACAATGAGGAATGGAAGGTCTATCTCGATACGATGCACCATACCAACTACGACCTCGGCCGCGCCGGGTGGATCGGGGATTACCAGGACCCGAGCACTTTCCTGGATTGTTTTACAGGCAACAGCGGCAATAACGAAACTGGCTGGGACAATCCCGAATTCGACAAGCTTTGCAAAGCCGCCTCCGATACCGGCGACCAGTCAAAACGCTTCGCGGACTTCCAAAAAGCGGAGTCGATCCTCATTGACGACATGCCGATCATTCCCATTTTCTTTTACACCATGCCGCGCTTGATTCGTCCCAGCGTCAAAGGTTTTTATCCGAATTTGATCGACCAGCACAATTATAAATACGTTTACCTCGACCCTGCCGGGGACTGACCATGTTGCGCTTTATTACACGCCGAGTTTTGGAGACGATTCCCGTGCTCTTTATTCTCGCCACCGCCACGTACTTCATGATGCGCCTGGCCCCCGGCGGTCCCTTCACTTCCGAGAAACAGGCCAGCAGGGCAATCCGCGAAAGAATGGAGGCCCACTACGGGTTGGACAAGCCGCTCTTCCAGCAATACCTCCTAGAAATGAAACACCTCCTCCAGGGCGACCTCGGGCCTTCCTTCAAATACCCAAGCCACACCGTCAATGAGATTATTCGCGATTCCTTCCCCGTCTCCCTCGAACTGGGAATGGAGGCCCTGACCATCGCGCTGGTCTTCGGTCTTTTCGCTGGGATGATCTCCGCGCTTAAGCAAAATACGCCGTGGGACCACGCTTTGATGTCTCTCGCCATGATCGGGCTTTGCGTGCCCACGTTCGTCATGGGCCCCCTGCTCATTTCCGCCTTCGCGCTGCACTTGAATTGGTTCAACGCCGCGGGCTGGTTTTTCCCGCGCGACCGCGTCCTGCCGGCGCTGACTCTCGGCGCCTATTATGTCGCTTACATCGCGCGACTTTCCCGGGGCGGATTGTTGGAGGTCCTGCACCAGGACTTCATCCGCACCGCGCAGGCCAAAGGCGCAGCCCCGTCGCGCGTCCTTTTCAAGCACGCCATTCGCGCAGGCTTGCTGCCCGTCGTCCCGTATCTTGGGCCGGCGATTGCGGGACTTCTGACAGGCTCCTTTGTTGTCGAAACGATTTTTGATATCCCGGGGCTGGGCCGCTTTTTTGTCACCGCCGCCTTCAATCGCGATTACTTCATGATTATGGGCTCGGTACTTTTTTACGCCGTGTTCGTCATCGCCCTTAACCTCCTGGCCGACATTCTCCTGGTCTGGATGAACCCAAGATTGCGCCTTGAATAATGCCTGAAACCGCACTCCAGCCTATTGCCGATTCCGAAGTGTCCGCCTCGTTTTGGAGCGACGCCTGGCGCCGGTTGCGAAAACACAAACTCGCGATGTTTGGATTGGCCGTCGTCATCGTGCTCTCGGTTCTTTGCTTCAGCCAATCTTTGATCTCCCGTTACATTCTCGGCTTCACGTACGAACAGCAAAACCTCGCGCTCGGCGCTTCTCCTCCCAGCCATCTCCATTGGCTGGGGACCGATCCCCTCGGCCGGGATTTGCTCGCACGCTTGCTTTACGGCGGAATGATTTCACTCAGCGTCGGATTGGCCGCAACTTTTGTTTCCCTCGTCATCGGAGTTACGTACGGCGCCATTTCCGGATTCGTCGGGGGGAATCTCGACGCGGCGATGATGCGCACGGTCGATATTCTGTATGCGCTGCCATTCACGATCTTCGTCATTCTGCTCATGGTTTTTTTTGGGCAGAACATCATTCTCCTGTTCGTCGCCATCGGGGCAATCCAATGGTTGACGATGGCGCGGATCGTGCGCGGGCAGGTCATGTCGATCAAGCAACAGGAATTCGTCGAGGCCGCGCGCTCGCTGGGATTGCGAAGCCGGCGAATTCTTTTCAAACACATCCTCCCCAATCTGCTCGGGCCGATCATTGTCTATGCCACGCTCACTGTGCCGGAGGTCATGTTGCTGGAGGCGTTCCTGAGTTTTCTTGGACTCGGTGTGCAACCCCCACAAAGTTCGTGGGGCGTGCTCATCAAGGAAGGCGCGGAGATGATGGAGGAGTACCCGTGGTTGCTGATCTATCCCGCTGTCGTGATGGCCCTCACGCTGTTCTCCCTGAACTTTTTGGGCGACGGGCTTCGCGATGCGCTCGACGTGCGCACTTCAAAAGATTAGGACGACATTTCGTCTATTGGATTTGAGTGAGAAAAACGCAAAAGATCGTCTAAAAATCCAACGATACGTTTTTTGAATTCGGCTGCCTAAAATCAGCGGGGTTGAGCATGTGGAGACCTCGGAATAGTCACGGTAGCTAAAGTTCCCAGTGGAGTCTCGCTCCAAATATTGAGACCGGGCCACGATCTCGGTTGAAGGCCGGATTGGCAATAAATTGATAGTCGGCTGTCAGATGGATTGTTCTCCAAACTCTTAAGTCGTAATAAGTTTCGAGGACTTTCTCCCAGCCGTAGTTCAAGTTTCCGTCGCCGTCGAGCATGTCCAGGCCGCCGGCCTGGAGAAACTTTTGGTTGGCGCGCGAGGCTCCGTTTAACGCGCCCGCCAACGCAAAAGTGTCGCCGGGACGCTGCCACTTTCCACCATTGACGCTAACGCCAAGCGAGGCGGTGTCGTTTACGTCGGTGAAAGTCCAGGTTTCTTCCTGACCATCGTTCCAGCCCAGACGCGAAAACAAGCCGATGTCTTTCGACAGTTCCTGGTCCCAACTCAGGCCGAAGCCGTATTTGAGACGGTAGGAACGCACAGAGTCCGGCACATCCCCTCCTGATCCTGAAGGGGCATTGGGACTGGGTGGGTTGGCCAGCAGATAAGCGGTTGCTGCTGAGTAGGTTGCAAAGTCAGCCTCGTCGAGCCACCCCAAAAAGCGGATTGTCCCCGGATGACCATGGATGCGATACCGCCGCTCGAACTCAGCCGCCATCGCCCAGGACTGCGAAAAAGGCCCATAGGCTCCTTTGGACGGCCACGTCAACACCTGGTCATCGCCCGTAAAACCATTTTTGGCGGCGGGCATTTGGAAAAAGCCATATCGAATCGCCCAGTTCAGTTGATTCAGTTCCAAAGCGATGCCGGTGGTGTATCCGATGGTGTCCTCGCCGTAATCCCAGGTCAAATTACCCATGAAGTCCCAGTTCAAAAACTGAGTGTGCGGGTCGTTCGCATAGGCATTGTCGTCGAATATGTCTTTGGGGGTAAAGCGCCCGAACGTCACCGTCAACCGCGAGACGTCCTCCTTGCCAGCGAGTGTGAGTTGGTCGTCGGGCACCTCTTCCTGCACACCACCGAGGCCAAAAGTTTGACGGAGGAAAAGGCGGGCGAAAGTGAGATCGGGGGTTTGTGTGCCGGCTTTGTAGGCGTCTCCGTTCGGAAAGCCTTCCACGCCAAAGGTCTGGCTTAATCCGAACCCCTGCCACATCAACCCGTCCACGTGAACCTCAGCGCCGGGCCAGAGTCGCACACCGCCAAATAGGTCCAACGTGACGGTTTCCTGAACTTGCGGTTGAGTGCTGAGGCTGTTCGGGCCGGAATATTTGGCCGGAAACCCGAAATCCCCCTGCACGATGTCGGTGTTCTGAACGTGCCAATTCCATTGTTGCCTTCCGACGGGTGAATCCAGATTCGTGCCCATTCCGCTGGACTGAGCTTGCGAGGGATCGTGGGCCGCGGGACAGCCGTTTGTGTCTTCCGCCCGGACAGTCCCGCGCCAGACGCCAAAGGAGGCGAAACAGGCGAGTATGGCCGTTGTGCGATAGGACATAAAATATAGCCTTGAAGCCATAATGTATCACAAGCTACATTTATTAGCCTAGACGGGTCAACCCTATTTGTTTAGAATATCGCAAAATATGTCCAAACCCGCTTCAGCCGGCCAAGGGCCGGAACGAAAAGGCGGCGCGCCGCGTTCGGCGGAGACGCAAGCCGCCGCACTTCGTCGCACCCGTCTCGAACATGCCACGGAAACGGCCCAGGACTACGTGGAAGCCATCGCCGATCTCGCGACGATGCACGGAGAAGCGCGAGCTGTTGATTTGGCTGGGCGGCTCGGCGTTACCCATGTGACCGTTATTCGCACCATCGCACGGTTGCAACGGGATGGATATGTCTTGACCCGTCCCTATCGCTCGATATTCCTGACGGACAAGGGATCTCGGCTGGCCGATGAATCGCGGCGAAGGCATGAAATTGTTGTGTCCTTTCTTCGCAGGTTAGGGGTGCCGGAGAATGTGGCGCAAATCGACGCCGAAGGCATTGAACACCATGTCAGCGCCGAGACACTCGCTGCGCTTAGACGCTACACAGAGTCGCGCGAGTAGTCGCGTTGCAAGCATCGATTAGGTGTCCAAAACTGACACGATGTACCGTTCCTTACGGGAACGAGCCTTGAACCCATCTCATAAATAGGAGATGGGCGCGCTGGGTTGGGGCGGGCTTCTGGCAAGGCGCGACGAGGGAGCATAACCAAACCGGCTCTGTGACCAAGGAGCAACGCGGCCCGAAGCCCGCCCCAGCCCAGCCCGAAGGGTTGCCAGTCTTTGAGGCTGGCGCCGCGTTGCGCGTCGGTCGAAGATCCCTGCGGATATTCTCCCTCCTCGCGCCTTGCGCCAGCCCCAAATCCTCGGCAACGCACCCGTCCCCTATTTATGAGATGGGTTCCTGGGAATTTGACGAACTCGGCTATATGAAACGCCGCTTTGCGAGCATCAACGATTTGCCCATCAAAGAAGAGGATCGAAAATTTCGATGGGAACGCAAGGGTTGAGTTAAACTGCCCCAATGTGTGTTGCGAATTCCGGCCCGCGACAATTCGGGGGCGAATGAAAACCAGCCACTTTGAGGGAAGCATTGCGTCTTGGGCTGGCTGGGCTGCTGACGATTATGAAAAACGCTCGATTTTGGCCGCGAATCGGCCATTT
>DATAXU010000070.1:0-7024 GCA_036272955.1 Verrucomicrobiia bacterium
CATTGGCCTCCGAGGAAGCGTCCACATTGCTGCGGATTTCGCGGCCATTGCCCGAATCCCGGGCGACGTAACTAAATGAAGGCATAGTCGATTTTTATTTTCTGTCTCAAGGTGCTAAGCAAATTGCAGGCCAAGATTGACTGGCCGGCTAAATAATGGTCCTGGCGGGCGTCCTATTCGTAACGAAAAAATCGGCAAGTGCCTTTTTTTCACGGCGAAATCCACTGACAAATGGGGACGCGCCTGTTATTGTGCTGTTTAGTCATATGAAATCCAGTTCCCAACGCAATGTGTCCTTTATTCGGGCATTCACTTTAATTGAGTTGTTGGTGGTGATTGCGATCATCGCCATTCTGGCGGCCATGTTGCTGCCGGCGTTGGCCAAGGCCAAAGCCCAGGCGTCGCAAACTTATTGTAAGAACAATTGCAAGCAATTGGATTTGGCCATGGCGCTTTACTGCGGGGACAACAACGACCAGTATCCCGGTTCCGCATCGGGTGACACTTACATGTTTAACGTGTATGACTGGATCTATTGGAGAACGAACCCCGTCGCCATGCTGCCGAATGGGCAGCCGGCAACATATAATCTCAGCCCCATTTTGATGGAACTCGGCAGCAAGGGCAATTCGAATACGTTGATGTGTCCCATGGACACACCCGGTGCGACCAGGGGCCAACCCACCGAGGAAGGACAGTGCTACTCTTTCAGTTATGAAATGTTGTCGCTGAATATCACGGACAATCAGAACCTGGGGATGACAGCAATCAATGATGGCACTACTGTGTACACTTTCAAACAGTCGCAAGTGCGAAATCCCTCGCAGAAGTTTTTGACCTGTGAACCTTGCACGCACAACAATCCTGGACAGGGAACCGACGCACCTCCCCTCGACACGACTAGTTGGATAGCCGAAACTGGGCGGTTCGAGGCGGTGAGTGGTGGGACGTGGGCGGGGGGGAAGCTCACGGGGGCTGCTCCAGATAATTATCTCACGATGCGTCACGACGGAAAGGCGGACATCGGCTTTGCGGATGGAAGGGTGGATAATGTTCCGTGGTGGTACGGCACCAATACCATGTACGTAGTTCCACTTCAATAGACAGGGGTCTTTTCGGGAAGTGGAAAATACGGAGAAATTCAGCAATGATCGATACTGTCCGACTCACCAACTCTCTACGGAATCCGAATGAAAGATCTTGTGCAGCAGGTCTTTATAGTTCGGATTTGGCTTCATCAGGTCAACAATCTCGATTTCGTGTTGGGGATTGGCTTTTTGGCACCGGATGACCTCCCGGGCTTGGGGATCGTCGGGGCGGGTGAGGATGTGCAGAATTCGTGGCATGGTCAGAAACGGAGGACGTTGGAGCGTTCGGCGGCAAGGCGGGCCAACTCGACGTCGGTGATTTCCTGGAAGGTCAAGGCGCTTTGGCCCAATTCTGACAGGGCGGGGGCGCCTTTTTGGACGTATATGGGGCGACCGGATTCGCCCAGGATCGGCAAATACCGGGTGTAGTTTTCCCCGTCCACCAGATCATCGGCGTTTTCGCTCAGGACCAGCACGGCGGCGGCGCGCAAATATAGTGTGACCTGGATTTTTTTCCATACGGCGACTCCGGCGGCAATGCGCACGGCTTCGGCGGGACGCCCGCTGGTACGGGGATCGGTGTCGATGATGAAAAGAGCGCTGGTGTTCAAAGGCTTACGAAGCGGTCGGTTGCGGCCATTATGTCGCTTAACAAGGCAAGGCCGGCCCAGGTTGTTTTGTCGTCGATGGGCAAGTGGCGGCGCTGGGCGGCGTAAGCGCAGCCGTAAAGTTTGAGGCCACGCGCGGACAGGGATTGGAGACGCGGGTCGCCGAGGCCGCGGATGGCTTCGTCGATGCAGTAAAGGAAGACTTCGACACCTTCGGCGAGGGCGGTTTCCGCCAAGGCCAATCCGTGTTGAAAATTGGGCTGGTCAGGGGGCGTTGAGAGCAGCAGCCCCAGCTTCTTGCCGCGCAATAACATGCCAGCACGCTAATGTAACCAGCGGGACGAAGCCACCGCGAAGTTGCCGCCTTTGTTGGTTTGTCCGACCCGTGATGAACCGAGGAAAACGCTCGATTTTCGCCGCGAATCGGCCAAGATGGCCGCACGGCGACTCCTTATCCGTAAGAAATATTAAATCGAATTCCACGCGCATGGTTTCCATTGTTATCACTCCTTTCGACAACAGCGTCCATCGCAGCCAGGTCGCGGCCCTATGGAAAACCACGTTCGGTTACCAGACGGCCCACAACGACCCTGGTCTTGTGATTGATAAGAAGCTCGCGGCGAACGACGAGCTTTTTTTTGTGGCGACTGCTGGCGACGCGGTTGTGGGCACCGTGATGGCCGGTTACGATGGGCATCGCGGGTGGCTTTACTCTGTTGCGGTGGCGCCATCGCACCAAAGGCAGGGCATTGGCACGCGTCTTCTGCGACACGCGGAACAGGCTCTCATTCGCAAGGGCTGCGTCAAAATCAATCTTCAGATCATGGAAGGCAATGAAAGCGTGATGAAGTTTTACGACTCGCTCGGATACTCAACGGAAAAGCGCATTAGCATGGGCAAGCGCATTGTGGAGAACCTTCCAGCGGCGGCACCGGCACACCGGCGCCGGCACGGCATCAGCGATCGGGAAGGTCACCACGAAGAACGGAAAAGAAAACTTTAATTGACAGGGGGAAAACGCTCGGGCGGCGGCGAAATACTTGGGCTTCGTTGTCGAGCCTGCCGAGATTCGCTTCGCTCGAAACAATTCCTATTTCGAAAATTATTTTGGCGGTCACTTCCCTACCCTTTGCTTCGATAAGCCTCGTTTATGGAAGCGATAAGGTTCGATAGAACCGGTGTAAGCAAATAAAAAAATTGAGAGGGTCTCAATGACTTGAGTCACGCTTTTAACCCGGCGGCAATTCCTCGCCAGGCAGTGGGGATTTGACTCAAAATGCGGATATGGGAAGGTAATTCATGAAGTTGTCCCAAAAACTCGCAGAAAACTTATGAAAAACGCACGCAATGTGGTCGGTTGGTTTGAAATCTATGTTCAAAACCTCGAGCGAGCGCAGTCTTTTTACGAAAAAACGTTTCAAATCAAATTGCAGCCGTTACCCAGCCCTGCCCTCGAAATGCTGGCTTTTCCTGGTGACTCGGAGGCCTATGGCTGTCCGGGCGCCCTGGTAAAAATGGAAGGAAAAGACTCTGGCGGCGGTGGCACGCTCGTTTATTTTTCCTGTGCTGACTGCGGCGTCGAAGCCACACGCGCCGCGCAAAACGGGGGCCAGATCGTCAGAGAGAAATTCCCGATCGGCGACTACGGCTTCATCGCCCTGATTGTTGACACCGAAGGAAACGTAATTGGACTGCATTCCATGAAATGACCCCTGCGATGCTATCCAACCGAAGACAAACCCTTTCGCCGGCAAAACGATGAGTCAAACCTGGAATATTGGTGCCTCAACTTGAACGGCAGTGTCAACATAAAGTGATGAATTGTTACATGTTAAGATGTGACTCCGTTCGATGGGTGTTTTCGCCGATGGCACGCGCGACGTTTGCCGTGTATATTTTTTGCGAGATTATGGCGAAATGGGTCTTAAAACGGCGCAACGAAAAGGAAATATGAACATCGCAAAATTAGATTCACGGGTGGAAAGCCATCCGGTTACGCAACAGGAGAAGGGCGCAATGGCGGCAATGAGGCATCGAAGCCGGGGTTGACGCGAAACTCGATGTGTGGGAAGGCACCCTGACCACCGGAAAACCAACAAAACAATACGGAGAACGATATGAACACGATCACCTTCACGAAAACTGCGGCACCTGAATGGCTTTTGGCCATGTGGAAAGAAATTGATGACAAGACCTTTGGCAAAGGCTTCGACTGCTTTGCTGAGGATGCTGTGTGCAACCTCGGCGTGGCAGATTGGCGTGGACGCGAAGCAATCCGAGAGAATCTGCGCGCGTTCATCGACACGGGCTTTACCGCTCATCACGACGTAGTCGAGTATTGGGACAGCCCAACGCTCAAAGTTTTTCACGGCAAAGTTGGGATGAAGTTCAATGACCCCAGCATAAAGCCTGTAAGACCGACGATGTGCCATTTCTTCTACATGGACCCGAAAGACCCCACTAAAGTCAGCCGCTGGATCGGTGCAGTGGGACCCACGGGATTTTAATTTTCGACGAAACGCTCCAGCGGCACGGTGTTAACGCCGGCTTCAGGTTTCGATATCCAAGCCGCTGTTCGTATATCCATAGTTAGCGCGAAGTTGGGGCTGGTTTCGGGGCCGTGCTCAGCTTTTTCTAGTAAAAATGGAAGGCAAAGACTCCGGCGGCGGTGGCACACTCGTTTATTTTTCCTGTACAGGCTGCAGCGTCGAAGGCGGACGCGCCGCGCAAAACGGCGGCCAGATCGTCAGAGAGAAATTCTCGATCGGCGACTATGGCTTCATCTCCCTGATTGTTGACACCGAAGGAAACGTAATTGGACTGCATTCCATGAAATGACCCCTGTGATGCTTTCCACCCGAAAACAAACCGTCTCGTCGGCAAAACGATGAGTCAAACCTGGAATATTGGTGCCTCAACTTGAACAGCAGTGTCAACATAAAGTGATGAATTGTTACATGTTAAGATGTGACTCCGTTCGATATGTTAAGATGTGCCTCCGTTCGATAACTCCGTTCGATATGACTCCGCTGGCGGTGCCGGCCTGTTGCGCTTTTCGGGAGTCGGGCTGTTGCTCGTCGAGAACAGGAATCGTGTGAGCAACCGTGACGAAAGCCAATTATGAAAAAACGCGTGTTATTCATCTGCATTCACAACAGCGCGCGAAGCCAGATGGCGGAGGCATTCCTTAATCAGATCTGTGGCAACGAATTCGAGGCACATAGCGCGGGACTTGAACGAGGCGAACTCAATCCCATCGTCGTGGAAGCGATGCGGGAAGTCGGCATCGATATTTCCCGCAACGTGACCAAGGAAGTCTTCGATTATGTCAAGTCTGGCAAAATGTTCGCCTATGTCATCACGGTTTGCGATGAAACGAATGCGGAACGATGCCCGATTTTTCCCGGCGTCACCAAGCGTCTGCACTGGAGCTTCCCGGACCCATCCGGCCTCCAAGGCTCACATGAGGAAAAACTGGAAAAGACCCGTGAAGTGCGCGACGCGATCAAGGCCAAAATCAAAAATTGGTGCGCTGATGTATGTAATGCCGCTGGCGCGTAACTCTCCGACGGGATACGTTTTTCTTTACGGGGGCTGGTTTTGGCATAAACTGCGGGCGGAATGTCGATTGAATCCCATAAGCTTTTTCAGGGGCTTTCTGGCACGGAGTTGGAACACTTGCGGAAATCGACTCGCGAGATTTCCTTCGCTCCTCAACAGGCCATCTTTAATCAGGGCGATGAGGGCGATGGTGTCTATTTTGTCAAGGATGGGCTGGTGCAAATCTCGGTGACGGTGGGGACGGGGGATGTGAAGGTGCTGTCCAGAATTCCGGCGGGGGAACTTTTTGGGGAGATGGCGGTTTTGGATAACGGGGCGCGCTCGGCTAACGCGGTCGCGGAACAGCCGACGACGGTTTATTTTATCGAGCGGGCGCAGTTGATGGAAATTTTGAGCCGGTCGCCGCAAATGGCTTCGGCGTTGATCAAGGAGGTCGTCCGGCGCATGCGCGTGTTCAATGACCAGTATATTCGCGAGGTTTTTGAGGCGGAAAGACTGGCGTTGGTCGGAAGATTCGCCAGTTCGATTGTGCATGATTTGAAAAACCCGCTGAATATCATCGGGATTTCCTCGGACATGGCGTGCATGGCGACGGCGACGCCGGAGTCACGGCAAACGGCCAAGGTTCGCATCCGCAAACAGGTGGACCGCATCAGTAACATGGTCAATGAATTGCTGGAGTTTGCCCAGGGCGCCCATAATAATTTCGTTCTCGCGCCGATGGATTACAAGGCGTTCGTGGAGCAGTTGATCGAAGAAATACGGCCAGAGGTGGCGCTCAAATCGGTCAAGGTCGAATACGTCAATCGGCCGCCTTCAATCCAAGTGCGGATCAATCCGCAACGGCTTTCGCGGGTTTTTCACAACTTGATCGGCAACGCGGCGGATGCCATGCCGACGGGGGGGACGGTCGCGGTGCAATTTTCGCAGAATGACCGGGAAATCTTTACGGAAATGCAGGATTCCGGCAGGGGAATCGCGCCGCAGATTTTGGACAAACTTTTCCAGGCGTTTGCGACCTTCGGGAAGGCGAACGGAACGGGGTTGGGGCTTTCGATCTGCAAGAAAATTGTCCACGACCACAAGGGAAGAATCTATGCGCGCAATATTCCCAAAGGGGGCGCGCTTTTTGGCTTCACGCTGCCGTTCGCGGCCACCGGGGGATCGAAACCGGCCTAACAGCTCCATTCGCGGAAGATGAACCGGATTCGATTGTTACCGGAGCAGGTCGCGAATCAAATCGCCGCGGGGGAAGTCGTGGAGCGGCCGGCCAGTGTTGTCAAAGAGTTGGTGGAGAATTCGCTCGACGCCCAGGCGACGCGGCTGACCATTGAAATCCAGGCGGGAGGGCGCAGTTTGATCCGCGTCACGGACGACGGGGCGGGAATGAGCCGCGACGACGCGCTGCTGTGCCTGGAACGCCACGCCACGAGCAAAATCGCGCGCGCGGAGGATTTGAGTTCGGTGGCGACGATGGGCTTTCGGGGGGAAGCGTTGCCGAGCATTGCGAGCGTTTCGCGTTTCACCCTGACCACTCGCGAGCGGGCAAGCGATTCGCCGGAAGGGACGCAGGTCATCGTGAACGGCGGAAAGATTGCGGCGGTCAAGGCGTGCGGCAGCGCGCCGGGGGCGAGCGTGGAAGTGCGCCAGCTTTTTTTCAACCTGCCGGCGCGCCGGAAGTTTTTGCGCTCCGAGGAAGTGGAATACGCACACATCGAACATTATGTGATGGTGGCGGCGCTGGCGCATCCGGCGGTGGCGTTTGAG
>DATAXU010000071.1:0-18515 GCA_036272955.1 Verrucomicrobiia bacterium
ATTCCGACGCCACTCATCCTTTGCTCCCAGCTCGAATCATTTAACTTGCCGTCGCGCACCGCGCGGATGCGGTTCAGGACTTTTTCTTTTCTGTCCGGAAAATGCAGTTCCAACCATTGCTCGAACAGATCTTTTACCGCGTAAGGGAGGCGCACGACAGTGTAGCCGGCGAACTTTGCCCCCGTCTTCACGCACGCCTCGATAATCGGCAAAATCTCATGGTCCGTCAGTCCTGGAATGATCGGCGCCACATTGACTCCCACCCTGACTCCGGCCTTTGCCAGCAATTCTATCGCGGCCAGGCGCTGCCTTGGCGTTGAGGTGCGCGGCTCCATCGAGCGCGCCAAATCCGAATCCAGAGTTGTCACAGAAACACAGACCGACACGGTGTCGTGCCGCGTGAGTTCCTGCAATAAATCCATGTCGCGTGTCACCAAAAAATTCTTCGTGATGATCACCACGGGATTCCGGCATTCAGCCAAAACTTCCAGGCATCCGCGTGTCAACTTCAATTTCCGCTCGATGGGCTGGTAACAATCTGTCACCCCGCTCATGGCGATGACCATCGGCTTCCATTTTGGCGAAGCCAGTTCCTTGCGCAGCAGCGCCGGCGCATTCTCCTTCACCATGATTTTCGACTCAAAATCCACTCCCGACGAGAATCCAAGATATTCATGGGTTGGCCGCGCATAGCAATAGATGCAACCGTGCTCGCATCCCCGGTACGGATTCACGCTGGCGCTGAAACCCACGTCCGGGCTGTCGTTATAAGTGATGGCGGTTTGGGAAAGATCGCGCAGAAACTGGGTGCGGGGCGCCGGGTCCTCTTCCGGGTTCCAATCCGCGTCCGGTTTCAGCGAGATTTTCTCGAAGCGATTCGGCGGGTTCGCCGGCGCGCCGCGTCCCTTCAATTCTTTTATCTGGGCGTTCACGGCACTTCCTGCCCGGCTGAGGCTTCGAGGATGACAAACCATTGCTCCCGCGTGAGAGTCAAACCCACCGCCGCGGCGCTGCTGGCCAATCGCCGGCGGTTGGTCGTGCCGATCACGGGAATGATCCGCGCCGGATGCGCCAGTATCCACGCCAGCGCGACTTGTTCGATCGTCGCGCCTGCCAATTCCTTTCCGATTTCCCCCAGGCTCCGCCGCACCCGCCGCGTCCGTTCATCCTCCGCCGCAATTAACCGACCGCCGTCCAGCGGCGACCACGCCATGGGCGACAAACGCAGGCGCATACACTGGTCAAACGTTCCGTCGTAAAGTGGGGCGGTGCATAAGACGGAAAATTGCAACTGGTTCGTCACCACTCCAAATGGCAGGCGCGACGCCAAAAGATCAAACTGGCTGGCTGTAAAATTGGAAACGCCAAAGTGCAGCACCTTCCCGGCCTCTTTCAACGCCACAAACGCCTCCGCGACTTCGTCCGGGTTGAGCATCGGATCAGCGCGATGAATCAGCAGCATCTCCACCCGGTCCGTGCGCAACGCTTTGAGGGAGTCGTCCACCGAGGCCAGAATGTGGGCGCGGCTGGTGTCGTAATACTTGACTCGTTGCGCGGACCCGGTTTCGGGAATCAGTTTAATCCCGCATTTGGTCACGAGTTGCAACTGCCGGCGCAACGAGGTGTCATTTCCCACCGCATCGCCAAAAAGCCCCTGGCAGGTATGGCCGCCATAGATGTCCGCGTGATCGATGGTGGTGAAACCGGCATCGACCGCCGCGTGGACAAGGTCGCGAATCTCGTCGCGGGTCAAACGGCTGTCGGCCAGGCGCCAGGCGCCCAGCGCCATCCGTGAAACCGACGTGCCGTCGCTGGAAATGCTGATTTGCGGCAGGCTCATGGGCGTTAAAGCGGGGCTTCCTCCGGGCCGCCAAGGGGGGTTCCGTCCGCGCCGCCGCCGTCCAGGTCAATAAGAATATCGCGCGGCTCCGCGCCTTTGCTGGGGCCGACGATCCCGCGCAATTCCAATTCATCCATGATCCGCGCGGCGCGGGTATAGCCGAGGCGCAGGCGCCGTTGCATCAGCGAGACGCTCGCTTTTTGTTCGCTACGGATGACCTCGATGCATTGCTGGATCAGGTCTTCGTCCTCGCCGCTGGCCCCGGCTTCGATGTCCCCGCCGGCGCTGACTTTTTGGAGTTGCTGGTGAATATCCACCTCGTAACTCGGCTTGCCTTGTTTGGCGATGAAATCGACGATGCTTTGCAACTCGGAATCCGTGATAAGCGCGCCTTGCACGCGGATCAATTTCGCGGAACCGGGCGGCAGGTAAAGCATGTCCCCCTTGCCCAAAAGTTTGTCCGCACCCATCGCGTCAAGAATCGTCCGGGAATCGACCTTCGCCGCCACCTGGAACGCGATCCGCGCGGGGATGTTGGCCTTGATCACGCCGGTGATGACATCCACGCTCGGTCGTTGCGTGGCGACAATGCAATGGATCCCCGCGGCGCGCGCCATTTGCGTGATGCGCGCGATCGCCATCTCCACGTCGGCGGGCGCCACGAGCATCAGGTCCGCCAGCTCGTCAATAATAACGACGATGTAACTCAGGTGATCGGGAATGACGATCTCCTCGTCGCGCGGCACCACGATCTCCTCGTCCAGTTCGACGGCGAATCCATCCGAGTTGGCTTCGACCTTTTCCTTGCGCGACATCAGCGGCAATTCGGGTTCGGCTTTCGGGATCGGTTTGTTTTTGGGCCGTTCGTTGAAAGAGCGGATGTTGCGGACGCCGACTCTGGCGAAAATCTGGTATCGCTTTTCCATTTCGTTGACAACCCAGCGCAACGCCAGGATCACCTTCTTCGGGTCCGTCACGACGGGGACAACCAGGTGCGGCAAGGCATTGTACAACTGAAGCTCGACCACTTTGGGGTCGATCATGACGAAGCGCAACTGGTCCGGCGGAAACCTGTAAAGCAGGGAGGCGATGATGGAATTGATGCAAACCGATTTGCCCGAACCGGTGCTGCCGGCGATCAACAGGTGCGGCATTTCGGCGAGATCGGCCACAATGGGATGGCCATAAACGTCCTTGCCAAGCGAAAGGGGAATCCGCGCCTTGGTCGTGCGCCATTCCTCCGACTCGAAGATGTCGCGCATGATGACTTTGGTTTTGACAGAGTTGGGGACCTCGACGCCGACGGAGCTTTTGCCCGGAACGGGCGCGAGAATGTTGATCCGCTCGGCTTTGAGGGCGGCGGCGATATTATTGTTCAGGCTGACAATTTTTTCCAACTTCACCCCCGGGGCGGGATGCAGTTCGTATCGGGTTATCGTCGGCCCCTTGGTGATGTCGCCGAGCGCCACCTCGATGTCGAATTGCGCGAGAGTTTGCTGCATGAGCCGCGCATTGGCCATCAGTTCTTCCTTGGATTCGGTGGGCTTCGCGGTGGCATCGGGATATTGGAGAAAATCCGACGGCGGCAACCTGTAGTTGCCAATCTTCGGCGTCGCGGCGACGGCGATCGGTTTGGGTTTGCGCGGGAGAGGTTTCGGTTTGGCAGCGGGTTCAGGTTCCGGCTCCACTTTTTCGCCCACAACGGCGGCGGCGGCGGATTCCTCCTGCGAAACCGGCGCTTCGGCAGCTTTGCCCAAAATGTCCGTCGTCGTGGCGGCCGCGACTTCCTTGGCAGGAATAACCATGCCCTCGTCAGGAGGCGCGGGTTCCTTGGGCATTTCGGTAACCGCCTTCTTGCCGCGGTCGCCGGGCTTGACTTGAGGAACGCTGAGGTCGCGCACCGTAGGCTCGGGCACGGGGCGCAAGTCCGGGCCAAGGCCGCTCGGCTCGGTCCCCTTTCCTGCGGGGGTTTTGCCGGATTTATCGAGTTGGTCCTGCAATTTTTTTGCCTGCTTCTCCAAGTCGCGCGCGCGGCGGTCAAGGTCCTTGTCGTTCGAGGCCGGTTGCGCGCGGCTGCTCCATAATTCGCGGCACCATGCGCCGAGTTTGAAATTCGTCAGGTAAATCAGGCTGATTACATAGACGGCGCCGAGGACAATCGTCGCGCCGACTTTTCCGACGTAACGCAAAATGTCCCGGTAGAGAAACTGGCCGACAAAGCCGCCGACACTGGGGGCGTTCAAGGCGATTTGCAGGCGCCGGAGCAAGCCGAGGTCATTCTCGAACATGCTCGCCAAACCCATGCAGCAGAGGAGCAAAACAACGCCCCAGACCCAGCGGCGCTGCAAGTACGCCAGAAACTCGAAGATATAGCCGAGGCCGAACATCAAGAGCAGCACGGGGAGCATAAATGCGCCGATGCCGAAGACCCGGAATAATTTCAGCGCGACCCAGGCGCCGGCGGGGCCGCCGAGGTTGCGCGGGGGGTTGTTGGGGGGGACAAAGTTTAGCGCGGAGTCGTGGGGATCGTATGAGAGCAACGCCACCAGGAGCAGCAATGCGCACGCGCCCAGGACGATGCCGATCACGTCATTGAGGCCGTGCGATTGAGATTTGGCTGCGTCTTTGCGAGGCATGGTCGGACTTTACCTCCGCCATGCCGTCGTTCAAAGCCAAAGTTGCGGCGGAGAAAATTTTCTTTTTTTTGGAACCTTTTGGGGGGCGGCGCTTCTTATGGACAAGCAATGGGAAATTAACCCAAAAGAACGCATAAGAACGTATAAAAACGACAATTGTATGAATAAGACACAGCTAACTTCCAAAACCTTTGCCTTGGGCGCTTTGTGTGTAATCGGGCATATCGGTTTGTGCCACGCCCAAGGCACTTTAGACGCCAATGCCACCCTCTCCGGCGTCCAAAACGGCAGCATTTACGATTACACCCTTACTCTGAACAATCCCGCCGGTTCTTCGGGTATAGGCGACTTTTGGTTCGATTGGACCCCCGGGAATTTCTATCTGACCACCAGCCCAAGCTCGGTTACCCCCGCGGCAGGTTGGAGCATCGTCACACAAAGCGGCAGTATTGAGTTCAGCACCACGACGCCCCTTGCGCCAGGTTCATCCGCAACCTTCTTGTTCACAAGCACGGAGGCCCCAGGCGCGGTCGGAACGCCCAACACAGTCTATGGCGACAGCACCCAAGCGAGCGATTCTTCGACGGTTTATACCGGCTCATCCGCTTTTAGCGGCTCCACCCAGGAATTTAACGTCGCTCCGGTGCCGGAACCGTCCACTATCAGCTTGTTAGTGACGGGGTTAGGTGGGGCGCTGTTTGCCTGCAAACGCCGGTTTTCGGCATAGGTCTTGCTCACTTCGGTGAGTGCAAGAATCTAATGACCGCCATTGGGACAAAGTGCCGACGCCGCATTTGGTGGGCTTTTTCGTCGCAATCGGGGTGTTTGCGGTCGTTATGTTGAATTCGGAGGCGGGTTTTATTCCCCTCCTGGATCACGCCAACCTGGTGTTTCACGAGGCGGGACATCCCATTGTGGGGCTTTTCAGCCAGCGGCTGGAGACGTATGGGGGCACGATGGGACAATTGGCGTTTCCCATATTGCTGGCGATGCTTTTCTGGCGCAGTCGTGAATCCATCTCTTTTGCTGTTTCGGTCATCTGGTTTTTCGAGAATTGGCTCAATATCGCCCGTTACATGGCGGATGCTCGCGTGCAAGTGTTGCCTCTGGTGGGCGGCGGGGACCATGATTGGGCGCGGATTTTTGGGCGCTGGAATGTATTGAATCACGATGTGCAAATCGCCGCGGCGGTGCGGACAATCGGGTGGTTGGGGATGGGCGCGGCCTGCACCTGGGTGGCCTGGCTATGGTGGGCCGGGCGCAAACATTCTGCGACTCTGGGCGAAATGGGCCTCGCCAATCAGGCCATTACGGATACTAAAGCTCGCCTCTGATACTGCCGATGCCTACAGTAGCAGGGTGAGATGATAAAGTTGATTGAGCGTTTGCCGCACAGGCTAGGCTGGCTGGCCCGCAGGTTGCCGGGGCTGGCACTTGCCCTTTTTTTGCCCGCCTGCAACACGAAAATTCCGCATATCACCCCGGAAGTCCGCTATAAACCGACCAATATCTACCGCCGGTACGCTGTGCTGGATTCGAACATCAAGCGGGTCGCGCTCCTGCCGATGACTCCCCTTTTGCCGACAGAGGCTTACCAGGCCGGAATTGACAGCTTGCAGCCGCTCCTCCACGCCGAATTGGAAAAATCCAAACGCTTCGAGGTCATTGTCGTCACTTCTGAACAATTGCGCCGTTGGACCGGCCAGGGCGCCTGGCATACGGACGAAAAACTGCCCACGGACTTTTTTGACCGCTTGCATGAAGAAATCGGCTGCGATGCTGTGTTCTTCGATCAATTGACCCGCTACCAGCCTTACCAACCGGTGGCAATCGGGTGGAAACTCACGCTGGTGGTCAACAAGGACCGTCAAATCTACTGGTCGGCGGACGAGGTTTTCGACGCCGGCGACGAGGCTGTTGCCAACGCAGCCAGAAGTTACGAGGCCAATCATATTACCACGCAATCGCCGTTGCCGGATCCCAACGCCATCCTGAGTTCGCCGAGCCGTTTTGGCCAATACACCCTGGAGGCGTTGCTCTCGACGTTGCCGCAGCGGTAAACTTTCCCATCGTGAATCCCAAAGCCGACGCGAATCCCGGCGATGACAGACGCGACTGGGCCGCGCCGTCTCGATTCGCGCTCCTGCTGGCGGCGATGATTGCGATTCCGTTTTGGGACGTCCTCCTTGGATTCAAAACATTCGTGATACGGGATTACGGGCTTTACAGTTACCCGGTCGCGTATTTTCTGAGGGAATCTTTTTGGCACGGGCAATGGCCGTTGTGGAATCCCTATAGTGATTGCGGGATTCCGTTCCTTGCGCAACTCAACACGCTCTCGCTTTATCCGCTCTCGCTGTTCTACCTGCTGCTTCCGTTGACCTGGGGATTGGGGATGTTTTGCCTGATGCACATTTTCCTGGGAGGAATGGGAATGTATTTCCTGGCGGCGCGCTGGACAAATTCGCGGGCGGGGGCGGCGGTGGCCGGCGTGGTTTTTGCCTTCAACGGCCTCGCGCTGAATTTCGTCATGTGGCCGAGCCACCTGGCGACTTACGCGTGGATGCCCTGGGTGATATTGCTGGCGGAGCAAGGCTGGAGCGGCGGCGGCCCAAAACTCTTTCTCGCGGCGCTGGCAGGCGGAATGGAATTGCTGGGGGGCGGGCCGGAGGAAATCCTGTTTACGTGGCTGATCCTGGTCGCACTGCTGGCGGCGCGTTTGCTCAATGACCGCCGCGGATTCGTGACCGTCGCGCGCCGGTTTTTGACAATCGGACTGCTCGCGGGCGGAGTGGCGGCGGCGCAACTCCTTCCGTTTGCGGACTTTGCGTTGCATTCCAACCGCGACACCCATTTCGCCAATTCCGAATGGTCCATGCCGCCGTGGGGTTGGGGGAATTTTTTCGTGCCGCTGTTCGAGACTTCGAAGTGGCAGCAAATCGTCGTGCAGCGCGCCCAATATTGGACGTCCTCCTATTACGCGGGCATTGGGGTGATGTTTCTCGTCGTTATGGCGTTGTGGCGGGCCGGCAAGGGGCGGGTCTGGCTTTTCGGAAGCATTGCGGTTGGCAGCGCGGTGTTGGCCCTGGGCAATAACGGCTACGTATTTCCATGGGTCAAACACGCGCTCCCTTTTTTGGGCCTGTTTCGCTACCCGGTCAAGTTTGTGATCCTCACGGTGGTGGCCATGTCGCTGTTGAGCGCGTATGCGGTCGCGTATTATGAAAAACGATCGGACTCCGCGCGGCGTGTGCTCGGCAAGGCGGAGATTTTCATCGCGGGGGCGATCCTTCTCGTCATCGGAGTTCTGCTCTGGATGGCCCGCCACTGGGCGTTAGAGGACACCTCGTGGCCGGCGACGGCAATCAACGGCCTGGAACGCGCCGGTTTTCTGGCGTTGACGGTTGCGGCTTTGTGTTTTTTTATCGCGCGTCCCGTCTGGCGTGGATGGAGCATCGTGCTGTTACTCGTGATTTGCTGGGGCGACTTGATGACTCACATGCCATGGCAAAATCCCACCCTCGACCCGACGGTTTATCAGCCGGGCCTTGGGCAGATGAGCGACAATTTGAATCCCGTCCCCAAAATCGACGAATCGCGCCTGATGATGTCGCCCTTCGCCGCCCGCGAGCTTTATTTCAACCCCTCCTCGGATGTCCGCACCAACTATGTGCTTGACCGGGTCGTGTTCCTCTCCGACTGCAATTTGCTCGACGAGCTGCCAAAAGTGGACGGTTTTTTCTCCCTGAACTCCCGTGGAAGCGACAAAGTCCTGTGGTTGTTGGATTCCCGCCGTGGACAACAATTGGACACACTGGAGGATTTCCTGTCCGTTTCTGAGACAATCGCTCCGGGCAAAGTCTTCGATTGGGTGCCGCGAACAAATTACATCCCGATTGTCACCGTCGGCCAGGAACCGATTTTCGCCAGCGACGAAACGGCTTTCAACGCCATTGCCCAAGGCACCGGCGATTTCCGCAATTCCGTTTACCTGCCGTTGGAGGCAAAATCCACCGTCAAAGCGCATCGCGAGCCTTCCGCGCGCGTCATCGCCAAGGACTTTACGGGCAATCGCCAGACCATCGACCTCGACACCCCCACCCCGGCGATGCTCGTCCTGGCCGAGACCTACTACCACAATTGGACGGCCCGGGTGGACGGCCAGCCGGCGAGGTTGTGGCGGGCCAATTACGCGTTCGAAGCCGTCGAAGTGCCCGCGGGACGGCACAAAGTGCTTTTGTTGTACAAGGACGAGGCATTCGTTGCCGGGGGGGTCGTCTCGCTGTTCTCACTTTTATTTTGCATCGTTGGATGGCGGGTGGCGCACGATCCAGCGTAACTGCCTCGCGCGAAATGGCTTGTCAGTTTGAGAAAACCCGGTGCCGTCAATATCATTTTTGCGAGTTCGAATCACCCCAGTCTGGCCTGTTCTGTGCTACTCACCGAGCATCGCGGGCATTGCGAAGGGCAATAAGTGAACGTTAGTATTATAATATATAACCGCCCTTCGCATCCGTTCACGGCTTGTCGATAGACAGAAAGGCAGTATGCAGACCATGAAACATGGGAAGCGTGGGTTTACATTGGTCGAGATAATGATAGTTGTGGCGATCATTGGGTTGCTGGCAGCCATTGCCATCCCCAACCTGGTTCGCTCTCGTGTCACATCTCAAACCAATGTGTGCATAGATAATCTTCGTATGCTTGACGCAGCGAAGCAGCAATGGGCGTTGGAGTTCGGAGAGGTTTCGACGGCGGTTCCACATCCGTCGGACATTCAGCCGTACCTCGGCCGTGGCGGAGGGGAATTACCCTTTTGCCCGGTGGACCCCAGCTCGTCGTTCACAACCAGCTATGACTTGCTGAATTGTGACACGACCCCGACTTGCATTATCTTGCCGGCGACACACGTCTTGAATTAACGCGGATTGCGACCCCTTCAATCCGCATCGTCAGGGTGCTCTGAGCGCCAGCCGCCACGTTGTCAAAAACAATGCGGCCAGCGCAGCCAGGCTTGCGACGTTGACCCAGCCCCGCTGGAGCGTCACCGCGCGCGCGTGCCCGAGCGCGAATCCAAGGATTCCTCCCGCGAGGAACCCGCCGATATGCGCCACCACGTCCGCATTCGGGTCGAACCCGATCAACACCAGGATCAGGATTCCGCCCGCCGCGGCCTGAAGAAGAAATCGCCGTCCTGTCAAATACTTTCGCCAGAAGGCAAAGGACTGCGACGTGATCAATCCGAGCGCGCCCGTCACCATGCCGGAAGCGCCGAGGGTATCGTGCGGCTCCGTATAAATCAGCAGGTCGGCCGCATTCCCCACCACGCCCGCCAGGAACGCCGCCAGCAGGGCTGGGCCAGCCCCAAACCGCGCCATCGCCAGCCCCAGCAGCACGAAGCCGGTCGCGGCGTTGCTCACGAGGTGCGCCATGTTCTCGTGCAGGCTTACGGCGGTGAAAAGCCGCCACCATTCCCCCTGTTTGGCGCGCACGCTGTCAAGGACGCCCGCGCTCCGCACCCCCGGCCTGAGCACCATGCTCCAATAGTAAACCGCTCCAATCGCGGCCACCCATCCAAGACTCCCCCAATGAAAAACCAGCCCGGAGCCGGGCAGCGGTTGTTTCCAGCGCCAGCCGCGATTCTCGATTTGGTATTGCCTGATGACCTCCTCCGCCCGCTCGAAGTCCCGCGCCTCGACAATCAATTCCCACCCGCTCTCGGAGTGGTTTAGGATGGCCTCGATTCCCTGGCTCGCGAGGACCAATCCCCAATCCATCACCTGCCTTTTGGAGCGGGCGGAGATTTTAGCCGGGGCGGGTTCCATGCGGGGAGACTGTGGCGATGCTGGAAACGATATGCGAAGCGGCCGCCAACCCGAACGCCCCCGTGACAAAACTGGCCGCGCCGTAGCCGCTGTCACAATTCAACCGGCCCCCCGGCGCACACCCGGTGGGATAAACGGCCGCCTCCCGGGAAAAAACGCACGGCACATGAAACGGCTTCTTCGGGTTGAGCGGAAATCCATAATCATCGCGCAGCTTCTTGCGCACCCGCTGCAAAAACGCGTCGTGGGTCGTTCGCGAAAGGTCGGCAATCTCGATTTCCATCGGGTTTTTCCGCCCCCCTGCCCCACCCGAAGAGATGACGGGAATTTTATTTTGACAACACCGGGCAATCAACAGGCACTTGTCCGCGACGGGGTCAATCGCATCCAGCACCCAGTCATAGCGCGTTTCCAAAATCCCGGCCGCCGTCGATTCATTGAAAAACTCCTGGACGCACCGCACCTCGCACGAGGAATTGATTGCCCGGATGCGCTCCCCCATGATCGCCGCCTTGGGACGCCCCACCACTCCCTCCAGCGCGTGCAATTGCCGGTTGATGTTGCTGACGCAAATGTCGTCCAGATCCACCAGGGTGATGTGCCCGACGCCGCTCCGCGCAAGGGCCTCCGCCGCCCACGACCCGACGCCCCCGATGCCCACCACGCAGACCTTCGCGTGGCGCAGCCGGCGCAGCCCTTCGCTGGAATAAAGCCTGCCAATCCCGCCGAAGCGCGAATCAAAATCGTCCATCAGGCCCCCATTATTCCCCGATGATTTTGACCAGCACGCGTTTTCTTCGCCGTCCGTCAAATTCGCCATAAAAAATTTGTTCCCACGGGCCGAAATCCAACGTCCCCTTTGTAACGGCCACGACCACTTCGCGGCCCAGGATTTGGCGTTTGAGGTGGGCATCGGCGTTGTCTTCGCCGGTTCGATTGTGATGGTAATGGGAAATCGGTTCATGCGGCGCCAGGCCTTCCAGCCAGACCTCGTAATCGTGGAGAAGCCCTTCTTCGGCGTCATTGATGAACACCGATGCGCTGATGTGCATGGCATTGACGAGGCAAAGCCCCTCCTGAATGCCGCTCTTCCTGACAAGGGCCTCGACGGAATCCGTGATATTGACAAACCCGCGGCGGTTCGGCAGTTCGAGCCATAGGTAATCGGTTAGCGATTTCACGGCGCTAATTTTACCGGAAGATCGGACGACTGGAAAGACCTCTTGATGCCTGGGCACTTTTCGCCCGGCATCAGGCAGGTAATCACTCTCCTGTTCTTCGTGGTGACCTTCTTCGGTACAGTACAAAACGAGTTCGATGCTACGAATAGAGAACCTGAAAACAGCCAGACTTGCTTGTTTTATTCAACGACCGCCCCCCGCCTTCGGGTGCGGTTCAATTTAAGACACTACCCGCCCGTTTTAATCCTTGAAATCCTCGAGGTATCGCAAGCTATCAGGGATTTGCTTCTCGGAACTATCAGACTCATCCTCGATGAAATAATATTTGATCCCGATCTTTCGCGCCTCGTGCAAAATCGCCGGCAAATCAAGTTGGCCCGCCCCAAGCGTGACGTCGTTGTTGACATCGGACGACCCCGTCAGCAACCCCGTTTTCGTCCCGTTCTTCATGTCCTTGAGGTGCATCAGCACAAAACGCTTCGGATATTTCTCCATCAATTTCACCGGATCCGTTCCGGAATGCGCGATCCAAAAAATGTCCATCTCGAACTTCACGTTTTTCGGGTCCGTATGCTGCACCAGGTAATCGAACAGCGTCCCGTCGTCGTAAGGCTGGAATTCATAACCGTGGGTGTGATAGAAAAACTGCATCTTCTGTTCCGCCGCCAGCTCCCCGGCGTGATTGAACACTTCCACCGCTTTCTGGCACGTCGCTTCGTCGAACTTCCCGTTGTGCGGGATCCACGCGCAACCCACATATTTCAACCCCAGGATTTTCGCCTCGCGCAACACCGCTTCCGGGTCCTTCTCCCACTGCTCAAATCCAAAATGGCCCCCGATCGGGATCAGGTGGTGTTCATCCAATTGCGCCTTGAAGTCCTGCGGGCTGAGGCCGTAATTGCCGGCCAGTTCGACATATTTGATTCCCCAGGAGCGCACTTCGTCGAGCGTGCCGGGCACGTCTTTCTGCATTTGTTTGCGGACGCTGTACAATTGAATGCCCACGGAGCTCATAAGTGATTTTGCATAAAGAGTCACGGTCGTCGCGATCAAAGCGGCCCCTGCAATGACGCCAATCCATTTCGAATAATTGCGACAAAACGACCTTCCCATATTATTTTCAGTTTTCATTTGAACCCATCATGGGGCGGAAAAGCCCATCCTGTCTATCTCTTTCCTAATCGCGCTCTTAACCAACAATACAATCGGGAAGGAAATGAGGCTGTGCCTTCAAATGGGATTGACAAAACCCCGGTTTTAAGGAATCCTTAAACCGTGAAAGATTTGGATACCATGACGGTTTCAAAGGTCGGTCAGAGCACCCTTCCCAAGTGGTGGCGAGATGCCTCGGGATTGTCGGAAGGCGGTTTGGTGGAGGTGAGGCCGTTGCGAGATGGTAAGAATAGCATCGTGCTGACCCCCAATCCGGCCAAACGTCGAGGTGCGGTTGGTTTACTCGAGCTTTTCTCCGGTTGCCCAGTGCCGATACCGGCCCCCGATCGTCATAATCTGCCGTTTAAGTGAAGTGACTGAAGTGAGCTTCCTTATTGACACGGACTTGTTATCGATGCTGGAACGCAAACAAGTGCCACGCAAACTGGAAAATTGGCTTCGCCACAATGAAGCCGATGTATTCCTAAGCGTTGTTTCATTTGCCGAATTGCAATTTGGCCTGGATCGTGCCGCAGAATCGCATCGCCCAAGTCTTGGGGTGTGGTTGGCCAATTTGCGTCAGAAACTTGCTCCGGCTACTGAAGAACTTACTGAACCAGTGCTGGTTCGATGGAAAGAACTTTTGCGCGAACTCAAGGCCAAAAATCGCACGATGACCTGTGAGGATTCCTTGATTTCGGCTACAGCGCTATTTCACGGCCACATACTTGTCACCCATAATAAACGTCACTTCGAACCGGCCGGTGTGCAAGTCGTGGACCCTCTGGAGTAAGGAATAAGTTCTGTAATAAGCTTTTTTGCCCCAATATGGCGCATCGGTAATTCTCGTCTGGCAATGGGAAAGTCGTTGACTGTATTGCGGCGGTCTGGCAACCAGACCTCCAATGCTGGCAGTTTTTCATACTGGAGGTGGACGGCTGGGCCGTTTTATATACGAGCACTCTTGGATATATTTTGTCGTATTAGTCATCGCAATTATGCTCGCAATCCTTCAGAAATGCCGTCGAGATTGAATCAACTTATACTACCGAAAGCCCTTAACGGCGTCGCGGTGGTCTGCTTGCCCCCACTGAAGAAGAATGAAGAAACGCCGCCCCAATCCGAAGGCTTCAAAGGCTCCCAAGACCCCCGCCGGCCCCACCCGTGGCCAGCGCATCGCCTTCCGCGTCATCGCACTTGTGCTCATGCCGCTGATCGCCCTCGGTTTGCTGGAGGCTGGCCTGCGCCTGGCCGGATACGGCTACGACACCGCTTTCTTCAAAGAGCTTCGCATCGGCGATACCGATTTCCTTGTCAATAACGATGATTTCGTCCGCCGCTTTTTTCCGCCGAACTTGACCCGCCTGCCGGAGGTCCTTCGCATGGAAAAAGAGAAGCCGCCCGGAGTGACCCGCATTTTCATTCTCGGCGAATCCGCCGCCCTCGGCGATCCCGCCCCCGCGTACGCCGCCGCGCGATACATGCGCGCATTGCTCTCCGAGCGCTTTCCGGGGCATCCGTTCGAGGTGGTCAACGTCGCGATCACCGCCATCAATTCCCACGCTATTCTCCCCATCGCCCGCGCCTGCGCCAAACATCAGGGCGATTTTTGGATCGTTTACATGGGAAATAACGAAATGGTGGGGCCATTCGGCGCGGCCTCCGTTTTTGGCGCCCAGGCCCCGCCGCGATGGATGGTCCGCGTGAGCCTTGCTCTTCAGGAATTGCGCGCAGGTCAACTCCTCATGGCGGCAACACGCGATTTGAAATCGAAAGGCTCCTCCGCCGCGTCCTGGGGCGGGATGGAGATGTTTTTGGGCAACCAGATTCCGCCCGACGATGCCCGCAAAACCGTCGTCTATCGCAATTTCGGTGAAAACCTCCGCGACATCGTCCGCGCCGGACTCGATTGCGGCGCGCGCGTCATTCTCAACACCGTCGCCGTCAATTTGAGGGATTGTCCGCCATTTGCTTCGTCTTCCACCAACGGCGCGCATTCGGCGTCGGCGGAGTACCAGAATGCGCAATCGCTCCTGTCCCGGGGCAACATCGACGCCGCGCGCGCCGAATTTCAAAAAGCGTGCGACGACGACACCCTGCCCTTCCGCGCCGACTCCCATATCAACGCCCTCATTCGCGACGCGGCCACCCAATTCGCCGGGCCTAACCTGGTCTTTTGCGACGCCGCCGCCCCCGCCACCTTCGGCGAGTCGCCCACGAACATTCCCGGCGACGAACTTTTTTATGAGCACGTCCATTTGAATTTCGACGGCAATTACCGCCTTGGACGTGCCTGGGCGGAAAAAATCACGCCTCTATTGCCGGCGAACATCCGCGGCTCGGACGTCAAGGAGTGGGCTTCGCAGGATTTGTGCGAACGGCGCCTCGGTTTGTCCGATTGGAACCGGGCCATCGTCCTGAGCGAGGTCATTCGTCGCCGGGAAAAACCGCCCTTAAGCGGCGAGGCGAACAACGCCCAGGAATTGCAGCAATTGCATGGCGAATTAAACGACGTGGGCCGCCGCATGAATAAATCGGATGCCGACAACGCGCGCGCCGTGTATCTCGATGACATCCAGCGCGACCCGGACGATTATGTCCTTCGTTTCGGCTACGGCGATTTCCTGGAGGAAACGCACGCCTTTAGCGATGCCGTCGCGCAATGGCGTCAGATCCAGGATTTGCTCCCGCAATATTACCTGGTCTATTTGCAGCAGGGGCGGATGCTCGAGCGCGTAGGGCAACTGAACGACGCGCGCGCGGCTTTTCGTCGGACGGTCGAGATTTATCCGCGCATGACCGTCGCGTGGTTCGAGATGAGCAACATCGACGCCAGCCAGGGCAGGTATGCCGAGGCGATGGACGAATGCGAGCGCGCCCGAAAATTGGAACCCACTCAGCCCGCCTTCTACGCCTGCCTCGGCCAATTGCTGGGCAGGATGGGCCGCCACACCGAAGCCATCGACAAATACCGGGAGTCAATCAAAGTTCAGGCCGGCTATTTCGACGGCTATCTCGGCCTGGCGGAGGAACTGGAGGCGACGGGCAAGGCGGAGGAGGCCGCAGACGATTTCAGCCAGGCTGCCCAACTGAAACCCGGGTCCGCGCGGGCACATTTGGAATTTGGCCAGGCGCTTCTCAAATTGAACAGGCGCGATGATGCCCGGCGCCAATTCGAAGAGACTGTCCGTCTGGAACCCGGAAACGCCGCCGCGCGCCAGTATTTGAGTCAATGAGTGTCCTGCTTTTCACTTCCGCGCCATCATCTCCTCAATCGCCTCAGCCTCAATCGGAATCCGCGCCATCAAATCGACTTGCCCCGTTTCAGTGACCAGCACGTTATTCTCCAGCCGCACTCCCATTTTCTCTTCCGGAATGTAAATGCCCGGCTCGACCGTCATCACCCATCCCGCCTGAATGGGCAACGCCGCCGCCGTGACGTCGTGGACATCAAGTCCGAGCGAATGACCGATGCCGTGCATGAAATATTTTTTCAGCGCCGGCCGGTCCGCGTCCTGCCGTTTGATTTCGCGCGTGGTAATCAGGTGTAAATCCACCAACTCCTTCTCCATGAGTTGCTCCGCTTCCTTCTGCCATTCCCGCGGTTTTTTGCCCGCCGTCAGATTCTTGCTGGATCCGCGCAAGACCCGCAGCACCGCATTATATATTTTTCTTTGCCGCGGCGTAAACCGCCCGCTGACCGGCAGCGTCCGCGTCATGTCCGAATTGTAATTCGACCACGAGGCCGCAACGTCAAGCAGAAGCATTTCCCCGGCGCGGCACGTGGAGTCGTTGGCAATGTAATGGAGACAACACGCGTTCATTCCACTGGCGATGATCGGCCCATACGCAAACTTTCCCCCGCGCCGAATGAACTCATGCGCAAACTCCGCCTCGACATCCTTTTCGCCAACGCCCGGCACGAGAAATTTCGCGACGCGGCGGAATCCCGCCTCGGTGATGTCGCGAGCCTTGCGGATAAGGGCGATTTCCTGTTCGCTTTTCAGAGCGCGTAATTGGTGGAGCAGCGGAGCCAGCCGGCGGAAATCATGCAACGGATAACGGCGGACGGTGTCGGCGACGAAGCGGGCATCGCGGCTTTCCACTTCGATCACGGCGCGGGGATGCTCGTTGCTGTTGAGAAAGACAGCCTCGCTTTCGCACATCAGGCGATGGAAAAGCCGCGGAAACTCCCCCAGCCAGTGGACATTCGCGATTCCGCTCCGCGCCGTCGCTTCTTCGCGGGTCAATTTATGCCCTTCCCAGAGTTGGTTTTCGCGGGAAGGTTCCCGCAGGAACAGGATTTCCCGGTGCTTCTCGTCCTCGGCGTCGGGACACAATAAAAGTATCGATTGCTCCTGCTCAACGCCGGCGAGGTAAAACAAATCGGAATTAGGATGCAGGCGCATCGAGCCATCGGCGCTGGTTGGCAGGACATCGTTTGCGTTGACGACCACAAGCGCGTTGGGCGGGAGCAATTTCAGCAGGCGACCGCGATGCTCGACGAACATTTTGGCGGCAGCGGCATCCGGCTCAGTGCGGTTCTTCATATCGTTCACAGGCTGCCACAAACGCGCGGTTGCGAAAGGTCTTTCATTTTTCGGGGCTGAATCTATAATGGCGGCGAATTCCCTTAATAATCGAACTCGAAACGCACCACTATGAAAACACGAATACTTGTCGGAACCATCGCCCTGATGGCCGGTTCGCTCCTGGCAGCGGACTCCGGCCCGAAGGATGACGTTGCCGCGGCCGCCACTAAATTGGCCGGCAGCGGCAGTTACAGTTGGAAGTCCCTCATGGACCTCGGCCCTAATTCACAATTCACCCCCGGCCCCACCGAGGGGAAATTGGACGATCAGGGTTATACCTGGCTCTCGGCCACTTATAACGACAACACTACTGAAGGTGTAAAGAAGGGTGATAAAGTCGCCGTCAAAGGCGAGGACGGCTGGCAATCCGCTTCCGATGCCGAAGCGGGTGGCGGGGGTGGCGGCGGATTTAACCCAGTGACGATCATGGCTCGGCGCATGCAGAATTTGAAGCCGCCGGCGGCGGAAGTTCAGGATTTGCTCACTAAAGTCGCCGACCTCAAAAAGGACGGGGACGTTTACAGCGGCGATCTGACCGAAAAGGGCGCCAAAGACCTGATGATGGGATTCCGACGCCGGAGAGCAGGGCCGGGCCCGACCGACGCCAAAGGATCGGTGAAGTTTTGGATCAAGGACGGCGCCCTGACCAAGTTCCAAACTCATGTTACCGGCAAAGTCGAGTTCAACGGCGAGGAACGGGACATCGACCGCACGGTCACGACTGAGGTCAAGGATGTAGGGACGACGAAGTTGTCATTGCCGGACGAGGCGAAGAAAAAGCTGAGTTAAGCGTCCGTAAACGGAAAGCTTCAAAAAGAAAGAGCCGAAGCAGCAAAACTGCCTCGGCTCTTTAATTAAAAATCTGGCGGCAACCTACTCTCGCGGAAGCTATACAACCACTACCATCGGCAAGACTGTGTTTGACGGCCGTGTTCGGGATGGGAACGGGTCGGACCACAGCTTCATAGCCACCAAAAAATCTCTAAAGAACATCCTGGAAACCGGAAACATTCCTTGAAAACTACACATAGAGGGAACACAGAATCTCCAATTCGCGAGTTGAAATCGACAATTTTCCCTTTCGAGAAAAAAGCGATCAAGCCGCACGACCGATTAGTATTAGTCCGCTAAACGAATTACTTCGCTTGCACGCCTAACCTATCAACCCGGTAGTCTTCCGGGGGTCTTTAGGGACTTGCGTCCGGGAAACATTATCTTGGGAGGAGCTTGGCACTTAGATGCTTTCAGCGCTTATCTCTTCCGCACATGGCTACGCAGCGCTGCCCCTG
>DATAXU010000072.1:0-27167 GCA_036272955.1 Verrucomicrobiia bacterium
TTACATGAAGACCACCGGGGTATCCAAGAAACCGCTCAAGAAGAACGAATCCCTGCGCGCGCGGGTCGAGCAGGACTTAATCAATATCAGCAAGGACGCAATCCTGGTCGCTTCGTTCTTTTTGGCCGAAAGTGTAGTCTATACCAATGACTAGATAGTAAGTGTATCCATTGGTGGCGTCTGGGACGGGAGTATTCCTCCATAGATAAAAGGTTTTCCCATCGGTCCGGGCTAAAATATTCCTGGCCGCCTGCATCCACTGGTGGCGTCCGGCGTTGTCGTCGGCCAGCGTTTGATACCATCGCTCCAGTTCAGGAGTTGACCGGTATTTTTGCCAGTAAGCGCGATACTCCGCCGGAGAGTCGCAGTGAATTTTCAGAATGGCGTCCAGCGCTGTCTGGGCGCATTGCCGTACGGGGACAATGCGGTAGGGCAGTTGATTGTGGTCCAGGTCAGCGGACCTGGTAAGACGGGGATCTTTTTCCAGGCAGTTCAGCAAGGGATCAACGGCGTTATCGCCTTCGGCAACAAGGTCCAATACCAAAGGGTTTTCGCCCATCCAGACGGCCCCAGGAGACATGCGCTGCGCTTCGGAAATTTGATCCAGGTCCGAGATGAGGGCCGCGATGCGTTTTGATTTTTCTGGAAATTTGTCCGGGCCGCTTTGTAACACGCTCGGATGGGCAGGCTCAATTCTGCGCCGTTCTTCGTCGGCCAGCAATTCGGGAACGGGGCTTAGAAAAGCGAAATAGGGCGGCGGTGCATTTCCATTCCATTCCGACGGCCGCCAAAATCCGCGACGGCTCGTTTCCTTCTCAAGGGCAGGCCACAACTGACTGAGTTGATGGAAGTCGGCAAGGGCCAGGGGATCATCGGCGCGCATGAAGGCATCCATCCCACGTCTGAACTGGGTAGAAACCCATTCGGCGGCCATTTCTCGGAAAGGGTCGGAGGCATCCTGTTTCATTCCACCATGTCTCGCCGCGTTCCAGCCATGCCAATAGTCGCGGGCCAGTTTTCCTTCGCCCAGACGCATGAGAAACGCAATCTTGATCACTGTCATGTTGGTTTGCGACATTGACCAGTCCGACGAATACCAGGATAACGGCGGTCGAAATATTACGTGATTGGTCGGCAAGTTTTTCCGCCACAGTTCGTCCGCGCGCAAAAGCGCTTCCAGATCCTGCTTCAAGCTGGCCTTCTTCCCGACTTTCACTGCCGGGTAGATTAAGCCATCCCAACTGATCGCGAAGACGGGTCGGCGACCTGATCGACCAGACAAAATCCATCCATGCGCCGTAATTCTGCCGGTATGGGCCGAGGTATCTCCGGTGGTCGCTTCAAATTCACGATATTCGCAGCCACGCGGATCGGGCAGACCCAGATTGAAAAGAAATTGGACACTGGAAATGAGGTTGGTTGGCAAGTCCGCCGCCGGTGGAACCCAATGTTTGTGTTGAGACGGCGGCTCAGGAATGAAAAGCGCGGAAAACTTTGGCGCATCCGTCATCGCGTCGCCGGACGCCAGGGCAGAGAAACTACCAGCGAGCGTCAAAAGGAATGCGAGACGAAGGGCGATTTTAGAGTTCATAAAAGCGCCGCGTTGGTGAGGAGTCAATCGTCGGCCCTTAAACACTGACACAAAATGCAACAGGTTCGTTCATGCCAGGGCGGGCTTTACTTGTAATGACGATCAGGCTTATCGTGTTTACATGCGTGTGTCGCGAAAAACTGACTACGCTTTCCGCGCTTTGTTCACGCTGGTGGAACATTACGGCGGGGGCCGATTCCCATTCGCGAGCTGGCCCGGCGCAATGATGTCCCTAAGCGGTTCCTCGAACAAATTATGCTGGATTTGAAATCGCAGGGGTGGGTCGATAGCACCGCTGGCGTTCGGGGTGGCTACGTCCTGGGGAAAAAACCAGTAGCGGCAGAGTCATAGCGGCAGAGTCACATCTTAACATTTGATTCTGCTGAAAAACCCCCACTTTTCGAAAATGACCGCTCCAGCACCGCGAACCCTGTCAAAACTAGAAACGTTTAAAACGCCGTATAAGCGACGTTTTGGTCGTGGGCAGAGTCTTTTGATGGTGGTTCTTCTTGACACCAAAAAGGTTTTTCGGCAGAATCAACATTTAACAATCTCGTCGTCGGGGTCAACTTCATGACATTTGATTCTGCTGAAAAACTCATTTTCCGTTTTTTGGGGCCGTACTGAAACATTTAACAGATGAAATTTCTCCTTACACGTCTCGATCGGTTCTTTTCAATCCATTTGTTAAAAAATGTTAAAGTACCGCCCCAAATGTTTAATGACGCAGTAACGCCCGCCAGAAGCGGTCGATGCTCTCGAAAGCGAAGCCTCGGCAGCGGATCAATGGCAACAGGTTGCCCCTCTCCCGTTAAACGCGTGGCTTTCCAAGCAAATGGATCTCCATGCCCAGGTAATTCGGGTGAATGCGAAAGGTCCCATAACAAAGCTTCCTGAGAATCGAAGCCGGGCGAAGGTGCAAACTCGCCCACGTCAGGAGGGAATCCCCATTCATATCTTTGGTCTCTTTGCTTGCCCCCCTGCTTCCTTTGGCACCGAAGAGTCCATCGAATTGCTTCTGGATGCACTGAATAACCCTTGAAAACCTTCCTGACACTGTCCTATGACAGAAGTCGTCAAACCGTCATATGACGGCATATGCATTGCATCCGGCATTATTACGATAGAATCCAACGGTTGGGTTTTTAGACGTTTTTCTACGGATTTTTCACTTTCAAACCCAAAGAACGGAAATTTCAAAGAAAGGAGGGACACGCTTTTACGGGAGTCGCCAAATCATCCGCGCTCGCCGCTTCGAGCGGGCGCGCAAACGCCTCCGCATTGGCCGCCCGGTCCGCGGTAATCTCCCCAACCAATTCGCCGTCTTCGTCCACGACGTAAAGCGGAAGATTTCTGCCCGTCAATGGCAACAGCCGTTTCAATACTTCCGCATAAGGTGCCGCCGCGGAAATGACCTGCTCATGTTGCATTTCTCTCGCCGCCGCCTTTCCAGTATGGATGCGTACGGAGTAAATGGAGCGAGGATCGAAGTGCCGGGCCACGAGCGTCGCGACAGCAATGGCGAGAATCAGCGGGACGGCCAGAGCCGTGACATGATCGGTCAATTCGAAGATAAACACCAGCGAGGACAGCGGGCCTTTGGTGGTCGCCGCCAATACCGCGCCCGCCCCAAAGATGGCATAGGCCGCCGCCGGTTCGCCCGGCAAAATCTGGTTCCAAAGATGACCCCATAATCCGCCCACCAATGCGCCGACGGTCATCGTCGGAGTAAAAAGACCGCCCGGTGTGCCGCCTGCAAGACAGGCGACGGTGGCGAGCGTTCGCGGAACAACAAGGATCGCCAGCAGCGGCAGACTGAGTTGATCCAGGAACGCCAATTGCACTACGTTTTTTCCGTTGCCCAAAAGCTGCGGATAAGCGATTGCCGCAACTCCCAGGATCGCGAAAACGACGATGGGCGTGATGTAAATCCATTTGCCCTTCGGCGTGCGTTCGTCTGCCCAACTAATTGCTTTGATATAGAAAATCGAAACCAACCCCGCCAGCAATCCGAGAATCGCGGCGCCTGCCAGGGCAATCCAGGAGAAGGGGTAAATGGGGAAGAAATAAGTCGGCTGGTTGGGAAGGAAAATCCAGGAAACGGCAACGGCGATGAGCGAGGTGGCCAATGCGGGAAGCACCAGGGACAGGGACAATTCGCCGAGGAGAACTTCCAGCGCAAAAATGGCGCCCCCCAACGGAACATTGTACACAGCGGCGATCCCTGCGCCGGCCCCGCAAGCGACCAGCAGGCGACGCTGCGACGAGGAAAGTTTCACCCATTTTGCCAGAGCGCTTGCCAAGGCTCCTCCGAATTGTTTCGGCGCGGCTTCCCGTCCAACGGCCGCCCCGAAAGCGACCGTGAGTATCGAAACAACGGACCTGCCGACAGTGTGAAAAAACGGGATGTCCCCGGACCGAAACCAAATCGCCGCCGAAAGTTCCCCTCCGTGTCCGCCCGTGAGACGCCGAAACACACGGCGCGACACGGCCACCATCACGCCGGCAAATAAAAGAACGCCAACCCGCCGTTGCATCGTGGTTTTTGAAACGGCTGTGAGAAAATCCCCCGATTGATAAGACCAGGCCAGGTGTTGGGCGGCGCGCAGCAACTTCATCAGCAATCCCCCGCCAAGCCTAGCGCCCGCGCCCGTCACAACGACCATCGCCCAGAACGCCGGTGAAAAGCCTGGCGAGCCTTCATAGCCGAAGGTATTCGGTTGCGGGTCTGCCGGATCGTTTGACATTGTTTTGTCAGTTTGAATCTTAATCCTTTACCGCACAACTGGGCATTGTTACTAATTTTCCCTATTTTATGTCAGAATTAATTGGAAATCTCTTAGTCGCACAATCGGGCGGACCCACCGCGGTGATCAATGCCAGCGTTGCCGGCGTCGTTCAGGAAGCCCAAAAACACAAATGCATTGATAATATCTTCGGGGGCCTTAATGGCATCCTCGGCATTTTAAACGAGCAGTTGATTGATCTGAATCACGAGCAGCCGAGCACCATCGAGGCGCTCAAGCACACTCCGGCGGCGGCCCTTGGCACGTGCCGCTACAAGATCGATTTCAAAAAGAAGCCCGAACGCGCCGCGCGCGACATGGACCGCCTCTTCCAGGTTTTCCAGGCCCATAATGTCCGCTATTTCTTTTATGCCGGCGGAAACGATTCCCAGGACACCGCCGATAAAATTCATCAGGAAGCGATCAAACGCGGTTACGAAATGCGCGTGATCGGCGTGCCCAAGACAATCGACAACGATCTTCCGCATACCGACCACTGCCCCGGCTTCGGTTCGGTTGCGAAATACAATGCCTGCACCGTCATGGAAATTGCCGCCGACGTCAGCAGCATGGCGACCGACGACGGTTCGTGCTGCATTATCGAGGTAATGGGGCGCGCCGCGGGATGGATCGCCGCCAGTTCCGTCCTTGCCAGGCGGGGACCGAACGATGCGCCGCATATTATATTGATGCCGGAAATCCCGTTCAACGAAACCGCGTTTCTGGCCAAAGTCAAAGCGACCGTGGATCAACTGCGGTACTGCATCGTTGTTGTGGGCGAGGGCTTGAAAAACCCGGACGGCTCAGAATACAGCGCGGACAAATCGCGGTTGGACGCCTTTGGGCATCCGGTCCTCTCCGGCGCGGCCGAGCGGCTGGCGGAGCTCGTTTACGGCAAGCTCAACACTAAGACCCGCTCGGTGAAGCTCGGTTACGCGCAACGGTGCGCCTCTCATTATTCCAGCGCCACAGACGCCGCCGAAGCCGTCGCTTGCGGCGAAACGGCGGTCCGCGCGGCGGTTGAAGGCAAGAGCGGTTTCATGGTTAAAATCCTCCGGGCGCCGGGGAAAGGCTATTGCTGGACGACGGACTTGCATCCGCTGAGCGAGATTGCCAACGTGGAAAACCTTGTGCCGCGCGATTGGCTAAGCGAGGACGGATTCATGCCGAACGAGAAATTTATCCAATACGCCCGGCCATTGATCGAGGGGGAAGTGAAAGTGCCCACCGAGTACGGGCTGCCGAAGTTCGCCGTCCTGGCCCGGAAAGCCGTAAAACAGTCGCTGCCCGCCCGGAGTTAACTCAAACGGGAAAAATGGAACGGATTTTGAGGGATTTTTGACAATTTTATGTCAAAATCAGGTGCTGGACACCGCTGGGTTGTTGTGGTATGCATTCCGGCCCGTCTCGCAAAGAGCGGCTCCCTGGCTGGACTTTGTCCACGGGAAAAATAAAATAATGAACTATTGAAAAATGAAATTTACAATTAACGCGCTGATAATATCGACACTGGTAGCCCTCAACGCTACCGCCCAACCAGCCCCCCCTTCTCCTCGACCGCAACCGGCAATGCCGCCGGGCCTGATGAGGCAGCCGCCCAGTAACCAGCCGCCACCCGAAATGCCCAGCAAGGATAAGCTGAGCTATTTCATCGGCATGAGCATCGGCAGGACCATGCAGCGGGACGGCCTTTCCAATGAGGTTGACGTGGATATTATCGCCACCGCCATGAAGGACATTCTTGCAGGCAAACAGCCCCGCTTCAACGATACCGAATACCGGGAAATCGGCCAGCAATTGAACGGCGCCATGCAGGCCAAAAGAATGGCGATGCGCAAGGAAGAAGACGAGAGAATGAAAAAGGAAGGCGCCGAAAACAAAGCCAAGGGCGACGCGTTCCTTGCCAAAAATGCCACCGAGCCAGGAGTCAAAACCCTCCCGAATGGCCTGCAATATAAAGTCCTTCAGGAAGGCAGCGGACCTATGCCCGGGACCAGGGACACCGTGACTGTCAGCTATAAAGGCACCACCATTGATGGAACGGTCTTCGATCAAAACCCTAAATTCCCCACGCGGGTGACGGGTCAAACGATTAAAGGTTGGTCGGAAGTTCTGCCCCTGATGAAAGTGGGTTCCAAGTGGCAGGTGGTTATTCCCTCTGAGATGGCTTACGGCCCTCGCGGTTTCCCTCCCAAAATCGGACCGGATGCCGTGCTTATTTTTGACATGGAATTGCTTTCTGACACACCCCCCCCCGTGCCGCCGACAATGAGGACTTCGTCTTCCGGGCCGCCGAGCACGCCCGTGGTGAGCGGACAAATCATTAAAGTTCCGTCGGCTGAGGAATTGAAGCGCGGCGCGAAGATCGAAGTGATTACGAATCCGCCCGCGGGCGCGCAGTAATCCCGCGCTCCAGAAGCGCCTTGCAAATATCCCTGGCGGCGTGCGGACGCCCCAGTGCGGAGGCGGCCTTGGCCATTTGCGGGAGTTTGCCGGAGTTGAATAATTGTTCCAGGCGAAACGGCAAATCCTCAAGACGGTTCACTTTCAGGGCCGCGCCGCGTTCGAGCAGGAAATCGCTGTTCGCCGATTCCTGTCCGGGAATCGGCTGCAAGACGCACAGTGGCCGGCCAATCGCCATTGCTTCCGAAGTCGTCAAACCCCCCGGCTTGGTGATGATCAAATCGGCGACCGTCATCAGCTCGTTCATGTTCGTGCAAAAACCGAGAACATCGGTGGGATGCTTCCGGTCCTCGGCCGCCAATTGCTGGCGCAGTTCCGCGTTGCGTCCAGCCACGACCAGGGTCTGAAATTCGCGCTCCCACTTGTCCAATTGCCCCAGGATTTCAGCAACCGGCCCCATGCCAAAACCGCCGCCCAGCACCAGCAACGTCGGCATGTCATCCCGCAATCCATAACGCCGGCGGATGGCAGTCTTATCCACCGGCAGCGCGAATTTTGGCGCAATGGGAATTCCCGTAACAGCGATATTTTCCGCGGGAACGCCCCGGGCGGCGAGACTCGCCTTGGTTTCCTCGGCGGCGACGGCGTAGAAATCAACGAACGGCTCCATCCAAAAAGCGTGCGCCTCGAAATCTGTCACAACGCAGGCAGTGAGCGGATGCGGGGGCGGAGTATTGGCGCGGATATGGCCGAGAATCTCAAGAGGCAAATAATGGACGCACACGACGGCGTCGGGTTTGAATTGCGTGAGATGGCGGACGAAACCCTTGTTGGTGTTGTGGGCGAATGTTCGGCGAAAACTGCGGGCGCTCCGAACCTTCTCGGAATCGTCCGTTTTTTTAAAAATCATCCCGTAGATTTCCGGGGCGTGCTCGATGACCTTGACGTAACCCCTGGCATAGACTTTGCGATAAAGCTTGGAGGCAAAATCAAGGACATCGACGCGTTCGACGACGTCGCGGGGGCGAAGGGTGCGCCAGGCTTCTTCAAGGGCGGCGGCGGCCGCCAAATGTCCCGCGCCGGCTGTGACTGTGGCGATTAAAATGCGCATGATGGTTGGCTGCGTTTTGTAGCACAGAGATTGGGGGCGAACAAGGGGAAGTCAAAAAAACGCAAAAAAACGTCTAAAACTCCAACCATTGGATTTAACGTTAACGTAAGCTGGATGGTTCCTTCCTCGGGCTGGGTTTGGTGATTTTTCGGGCGGCTTTTACCAGGGCGGCGGCTCCGGCTTCGGCGCCGATGGTGATTCGCAGTGGGGCCGTGCTTAAACATTTCATGTCAGGGTACGGCCCCAAGGGCTGATTGGCGTCAGGATGAACCGCCAAATCATAAGGCCATGACTTTACCACTGGCCACGGCGGCTGCAATGCCGCAAAGCGTCTCATGACATACCGGAACAGTCGGCGCTTCGTTACGGCTTGGGGGGAGACTTCTACGAAGGCTCCAAATTCGCTCTGCGAGGTGCCGAGGTGACGCTTAGTAATTCGCTTGCTCGTTCGGTAGGGGGCAGGCGAATCATTGCGCTAAGACACTGTTGAAACTGACACACTGACAAAACGGCAGGAATGCGAAACAGCCAAGGCCCGGACAATCCGGGCGTATAGATGGGAAGGTCTTGCCACGTAGCATTTCATGCCAAAGCCGTTCGTTTAATTTCTTTGGCCGTGACGTCTGATGCTGAAAAGTTTTCAGATCCACAACCCGTCCGAGTGGCGCCGTCCAACCGTGCGGCTGATACCGTTCATCGCAATGCAGCACTATCCCATCGGTATCCATCAGGCCGGAAAGAAAATTCGATGTCAACGTCACGCCCCGCGCCGCAATGATCACCGCGCGAATGTCATCCAGCGGCAGCCGCCGCTCCGGCAGTCCATCGGCCCGGCACGTGATGAACCCCCGCTCGCGCCCCAGAATTGCGCCATGTTGAAAGACGTGGAGAATGTGATGACTCATAAACCGACCTCTCTGTGTACAATTGAAATTGTTTGCGGAGCAGGAGGATTGGGAAGGATCGTAAAATTTACGATGTGAAGTCCAAACGGAACAAATAGCTTAAAGTCATCTAAATTAAACGTGGCTATCCGCGCAACCGCTGAATCCGCGCCCTCACCTCATCACTCTTCGGCTTAACCCCTGCTCCGATGTGATCATTGCGTCGCGCCCCTTTATCCAGCCCTAACCGTCCCACCGTCACTGGATTGAGATGAATATACCGGCTGAGTTCCAACCCCCAGCCAATTGGATCGACCACAATCGACTTGAAGCGGCCCTGCAAAAGGTGCCCCACCCGGCCGTGCCGCCGATTAAACCACACGCAATAACTGGTGTTAAGCCATTGCATGGCCCGGCCCAGGTTCGGCTCCGGCGTCTCCACCAGCAGATGACAATGATTGTCCATCAAAACGTAAGCGTGCAACCGCCAGCCGAACAGTTCCACCGCCTCCCCCAACAACTCCACAAAATGCCGTCGATCCCGCTCCTCGCGATAAATCGCGCTCCGCTCAACGCCTCGGGCGCTGATATGATGCCAGGCCCCCGCCCGTTCGATTCGTGGATTTCGAGCCATCCCCGGATACCACAACACTCCTGTATCCTGTCAAACCATTTGTTAAATGTTTAAGTACGGCCCCAAGGGCGCTGGTTCAAATGGACGGCTAAAGTGGCAAATCCAGCGCCGCATCGTGAGCGCAAAATCCACGGAATAGGACGCAACACCACTGCGTATTTTTGCGCTCCATTGCGTCACTTGTCCGGGCCTGGGAAGCTCCGCTTAGGGGAGATGTGTGACAGACTTTTGGGGCCAACTTCGGTGAGCCAGGCAGCGCATTTCTTGCGCCGTTTGCAGCCCCGGCAAACCACTCAAGGGAGCGGTTTGAAAAGGTTGGAAAAGCCCGGAAAAGGCTGGAATAAATCGAAAATCAAGAGCTTGCGTCGCGCCTCACGAACTCACTTGTTTGCTCGGACATAAACAACGCGCGTGTCCCCCTCTGTGTACGCGCAAAGCCTCCATGCCGCACCATCGTCGCTGGGAGCCCAGGTCACTGCAAACGACTCAAGACCCTGTCCAATGTGTATTGCGATGCCGTTGCTTTTAACAAAAATGCTCTGAGGGTGGAGGTTTCTAATTTCCACGGGCAGGGCATTGGTGTCTGCCGCCAATTTCTCCGCATCAGGCACATTGAGCACTTGCTGCTTTCCCAGCAGCTTGTCACAGTCTGCCGAAAGCCTGGCGTAATAGCTCTGATTGTGTCTTAAGAAAGACCTCCACGCCGCTGAGGGTCCGCACGCAGCGAGAACGAAAACGCCGCCAACCATCAGGGCGCGAGCAATTTTCTTTTGGCATCGTCGAAACAGCATCGCTTGTCCCTCAAGGATGGTTCGGCATCCACCGCCATGTAAATAGCGGTTCCGTTACTGTCTGCCCGGACGGACCCACGCCAACCAGACCCGATGCACGAAGCGTTCCATTATAACCGTATGCAGTAAACGCAAGAGCCTCGGAGCGGTGTTCGCCCGTTATCGCGCCATACCTAAACAGCTTCCACTGTTTTACAAATGACTGCGCGGCGGCAAGAACGTAACCCCTTGCTGCACTCCACCAGTGGTCTCCTCCCCAATCTTTGATATACCAGTCATGTACGAGTTGATACATTTTACCCCACAGTGCATAGTTGGCTGCATCGGCATAGTAAACGCTCCCGTTAACGGCCACAGTTGCTTTATAATTTCCTGTGCCACAGCTATATCCGTGCCCGACATACAAAGTGTTGAGACTCGGATCGACATTATGCAGCTCGGCGATATCCCATGAATTCGCGATACCAGTGCTTCCTCCGCCAATCATAGCTGCCGCATCCTGCTTCTGCCGCGTCGTCCAAGTGTTAAATGTAGTCCCGACATCAGTTAGAGTTCGATCAAGAATGCCCTTAATATCAGGACCGCCAGTGCCAAGCGCAATAGCTGTAGCGGTTCCCCTGCCGCTTCCAATGACAGGCGATTGCATGCCAAACCCGGTAGACATCATGTCCATCACATCCAGCGATCCTTCGATGTCATGCCCGCTGGGGTCTCGGTGGTTGACGGGATTATCGGCCACGTACAGGTACTTATGAAGGGTTTGAGGAGCTTCTTGCTCGCCCTCGTAGGTATCCATCGTCCAAAAGCCGCCCGGATATGTCAGCACGCGCAGATTCCCCTTGGTATCGAAGTTATATTGGATAAGGTTCCCGTTAGCATCTGTGCAACTCGAAGCACGGTTTAACGAATCATAAGTCCATGATAAACCCATGCCACCAGCCGCGTTCGTCACCTGAGTCAGGTTATTGTTCCCATCATATTGATAATTAACGCTCTCGAGGGTGTCGGTTTTGTTGGTCATCCTGGCGCGGGCATCGTAACCATACGTCACAGTCTGGCCGATCGCGTCTTTGCTCGATTGCAGCAGGCCGCGATTGTTATAGGCCTGGCTACAGGAGTAACCCAAAGGACTGACGGTATTTGTCAGCCGGTTGTCCCCGTCATACTGAAACGTCCACACCTGGTTATTGCGGTTGGTCAGAGAAATCAGGTTGCCCGCACCGTCATACGCCTTGCCAACTACATTGGCCGCCGCATCGATCGTTTTGACAAGCCGACCGTTTGCATCCCAGGATTGCGCCGTCACATCCCCGGCGGGATGACGCGGATAATCAGCCTGGGCCAACCCCGCGCCCAACAGCCAAATCAGGATGAACCGCCAAATCATACGGCCATGACTTTACCACTGGCCACGGCGGCTGCAATGCCGCAAAGTGTCTCATGGCATAGCGGAACAGTCGCAGGCATGACCGAAAGCGAACAGCGTGTGGAGGGTGGAAAACCTCCAACAACACCCTTGGTTGACCGGGACAGCGCCACGAGGCGGGCAAGGCGTTTGCCTGTTCGGTCTGATGTAGGCGAGCTTTGCTTCCTTTTCAAGAAGCGTTCGTAGCCGAGAAGCTGTTCCAGCGTCTATTTCTATGGCATCCCGCGTGCTATGGTTGGCGTGTAAAGTTCTGAGTGCTTGCACCCTTCCGAGACTTTTGAGAACGTACTGGCGTTGCCGGAGTGGCGAAATGGCAGACGCACAGGACTTAAAATCCTGGGTCCGTAACAGGACGTGCGGGTTCGAGTCCCGCCTCCGGCACCATTTTACTTAGGTGGTTTAAAATGAGCGTGCAGTGAAGGTTGTGCGATTAAATCGCGGGCAAAAGCCGGCATTGATATTTCACACTTGGACACGTCTGACAATGGGCGCCACCGCCGCCCAATTACAGTGGGCGGCATCGTTAATGGCCAAAATATTTTACTGTCGCTTCAGCGCGAGAACGGACATGAAGTTTTTCGTGGATGGCTCGCCGGTGGGTCCGACAGGTGTGCGGGCCTGTCCCAAGTTGATTGCTGATTTCCTTGTAGTGAAACTCAATTATGAAACCTTTGGAGAATATTAGCAGGCGCGACCTCATTAAGGTGATAACCCTGGCCGGCTCGGCAATTTACCGCCCGGTTTTAATGTTGGCCGATGGGGTCCCCGGCAAAACCGCGGGCGCCCAGGCTGGGGCGGATGACCCGCCGAGTCATCCCCGCCTTTTTTACAACGCGGCTTCGGTGGAACGCCTGCGACAAATATTGGCGGCGGATGTTGCGACAGATGCGTGGCTAAAAAAACGCGGCGAAGAGCTGCTGAGCGCCGGCCTGGTTCCTGAAACCGTCGCCATGCGTGGCAAGAGCCAACATGCGAATTATGGGGAGCCGGGAAATCAGATGTCGGACATGGGGCTGACACTCGGCCTGCTTTACCAGCTTACCAACGAGAAGCGCTACGCTGATAAGCTTCGCGAGGCGATGTTGTTTTACGCCAATTACGTCCGCTGGACCGGCCAGAGTTTCGAGCTTCGATCTCCTCCCTGGTCTTCGGAGTTGGATACCGCGAAATTCAGCTTCGGCTACGCCACTGGCTACGATGCTTTGCACGCCTTTCTTTCGGATGTGGACCGCAAAACGATTTCCGCCGCAATGATCCGATTGGCGATTCTGCCTACCCTCAACGATTGGGTATCACCCGGCACGCGTATTCACTCCCTGGATACCATGGGACATAACTGGTGGGGCGTTTGTGTCTCAGGCGCCGGTCTTTGCGCCCTCTCGTTGCTCGGCGACGAGTCGCGCGCGCAAGGGTGGATCGATGCGATGGACGCCGGTTTTCAACAATGGTTCAACTATCCCGGCAACGTGTTGCAGAATCGTGCGGCCACGTTCGAACGGTCCGGCCCCTCGTACGAAGGCGTCAACTACACTCAATACGGGGTGTCCGAATATCTTCATTACCGACTGGCGTGGCAAAACACCTTTCCTGGCCGAAAGCCTTCGCATATTGAATCTTTGAATCACGTCGCCCGCTTTTTCCTTCACACGCTTTATCCAACATCCACCGGCTCCTACGCGGTAAACTTTAATGACACTCTGTTGAAAGCCGATGCAACCCCGACGATTTTGTTGCTGATTGCCTGCGGCCTTGGGACGCCAGAGGCAAGCCGTTACCTTGAATTGGTGCATACACATCCGCAAAGCGCGTGGTTTCCCCTCCTGCGGCAATACCCCCAGCCCCCAGCCGGCGCGGTCGTGCCGAATTCCTGCATTTATCCCGAAATGGGCTGGGCGATGATGCGTTCCTCCTGGGAAAACGACGCGACGTTCCTGGCCATGAAATCCGGCTACACATGGAACCACGCGCACGCAGATGCCGGCTCGTTCATCCTCTTCAAAGAGGGTGTGCCGCTGATCATCGACTCCGGAACCTGCTCCTACACGCGGAAGGAATACGCCTCCTATTACTGCCAGAGCCGGGCGCATAATGTGATTCTCTTCGATGGCAGCGGCCAACCGCCGGAGGATTTTCTGACCGGCTGCAAATTCCCCGGCCATCTGCATGACCTGATTGACGGACTGGGGTTGAAGTATGTTTACGCCGATGCCACAGGCCCCATGGCCCGGTGGTTTTCGCGCAATTATCGTCATTGGCTGTGGAGTGGCGATGTCATTTTTATCATTGACGACGTGTCCGCGCATACTTCGGGTCAAATGGATTGGCTTCTCCACTACGAAGGTGGATACAGAACTGATCCGAATGGCTGGGTGAAATTGAAAAATGGCGCGACCGAAGCCGCCGTCAAAATGCTCCACCCGCCGACCCGGCTGCGTGAGGATACAGGCCTGGCCGATCACGATCCCGATAAACAAGTGCCTTATCTGGTTTTCTCTCCCACTTCTCCGATGCAATCCGGCCAATTCATAACCGTCATCTGCCTGAATCCGGATACAATGCCGAAGTTTGAAATTCTGGAAGAGAAAAACTATTTGACTGTCCGGATGCAAACGCGCGGCACCCTGGAAGAACTGCGTCTAAACCTTCATTCCATCCACAGCCCCGGCACCAGCGACATCGAGTTCGGTGACTGGGTCACCGACGCTTATTTGCTGCACTTCAAACGCGCAATCACGGGTGACCAACCGGTGCGGCGTTTCTTTATAGCTGACGGCAGTTATCTCCGTTACAAAGGCCGGAGTATGATTGAATCGCTTTCGAAATTGACCGCCTCCTGGGCGCCCGGTGACGCGCTGGAGATTTTCTCCAGTGCCGCATCCGCCTCTATTCAAATCGCCGCCGAAAGCGCCCCCACAAGCGTCAAATGGAACGATCGTTCCGTGACGGCCCGATACGATGGTCACTCCAAGCTTGTGTCAGTAAGAATTTGAACATCCTGTCGTGGCCATTCCGTCCGGCGATGCCGCGAACTGTGCGCTTGCGGGTATCCGCGGCCAGCCTGTAGATCCCGATATGTGCCGATGTGGCGGAATTGGCGGACGCACTGGATTTTGTTCGAGCCAAACGTTAGCCTCGCTTCCGGCACCTTTCATACGTAGGTTGACAGTTTCGCTTTGCCGTTGAACGTTTCCTCTATGCAAATGGATAAGCTTACTATTAAAGCCCAGGAGGCCCTTAAGGAGGCTCAGGAAATCGCCCGCAATAATGGGAATCAAGAAGTCGATTCCGAACACCTCGTGCTGGCGCTTCTGGAGCAATCGGACAGCCTCGTTCCGTCCCTGGTCCAGAAGTTGGGCGCGGCGCCGGCGGCGGTGGCGGCGGCCGTTCAGCAGGAGATTGATCGCAAGGTCAAGGTGCAGGGGGCGTCCTCGTCCGATTTGTATTCGAGTCCCTCGCTGAAAAAAACCCTCGACGCGGCGGAATCCGAGGCGGGCAAGTTGCGCGATGAATATGTCAGCACCGAGCATTTGCTGCTGGGCGCTTTGGAGCACGGCGGTTCGGCGTTGAAGAAAATTTTCCAAAGCCATGGCCTCAAACGCGATGCTGTCCTCAAGGCCATGGCGGAATTACGCGGCAACCAGCGCGTCACGGATCCGAATCCCGAAGATAAATTCCAGGCGCTGGACAAGTATGGCCGCGATCTCACTGCGCTGGCCCGCGCGGGAAAGATCGATCCCGTCATTGGCCGCAATGACGAAATCCGCCGCGTGATGCAGGTCCTCACGCGCCGGACCAAAAATAATCCCGTCCTCATCGGCGAACCGGGCGTCGGCAAAACGGCGATTGTCGAGGGGTTGGCGCGCCGCATTGTCAGCGGCGACGTCCCGGAATCGCTCAAGGACAAACGCGTTGTTGCGCTGGACCTCGGCGCGATGATCGCCGGCGCAAAGTATCGCGGCGAATTTGAGGACCGGCTCAAGGCGTTCCTCAAGGAAGTGACCGCGAGCGAAGGCCGCGTGCTGTTGTTCATTGATGAATTGCACACCATCGTCGGTGCCGGCGCGGCGGAGGGCGCCAATGACGCTTCGAATATGCTCAAGCCCTCGCTGGCCCGCGGCGAATTGCGATGTATCGGCGCCACCACCCTGGACGAATACCGCAAGTATATCGAAAAAGATCCCGCCCTCGAACGCCGTTTTCAGCCCGTCCGCGTCGATGAGCCGAGTGTCGAGGAGACCATCGCCATCTTGCGCGGCCTCAAGGAACGTTACGAAGTCCATCACGGCATCCGCATTCAGGACGCGGCCCTGGTGGGCGCCGCCACGCTTTCTCATCGCTACATCACCGACCGTTTTCTGCCGGACAAGGCGGTTGATTTGATGGATGAAGCGGCGTCGCGCCTGCGCATGGAACTGGACTCCATGCCGGCGGAAATCGACCAGTTGGAGCGGCAGATCCTGCAATTGGAAATCGAGCAAACGGCCTTGCGCAAGGAGAAGGACGCGGCATCGCGGGAGCGCCTCAAGGGGATCGAGCGCGACCTGGCCAATTTGCGCGAGCAGGCGTCGCAACTCAAGGCCCAGTGGCAAAATGAAAAGGCGGCGATCAACGCCATTTCCATTCTCAACGGGCAACTTGAGGAAGCGCGTCAACAACAAGAAACAGCCCAACGCGGCGGCGACCTCAATCTCGCGGGGCAAATTCAGTATGGCCGCATTCCTGAATTGCAGAGGAAGCTCGCCGCCGCCGAAAAACAATTTGCGCAGCGCGAAGGCAAACGCCTGCTCAACGAAGAAGTCACGGAGGAGGACATTGCGCGCGTCGTTGCGACCTGGACCGGGATTCCCGTCAGCCGGATGTTGGAAGGCGAGCGCGAAAAACTGGTCAAGATGGAGGAGCGCCTCCGGCAACGGATTGTTGGCCAGGACGAAGCCATCATCGCCGTTTCCAACGCCGTGCGCCGCGCCCGCAGCGGTTTGCAGGACCCCAATCGCCCGATCGGATCGTTCATTTTCCTTGGCCCCACGGGCGTCGGCAAAACGGAGTTGGCCCGCGCCCTGGCGGAATTTCTTTTTGACGATGAGAACGCGATGATCCGTATCGACATGAGCGAATACATGGAGCGCCACAGCGTCGCCCGCCTGGTGGGAGCGCCGCCCGGCTACGTTGGTTACGAGGAGGGCGGGCAGTTGAGCGAAGCCGTCCGCCGCCGTCCTTACAGCGTGGTGCTCTTCGACGAAATCGAAAAGGCGCACCCCGATGTTTTCAACATTCTGCTGCAAGTGCTGGACGACGGCCGACTGACCGATGGCCAGGGTCGGACCGTGGACTTCAAAAATACGGTCGTCATCATGACCAGCAATATCGGTTCGCCGATTATCCAGGAATTCTTTTCAACACACGAGGGTGGCGCGAAGTCCGACGCGGACCAGGCGCGCATCGATGCGTTGGTGCGCGCCGAACTCAAGCAGCATTTTCGCCCGGAATTTCTCAACCGGATCGACGACATCATTATTTTCCACAGCCTGGATGAAAAACAGCTCGCGGCGATTGTGGAAATCCAGTTGGAACGGCTGCGGGAACGGCTGAAGGCCCAGCAATTGACCCTCGAGGTGGATGCCGCGGCCACCCGTTACCTGGCGAAGGAGGGTTACGACCCGCTGTTTGGCGCGCGCCCACTGAAACGTGCCATTCAGCACGACCTGTTGGATCCGCTGGCCATGAAATTGCTAAGCGGGGAGTTCAAACCTGGCGACAAAATTATTGCGACCGTCGAGGGCGGCGAGGTCATTTTCAAGCGCCGAAAGTAATGGCGCGGTGGATTTCGGGTCATTGGGTTTTCCCCTATCCCCCTTCGGGGATTCACCCCGATTGTCACCCTTTTCAGGAAGTGTAGAGTGGCTTTGTTGTTTGGGGGGATAAATGAAACCCGCTCGGTGATTGGTTGCATCGAGCGGGTTTCTCTTTTTTAAGCTTCGATTAAGGCAGATTCGTCGAACCCATCAAATAGCGGTCGCACTCGCGGGCGGCGCCGCGGCCTTCGTTGAACGCCCATACCACCAGGCTCTGACCGCGGCGGGCATCGCCGGCGGCGAAGACCCCACGGATGTTCGTCGAATAATTTTCAAATTCCGCTTTGATATTGCTGCGAGCATCGCGCTCGAGGGCCAATTGTTCCAACAAGGGCTGTTCCGGCCCCAGAAAACCCATCGCCAGCAGAACCAGTTGGACGGGACGCACTTGCTCGGTGCCCGGGATTTCGGCGGCCACGAATTGGCCCTTCTCGTTGCGCTTCCATTCAATTTGCACCGTGTGAAATTCCTTCACGCGCCCGGCGTCGTCCCCGACGAATTTTTTCGCCGTCGTCAGGTAAGTGCGCGGGTCGCCGCCAAATTTCGCCGCCGCCTCCTCCTGTCCGTAGTCAAGACGATAAACCTTCGGCCATTCCGGCCACGGATTGTCCTTGGCGCGGTCCTGCGGGGGGCGCGGCAGGATTTCCAATTGCACCAGGCTCTTGCAATTGTGGCGCATGGCCGTGCCGACACAGTCGGTGCCCGTATCGCCGCCGCCAATGACCGCAACGTCCATGTCCTCGGCGGAGATGAAGGAGCCATTCTTGTGGCCGTCGAGCAGGCTTTTGGTATTGGCGAGCAGAAAATCCATCGCGAAATGGACGCCTTTGAGATTGCGGCCCTCGACCGGCAAATCGCGCGGCTTGGTCGCCCCGGTGCAGAGGACGACGGCGTCAAATTCCCGAAGCAGGTCGGCGGCGGGATAATCTTTTCCGACTTCCGTATTCGTGCGAAAGGAAACGCCTTCCTCCGCCATGTGATCCACTCGGCGCTGCACCAGCGCTTTGTCCAGCTTCATGTTTGGAATGCCGTACATGAGCAACCCGCCAATTCGATCGGCGCGCTCGAAAACCGTCACCGAATGCCCGGCGCGATTGAGTTGGGCCGCGGCGCATAATCCCGCCGGACCCGAACCCACGACGGCGACCTTCTTGCCGGTGCGAAATTGCGGAGGCTCGGGAGCAATCCATCCTTCGTCCCATCCGCGATCCGAGATGGCGCATTCGATATTCTTGATCGTGACCGGCGGCGAGATCAGGCCCAGGACGCACGAACCTTCGCACGGCGCGGGGCAGACACGCCCGGTGAAATCCGGGAAATTATTCGTCTTGTGAAGTCGATCCAGAGCTTCGTGCCAAAGGCCGCGATAGACCAGGTCGTTCCATTCCGGGATTAAATTATGAATGGGGCAGCCGGAGGCCATCCCGTTGAGCAAATTGCCGGTATGACAAAATGGAACGCCGCAATCCATGCAGCGCGCGCCCTGTTCGCGGAGGTTTTTCTCGTCAAGATGAAGATGGAATTCGTTCCAGTCGCGAATCCGCTCCAGCGCTGAACGGTCCAGCGGCAATTGGCGCAAGTAATCTTTAAATCCTTCAGCTTTGCCCATTTATGTTCGGGTATTTTTAAGTTTAAGTTGGACGGACTTTCAATCGCGTCAGCTTCCGCCGACTCGCGCCACATCCCTGGCGTTTGCCTCGAAGGCGGCCATGATCGCTTGTTCTCCGTTGAGGCCGGCTTCCTTCGCTTTGTGCAGCGCTTGCAGCACGCGCTTGTAATCCCTGGGCATCACCTTCACGAATTTCGGAAGCATCTGCTCCCATAACGCGAGGATTTTGAATGCCCGCTGGCTGCGCGTGTAATTGGCGTGGCGCTGAATCGTCTGGCGGATTTCCTCAGCCTCCTCCGTATCATCCAATTTTTCAAGCTGCACCATTTGTTGGTTGCAACGCACGGGAAAATCTCCGATTTCATCGAGAACATACGCCACGCCGCCGGACATCCCCGCCGCGAAGTTGCGCCCCGTCTGACCAAGGACCACCACCCGGCCCCCCGTCATGTATTCGCAACCGTGATCGCCAACCGATTCGACCACCGCCGAAACTCCGCTGTTGCGGACGCAAAACCGCTCGCCCGCCATGCCGCGAATGTACGCTTCCCCGGCGGTCGCGCCGTACAGGGCGACGTTGCCAGTGATGATATTTTCCTCCGCTACGAAGGTGGAGCCTTCCGGCGGGTACAAAATTATTTTGCCGCCCGAAAGCCCTTTTCCGAGGTAATCATTGGCGTCGCCTTCGAGCGTCCAGGTCACTCCCGGCGGCATGAACGCTCCGAAACTCTGTCCCGCCGAACCGCGAAAATGGATTTGAATGGTGTCCTCCGGCAATCCGCCCACGCCGTGGCGCCGGGTGATTTCGCTTCCAAGAATTGTGCCGACCACCCGGTTGACATTTTTGATTTCCAGGTTCGCGGTGACTTTTTCTTTTCGCGCCAATGCCGGCTCGCACAGTTGGAGCAGGGTGGTGTTGTCCAGCGCCTTCTCCAAACCGTGGTCCTGCGGGATCTGGCAGTAGCGTCCCACATCGTCCGGCACTCGCGGTTGATAGAGAATATTCGTGAAATCCAGCCCCCGCGCCTTCCAGTGGTCAATCGCTTCGCGCGGTTCAAGGAGGTCGGTGCGGCCGATCATGCTGTTGATCGTCCGGAATCCCAATTGCGCCATCAGCTCGCGAACTTCCTGTCCGATAAAGCGCATAAAGTTCACCGCGTGCGCGGGGTCGCCTTTGAAATTTTTCCGCAACTCCGGGTCCTGCGTCGCGACTCCCACCGGGCATGTGTTGAGATGGCAAACGCGCATCATGATGCACCCGAGCGAGACTAGCGGCGCCGTTGCAAAACCAAATTCCTCCGCTCCCAGCAACGTCGCGATAATAACATCCCGTCCCGTTTTTAATTGCCCGTCCGTCTCCACGGCAATGCGGCTGCGAAGATTGTTGAGCACCAATGTCTGATGCGTCTCCGCCAGCCCCAATTCCCATGGAACACCGGCGTGTTTGATGCTCGTCTGGGGCGATGCTCCCGTCCCGCCGTCATGCCCGCTGATCAACACAACATCCGCATGGGCCTTTGCGACTCCCGCCGCGATCGTCCCCACGCCCACTTCCGCAACCAGTTTGACACTGATGCGCGCGCGATGATTCGCATTTTTCAAGTCATGGATCAACTCCGCCAGGTCTTCGATGGAATAAATATCGTGATGCGGCGGCGGCGAAATCAGCCCCACTCCCGGTGTCGCGTGGCGGACCTTGGCGATCCACGGATGCACCTTCGCCCCCGGCAATTGCCCGCCCTCTCCCGGCTTTGCGCCCTGCGCCATTTTAATTTGCAGTTCCTGCGCGTTGACCAAATACAAGCTCGTCACGCCGAAACGCGCTGAGGCGACTTGCTTGATGGCGCTGTTTTTGGAATCCCCGTTGGCTTCCAGTGTGTAACGCGCGGGGTCTTCCCCACCTTCGCCAGTATTGCTTTTGCCCCCGATGCGGTTCATCGCAACGGCCAGCGCTTCATGCGCCTCCTGGCTGATCGAGCCGTAGGACATCGCGCCGGATTTGAACCGCTTGAGAATATCCTCCAGCGGTTCGACTTCCTCTATCGGAATGGGCGCCCCGCTGGTTTTCAGTTCGAGCAAACCGCGCAAGGTGCATGCTTTTCTCGATTGATCGTTGACCGCTCGCGAATAATCCTGGAACGCCTTGTAATCCGCGTTGCGGCAAGCCTGCTGAAGTTTGTGGACGGTCTGTGGATTGAAAAGATGATGCTCGCCGTCCGCCCGCCACTGATAGTTGCCGCCCACTTCCAATACGTGCCCGTTGACCTGCCGGTTCGGAAACGCCGCTTGATGGCGAATCTGGATTTCCCGCGCGAGTACATCCATCCCAACTCCGCCAACCCGCGACGCCGTCCCCGTAAAATATTTTTCCACCACCGACGGATGCAGCCCAATGGCCTCAAAGATCTGCGCCCCGCGATAGCTTTGAATGGTCGAAATCCCCATCTTGGAAATCACCTTGACAACACCCTTGACCGCCGCCTTTACGTAATTCTTGCAAGCGTCCTTGTGCGATATGCCCACCAGCAACCCCTGCCGAATCATGTCGTCCAGCGTCTCGAATGCCACGTAGGGATTAATCGCTCCCGCACCGTAACCGATCAGCAGCGAAAAGTGATGGACTTCCCGTGGTTCCCCCGATTCAAGCACCAGGCCCACTCGCGTCCGGCTGCCTTCACGGATAAGATGGTGATGCAACCCCGCCACCGCGAGCAATGCCGGTATCGGCGCCATCTCGTGATCGATGCCGCGATCCGACAGGATCAGTATGTTGGCTCCCGCCTCCACCGCGCTCGACGCCCGCGCGAAAAGGTCCTCAAGCGCCCGCACCAGTCCGGTTTCTCCATCCGAGGCCTTAAACAAAATCGGTAGCGTGCTCGATTTAAAACCCGCCTGGTTGACGAACTTGAGCCGCGCAAATTCTTCGTTCGTCAAAATCGGCGACTTGAGTTCAATCAGGTTGCAACTCACCGGTTTTGGTTTCAGAAGATTTCGCTCCGACCCAATCGTCGTCGCCGCCGAAGTCACCAATTCCTCCCGAATGCAATCGATGGGCGGATTTGTGACCTGTGCGAAAAGCTGTTTGAAATAGTTGTACAGCAATTGCGCCTTGCCGGACAATACGGCCAACGGCGTGTCGCACCCCATCGACCCCACCGCCTCCACGCCCTCGCGCGCCATCGGCGACATCAGCATTCGCAAATCCTCAAACGTGTAGCCAAATGCTTGCTGCCGCTGCAAAACAGTGTTGTGCCCCGGCTCCGCGGTGTGAGGAGAATCGCCAATCGCCTCCAACGGCAGCAGGTGGTTGTTGAGCCATTGCCGGTAAGGTTGCTCCGTGGCGATCTTCAGTTTCAATTCCTCGTCCGCAACGATTCGCCCTTCTTCGGTGTCCACCAGGAACATGCGCCCCGGTTGAAGCCGGCCCTTTTGCACGACCCGTTCCGGCGGCACGTCCAGCACTCCGACCTCCGACGCCATGATCACCATGTCGTCCGCCGTCACATAATAACGCGACGGCCGCAATCCATTGCGATCCAGCACCGCGCCGATAATCCTCCCGTCGGTAAATGCGATGGACGCCGGCCCGTCCCATGGCTCCATCAGGCAGCTATGGTATTGGTAAAACGCCTTTTTCTCGTCGCTCATCGTGGTGTGATTGGCCCACGGCTCCGGGATCATCATCATGATGGCATGCGGCAGCGATCGCCCGCTTAGCACCAGCAATTCCAGGCAGTTGTCAAACATCGCCGAATCGCTGCCGTCGGTATTGATGATCGGCAGCAATTTTTTCATGTCGTCTCCGAAGAGATCGCTCTGGAACATCGCTTGCCGCGCGTGCATCCAATTGATGTTCCCGCGCAATGTGTTGATCTCCCCGTTGTGCGCGATGTACCGGTACGGATGCGCCCGCTCCCAGCTCGGAAACGTATTGGTGCTGAAACGCGAGTGGACCAGCGCCAGCGCACTTTCCATCGCCGGATTTTTCAAGTCGGGATAAAACTCATCCATCTGCTCCGTCAGCAGCATCCCTTTGTAAACCAGCGTGCGGCACGAAAGGCTGGAAATGTAAAACCAATGCCCGCCCTTGATCCCGCTGTAACGAATCGCCCGTTCAGCCCGTTTGCGAATGACATACAGTTTCCGCTCGAAAGCCATGTCGTCCTCGAGCTTTGCGTTCCGGCGGATGAACGCCTGCTGCACAAACGGCTCGCTTTCCCGCGCCGTCGCGCCGAGCGAGGCGTTGTTGGTCGGAACGATACGCCATCCTAAAAATTTCTGGCCTTCTTCGACGACGATGTTTTCGAAAATCGTTTCGCAAGTCCGGCGCTCATTGGGGTCGCGCGGCAGGAACACCATCGCCACCCCGTAATCGCCGAGCGGCGGAAGTTTGATTTTGTCCTTGCGCGAAACTTCCTTGAAAAAACCGTGCGGCACCTGCATCAGGATGCCCGCCCCGTCTCCCGTGTTGGCCTCGCAGCCGCACGCGCCCCGGTGATTGAGATTCATCAACACCGTTAAGGCGTCCCGGATGATTTTATGCGATTTTTTGCCCTTGATATTGACAACGAAGCCGACGCCGCAGGCGTCGTGCTCAAATTGCGGGTCGTATAAACCCTGCTTTGGCGGATATCCGTTTGGTCTTGCGGGTTCTTCTTTATTTTCTCTCATTTTTCTCTTCACCGGCCATCTTCTATAAAATTTCGCTATTCTTTACGAAAATGACGCATAAGTGCAATAGCTGATTACAAAAAACTTTCCGGCAGCCCATCGGGTTAATTTGAAAGTTATGACCCTCTTTATGACCCTCTTTTAGGGTTGTGACCCTCTTTCCGCCATTTTGCTCCCGGGCCACGGCCAATGCACGTAATCAAACCTTCCAACTTCATTTCTTTCAGCAGCCGGCGCAAGTGTTCGCGGCTTGTGCCGGGGCAAAGCCGTTCCAATTCGGTGACCGTGAAATCTCCGGTAAGATTCTCAACGGTCTGGTGCAGCAGTTCGGACTTCGCCCCGCGCGGCGCCTTTATCTGCCCGGCGCGCTGTTCAAATTCGCCATAGGCGCGGCGGATGACGGCGAGAAAATGATTGAGCCATGGCAGCAGATCGTGTTTCGCGCCGTGCCAGCGCTGGCTGCTTTGCCTCAGGACGTGGTAGTAATCCTCCTTGGATTCCTCCACCAGCCGCTCCAGACTGATGTAACGCCCGACTTCATACCCGTGCTGGTAAAGTGCCGGCAGCGTCAGCAGGCGGGACACCCGCCCGTTGCCGTCGCGGAACGGATGGATGCAGAGAAAATCCAAAATCAGCGCGCCAACGGCAACGAGCGGTGGGATGTGGTCCTGATCGATGGCGTGGCGATAGACCAGGCAAAGCTCGCCGACGGCGGCAGGCGTGGCCTTGGCGGAAACACATTTGAACCGAACAACGGGCGCTTCACCGGGGCGAAGTTCGATCACCTCGTTATCCACCTTTTTAAATTCGCCGGCGTCACCGCTGCCTTCCTGACAAAGTTTGTGCAGCCGCCGCATCAGGCTGGGTGTGATTTGCAGATTTGCGGCGTCGGTGTGAATCAGATTCAATGCCTTGCGGTAGCCGGCGATTTCCTGTTCGGAACGGTCTTTCGGGCGTGCGTGCCCCAAAACCAACGGACGCAAGCGGCTGGCCTCAACCGTCACGCCTTCAATGCGATTGGAAGATTCGACACTCTGCACCAGCGCCGTTTCGCGCAAAGCCTTCAAAAGTTGCGGCGACTGATGGGTGTAAAGCCCCTGCTTACCCTTGGCTTCGGCAATATCGTTGAGCAGCCAATTGGTGCTCATGGGCACGGCGAAATCGCGGAGCCGATGATCGCGGAATGAATTCACGCCGGGAGGATTACTTCACAGGCGGACTATATATCTCCGCCCCTTTCTCCACGAACTCCCGCGACTTCTCCTCCATCCCTCGCCGCACTGCTTCATCCTCCGATATGCTTTGTTCCGCCGCGTAGCGTCGGACGTCCTCGGTGATTTTCATGCTGCAAAAATGCGGGCCGCACATGGAACAGAAATGCGCGCTCTTGGCTCCCTCCTGCGGCAACGTCTCGTCGTGAAACTCGCGCGCCGTTTCGGGATCGAGCGACAAATTGAACTGGTCCTCCCAACGAAATTCAAAACGCGCCTTGCTCAATGCGTTGTCGCGATATTGCGCGCCAGGATGCCCCTTCGCCAAATCCGCCGCGTGCGCCGCGATTTTGTAAGCGATCACCCCGTCCTTCACGTCCTTCTTGTTCGGCAGCCCCAAATGTTCTTTGGGCGTGACGTAACAAAGCATCGCGCACCCGTACCACCCAATCATCGCCGCGCCAATCGCGCTGGTGATATGGTCGTAACCCGGCGCGATGTCCGTGGTCAACGGCCCAAGCGTGTAAAACGGCGCTTCGTGGCACCATTCCAATTGCTTGGTCATGTTCTCGTGAATCATGTGCATGGGGATGTGCCACGGGCCTTCGTTCATCACCTGCACGCCCCGCGCCCACGCGCGCTTGGTCAAATCACCCTGAGCCTTCAACTCCGCGAATTGCGCCTCGTCGTTCGCGTCTGCGATGGAGCCAGGCCGCAATCCATCGCCAATGGAAAAGCTCACATCGTAAGCCGCCATGATTTCGCAGATTTCATCCCAATGTGTAAAGCAGAAATTCTCTTTGTGATGCGCCAGGCACCATTTCGCCAAAATCGACCCGCCCCGGCTGACGATCCCGGTCGCCCGACGTGCGGTCAGCGGAATAAACCGCAACAGCACTCCCGCGTGAATCGTGAAATAGTCAACGCCTTGCGCGCATTGTTCGAGCAGCGTGTCGCGATAAATCTCCCACGTCAGGTCTTCCGCCTTGCCTCCGACTTTTTCCAGCGCCTGGTAAATCGGCACCGTGCCGATGGGCACCGGTGAATTGCGCAAAATCCACTGGCGCGTCGCGTGAATGTTTTTCCCCGTGGACAAATCCATCACCGTGTCCGCGCCCCATTTGATCGCCCACCGCATTTTCTCCACTTCCTCGTCGATGCTCGAAGCGACGGCGGAATTGCCGATGTTGGCGTTGATCTTAACCAAAAAATTGCGCCCAATGATCATCGGTTCCAACTCCGTATGATTGATGTTGCACGGTATGATCGCGCGGCCCCGCGCCACTTCGTCCCGCACAAATTCCGGCGTGATCTCAGCGGGGATCGATGCCCCAAACGGATTGCCCGCGTGTTGCCGGCCCAATTCGCCGTCCCGCCGCGCGTCTTCGCGCCCCATGTTTTCGCGAATGGCAATGAACTCCATCTCCGGCGTCACGATGCCCTGGCGCGCGTAATGCAATTGCGTGACGACCTTCCCCGCCTTCGCTCGCAAATGCCCGTCCCGTTCCTCCACGTCCCCGCGTCGAAGAATCCAATCGCGCCGCAATGCCGGCAGCCCATCGCGGACATTCCCCAAAAAAGCAGCGTCACCCCATGGCCCGCTGCAATCGTACACGCGCATCGAAGCGTTCGCCTCCGACTTCCCATTGGGCAATCGGGTCGGATGCAGCGAGATTTCCCGGAAAGGCACGCGCAGGTCCGGGTGGAGTTTTCCCGCGGCGTAAATCTTTTTGGAATTGGGCAGTGCTTCGCTGCTATGCGGCTCAAACGAATCAGTAGTCGCTATCATAAAATAAATCTTCAGACGAACCTATGGGGGAAAAGGCCGCGTAAATGGTGCGGCGCAGTGAGGCGTTTTCCCTTCGCCAGCATTACCTGGAGCAGGTTCAACGGGTCATTTGCGTCCGCAAAACTCTCAGCCTTCCGCCATCCTGGCCTGGCTCCCCGCACAAACAAACCCTAACGTGCGCAATGCCCCCCGTCAATTCCCGCTTTTATTGGGTTTTGCCTGACATAATTTAGGAAGGATTGTTTTGGAGTTACAACGAGAACCGGGCAGTCCTCTTCATTCCCCATCGAAGCAGCAGCATCGCCCCGCCAAACAATGTTATTGTGGAGGTGGTGTCGGGGACAGTGGAGGGAAGGGCAACGAATTGACCACCGGGGACAGATGACCACGGAGACGGCGCATTGGCGTC
>DATAXU010000073.1:0-22566 GCA_036272955.1 Verrucomicrobiia bacterium
GGCGTGGATGCCGAGGAAGACGAGGAAGTCGAGGAAAAGCCTGTCAAGGAAAAGGAATAGAACATCATGGCCCGCGAAATCATTACCATTGAATGCACCGAGGCGCGCAAGGAGGGCAAATCACCCTCCCGCTACACGACCACGCGCAACAAAAAACTCAAGACCGAGAAATTGGAGATCAAAAAATACAACCCCGCCCTGCGCCGCCGAACGGTGCATCGCGAAATCAAATAATTTCCTATGCCGCGAAAAACACATCCTGAAAAACCGGCCGGCCGCGGCGCTCGCGGCAAGTCCGGCGCAGTTGAAGTCCGCACCCCGCGTCCCAAGCCGAAAATCGACTTTACGTTCGATGCCCTCGACTTCAAAAACGTCACCCTGCTCAAGCAGTTTGTGACGGACCAGGGACGCATCCTGCCCCGCAAATACACGGGGTTGCCGGCCCATTATCAGAGGCAGCTCAACCGCAGCGTTAAACGCGCGCGGCAGATGCTCTTGATGAAGTAGAAAAAACGAGATAGTTCCATCGTGGGATTTTTTATGAATTGCTATTGCAAATCGTTTGCAACTGGTGCATTCTAGTGAGGTAGCGTATGGATTATCTCATTCTTCTTTCCAGCATCGCCTTGGGCGCCTGCAGCGTCTTCTGGCTCAAACTCGATCAACCCCGCCATCTAAAGCCGCTTAACGCGTTCGTGGGGGCTTACCTGCTCAGTTTGACTTTCCTGCACCTGCTGCCGGAACTTTACCACACCGCCTCCACGCCGGTCTGGGTCATCGGTGTTTTAATTCTCGTTGGTTTCTATATTCAAGTCGCCCTGGAAGGCGTCTCGCAAGGGATCGAACACGGGCACTCCCACGCCGTCGGCCACAAATTTCCGTCGGGTATTCTTGCCGGTTTGTGCATTCACGCATTTATCGAGGCAATGGCGCTGGGCCGCCAGGACAGCTACCACGACCCAAAAACCCGGCGGCTCCTCCTCTGGAGCATCGTCGTTCATAATTATCCCGTCTCGATCGCGCTTTTGGGGATGCTTCTCCACAGCGGACTTCGCCGGGGCGTGGCCCTGGCCGGCCTTGGATTGTTCGCCGTGATGGCGCCGCTCGGCTTGCTTGTGAGCGGCCACGTGGTTTTCCTCGCGAAGCATTCGCAGGAATTGATGGCCATCGTCATCGGGATTTTCATGCACATTTCCACGACGATCCTTTTTGAAAGCGAAGAAGGGCACAAGCTGCACCACCGGAAACTGGCGGCGATCATTATCGGCACCGGCCTCGGATTCGCGAGCTTGGCGCTGGAATAAATTGTCAAGATGAAGAAACACACTCATTCCGACCGCCCGCAATTGCCGGAATTGACCGACCGCCTGCGGGGCAAATCCCGCCGGATCACCGGGCAGCGCGAGGCCATTCTGGGCGTCCTCCGGCATCATCCGCACCCGATGAGCAGCAAGGAAGTGCAGCGCAGCCTTGGCAGTGAGGACTGCGACCTTGCAACGATTTACCGCTCCCTGCACCTGCTGGAAAACATTGGCATGGTGAAACGTTTTGATTTGGGCGACGGCATCGCCCGCTACGAATTAATGGGGACGGATGACGATGGCCATCACCATCATTTGATTTGCCGACGCTGCGCCGAGGTTGTGGAGATCGACGACTGTTTTCCGCGGGAACTGGAAGAAGAGATCGCGCGGCGCAACGGCTATTCCGGCGTGACTCATCGGTTGGAATTTTTCGGCCTTTGTCCGCGTTGCCGCTGAGTTATCTATTTCACCGCCGCCCAGACGCGATGCACGTCTTCGTGCTCTTCGAGTTCCTGCAAAAATTCTCCGACTTCCGTGCGCTGCGATTCGCTCAACTCGGGAATGTTCTTGGGCACAAAGCCAATTTCGCTCGTCACGACAGTCCAGCCATGCGACCCAAGCCAGGAACTGACCGATTGCACCGCCGGGCGGTCACAAAGAAATCGCGCGCCCGCGGATTCGGCCGGCACATCGTCATTCTGTTCGTGCGTCAGCGTCTCGACTTCATTGGCGCCCGCCTCGATCGCCGCGGTCTCACGGTCCGTATTTGCATCCGGATGATAAGCTTCGACAAGGCCCACGTGATCAAAAAGAAATTTATTGCCCCCGGCCTGTCCAAGCTGGCCTTTCTTGAAAAGCATGCGGACCTCCGGCGCCGTGCGGTTAACATTGTCCGTATAAACCTCGACGATGACGGGCACTTTATGCGGCGCATACCCCTCAAACACGACATGTTCCACCACGAGCTTATCGGCCCCGATGCCCGCCCCTTTCTTGATTGCCCGCTCGATGGAATCGCGCGTAACGCTTTCGCGTTTTGCCTTTTCGACCGCGGTAAAAAGGCGGGGATTCATCGCGGGATCGGCCCCGCCCATTTTGGCGGCGACAGAAATTTCGCGGACAAGTTTATTGGTTGCGCGCCCCTTTTTGAGGCCGGCGACCAGGCGTTTTGCATGCAGCCATTGGCGTCCCATGCGCAAAAGCTATCAAACAACCCGCCCCCATTCAACCGTGGAGCGCAACGCCACAACGTCAGAGGACCAGCCAATCCCAAAGGCGTCGCCCAAGGGTCAAGTCGCTCAGTCCTAGAAAAAATGACAGTTTGCGGTTCATCCCTTTGTTAATTTGGCTTTCAGCGGCCGGGGAACGAACCATTGACGATCTTTCCCGCGTCCAGTACGTTCTCCCTTGTGATCGCTGGAAAACAAGCCGGGTTGAACTCCGCCGCGCCCGCGAATTTTCGCGTCGGGGATGAGCGCCTGATCAAGGTGACTGCCAGCGCCGCGAAAAAAGTCTGTTCGCTTTTGCAAAAGCAGGGGCGGCCCGGCGGCGTTTTGCGCGTCGCGGTGATCGGGGGCGGGTGCTCCGGCTTGCAATACAAAATGGACCTCCAGGACCAACCGGCCAATCGCGATATCCTCGTTGAGAGCGCGGGCGTCAAGGTCGTGGTGGACCCGAAAAGCGCCTTATACGTCACCGGCAGCGAATTGGATTTTGTGGACGCTTTGCAGGACGGCGGCTTCAAGGTCAAGAATCCCAACGCCGCCTCCAGTTGTTCCTGCGGCGAAAGTTTCAGCGCCTAGCGCGCCGCGATTTCTGTCATGGATAACTTTGCCCTGCTCGGCCAGCCGCGCCGTCCGTGGATTGACCCCGAATCCCTGAAAGCCGCTTTTCTGGAAATCTCGTCCCGCGCGCATCCTGACCGCGTTCATGCCGGAACCAGCGCGGAACGGGATGCCGCCACCGGGCATTACGCGGAGTTGAACGCGGCCTACAACTGCCTTCGCGATCCGAAACTACGGCTGCTGCATCTGCTGGAGCTGGAGTTGGCCGCGCCGCCACCCAACATCCAGGACATCCCAGGCGGCACGATGGAATTATTCGTCGAAGTCGGTCTCACCTGCCGTGAGGCGGACAGCCTTCTCGCGGCTAGGGCCAAAACGGCGTCGCCACTTTTGCAGGCGCAATCGTTTGAACGGGCGATGGAATGCACCCAAACGCTGGCCGGGCTGCAACAGCGAATCCAATTGCGGGCCGATGAACTTTTGGCAGAGTTGAAGCAGATGAATACCATCTGGAATGACGCCCCGCCACCGGGATCGCCCGCCCGCGCAAACGCATTGCCATTGCGGCGATTGGAGGAAATCGGGCGCGAATTCAGTTACATGACTCGCTGGGGCGGGCAAATCCACGAGCGGATCGCGCAACTTTCGTTTTGACAATGGCTTCGTCTCTTTTAAAAAGCCTGTTTCTCCTTTCGCTCACGGCCGTGGCTGCCCTGGGCGCGCCTTCGTGGCAGGAGGAATTTGCCAGGATGCCGCTCAACGCCCCCGTTTCAGAATTAAATGGATCCAATTGCGCGCGCGTCCTTCTTAATTCTTTCCGGCGCAATCCAGCGGTTTCGGCGATCATCCTCATGCCCGGAGCCACGGATGAACTGTATTTCTTTCGCCGCGTTCACGCGCGGCTGACAAACGACGCCCCAACGATGCTGGACGCCATTTCCGCCCTGACGAATCAAAGCTACATTCAGGCGACCGTCAGGCCGCCGTTTTTGCTGATCCATACAGTGGAGGACCCGCTTGACCCGGTAATTGTCGTGAAGGACGAACGGACCGCGGAGCGGATTCGACGGAAACATTTTGAGAAGCACGCCGTTGTAAACGACCGGGACTGGGATTACATCGAGCCGATTCTGGCCTTCGACCTGAACACCCGCTTGACGCCCCCGCTGCACTCGCACGATTCCGACCATTTTTTCCGGCACAGCTTTGCCGAATATGACTTGAACGCCTGGGATGCGCTTGCGGCAATTTCGCTGGCGAACAAAACGACGGTCACGATACAACGCAAGCGAATCGTCTTCGAGGGCGACACCCGATACCGGGGGTTGCCACCGAAACCAGAGGATTATCGACCCTAACGGGTTAAACCAGGCTTTCCAGAATAGAGGGGATGCGCTCGAGGCTGCGGTTCAAGCTCGCCCTGGTAATACTCCGTTCATCTTCTGTCTGATGGGCGAAGAGTATTTTCCATCCCGGCGATTCCATCCAACTGTCGAACGGCACTTCCGTGCAGTTGCCGCTGTCGCCAATCTGTTTGTGGCGCACCAGCAAATCAGCCACGTGAACCGCGGCGGTTACGTTGGTTTGGACGCGCGCGCTTTGCGGCATGTGGTGAAACTGCACAATTTCCACGAAGACTTCCGGTAGCCGCTGCTTGCGCAAATACATCGCGCCCAACTCGGCATGGTCCACTCCCAATATCTCACGCTCCAGTTTCAGCAAGTCCCCGCCGCCTTGGTTTAACTGTTGATGAATTTCAGTGAAATGATCCGGGAATGCCGACGCCATCACAATCTTGCCCACGTCATGGATCAATCCCGCGACGTAATCGATCTCGTCGTCCTGCGTCTGGAGCAAGTCGGTGATCTCTCGCGTCATTAGCGCGGTGGCGATGCAATGCCGCCAAAACTGCCGCCATGGAAATTGCCGGCCTTCGGCCAGCTTTTGAAAATCTTCAATGATCGGAGTCACCATCGCCAATTGCCGGATTTGCCGGACGCCAAGGTAAAAAACGGCTTCCTCAATATTTTTGACAGGCTTGGACATGCCGTAATAGACGGAGTTGACCAAACGCAATAGTCGGGATGTCAAACTGGGGTCGCGGCGGATAATTTCGGCGATTTGCGAAGTGTAACGTTGATCTGCGCCCAACAGTTCGCGAAGCGCGGAGTCGATAGTACCCAAAGAGGGCAGACAGGCGCATCCACTGAGGCGGGCGTCAATTTGCGTGCGCTCAAAACGCTCGCGGGAGGCTTGCGGCGCGGTAATTACTGAACTCATCTACCTTATATCGACAGGTTTGCGCCCAAGTTTAGCCCGAAAACGCAAAAAAATCAGTAGGTCAGCATGTCCAGGAGGCGCACCCCATTGTTCGCTAATTCCCAGCGCGTCCCGCGCCTCGTAACAAGGCTGCGGCAAGGGTTTTTCACATATTCCGCCACATTGACCGAGACCAATTGATACCGGGCCGGCCCTTTGAATTGGGTGGCAGACCGGGGGATCAATTCAAACGGCAACCCGTTGTAATCCAACGCGATCTCGTAACCGGCCACCGCCTCGTGCGGGCCTGGGGCGCCTTGTTTGACCAGCATGGGATAGCGGCGCACCCAGGAAAAACCGGTCTTGCGCACGAGCACACGGCAAAGCTCCGTGCGACGTTGAATCCAGTTAAGCAGATTGAAGCGCCCGCCCTCCTGGTGTTCCGCCAATAGCAAAAGGCGGGGATCGATGCCAACCAGGTTCTGGCCGTTGTAATTCCCGTGGTCGTCGCGCTCAGTCGGATAATTCTTTTTAAACCACGCGTCGAAATGGTCATTGTAAAACAGGTTCAACTCAAAATGTACATGCGCGCGCTCCTTGGAAATTCGTTCTCCGGTATTACTCGTGCGGCCCATGACCGCGATTTTCTCCCCGGCGCGCACAGCCCGGCCCACCCTTATTCCCGCCTCAACTTCCGACAAATGCGCGTAAAGCGAATAAATCTCCATCCCCCCAATTCGATGGTACAGGACGATGTAACGGCCATAGTTGGAAAACGATGGATGATTGTTGACGTAGGCGACCACGCCGTCGGCGGTGGCCATGACGGGATCGAGGGGTTCGCCGCGTCGATCACGTTGCAAGCACTTGATGTCCAGCCCCTCGTGCATTTGGTGTCCGTCGGAGCGAACACACCCGAAACTGCCGCTGACCCAGGTCTTCCCCGGCGTGGGAACCAAAAATCGATCGTCCCCATCTTTCTCAAACAACGCGTGGTTGGCCGTGGGGAATTGAAAGGGCTGCTGGGCGAAAGCGGACACCGTGACCGCGAAAAAGGCGAATAGAAGTTCTAACACGGCTAAAAGTTATATTTTTCCTCTCTTTTGGCGTGCGCAATGACGTTTTTCAATCCATGCACAATCCTCACCCCTTCGGCGTGGGTGGCATCCGGCGTAAAACGAAAAACGCCGCTGGGATTCCGGTCGCGGATCAGGACCGCAGTCAGCCATGCGGATTCGCGTGGTTTGCCGGGCGTTGATGGAGCGGGCGCGGACTCCGGTTCGGGCGTCGCGGTATCATCGGTATCGGAATCGGAATCGTCATCAGACGGGTGGTTTTTCTTTTTTACTTTTGGCTGTTTCTCGCCCGGAGGAGGAAATTGCGAAAAGACGATAATATGTTTGCCTTTATTAGCGGTCGTCATCATGTCCAGCATCAGCAGCCCGTGCTCGTTGAATGTCACCTGGATGGCATAACCTCCGTCCTTCTCGGGATCATCGATCAACTGCGCCTTTTTCAGGTCCGCTTCCGTGAGAAAAGGGTCCCTCTCGACGGTAAACGGGATTTTTTCGTGCGTCACCAGGACAGTGCCAGTGCTGCTGTAATCGTGACGGCTGCCCTCCATGTAGAGCCGGAACGTGGTTTGCTCTTTCTTTTCCGCTTTTTTCTCCTTGGCTGCCGGGTCTGTGGCGCATCCGGTGGCCAGAACCACGGCCGCGAGGGATAAATAGATGTTGAAACGGCGAAACGAAATCTTCATATTGCACCGATAAACAAAGCAGTTTTGATGGCAAAGTAAAGATTTATGGGAACACAATCGAACAAAGTTCAAAAACGGCATCGCCGTAACGCATATCTCAAACGCAAAAAAGCCGCGGTGAAGAAAAAGCCGGCTACGGGATCGGCGACCGCCCCGGCTTGATTTCGAAGCCGTTTTTTCCCCCTTTATTGCAGGATATTGCAGTTTATTGCAGTAAAGGCCGCGAAAACTTATCCACCGCGGCCCTTCCCGCCTCCACTCGCGCGAGGTCGCGTCGCAAATGGAAATGCGGAAAACGCCCGTCAACATTGGGTATTTTCGCATTCTCGTGTTGTGAATAAATTGTCATGCCGGTGAATAACCCTGTGGACAACATTTCATAGGCAACATCCACAATTGTGATATGCTGTCACCAGTTCATTGAAAGAGCTGGGATGCACGTAATGGACGAAAGAAAGTTGCAGGTGTCCCAAGGATAATCCCAGGTGACTGGGGAAAGGCTGAGTCAGGCTGGTTGGCTCAACCCCTCTAAGTCCGTTTCGCAAGAATCGGAGACCGGAGGCAGGATTCACCAGTTCCTCTGGCAGCGGTCGCACGCTGTCAGTGACGCGATACAGGAACTGAGCGGTGAAGAGCGAGTAGAAACCGTTCCGAGCCGAGTCAAGTAATTCAAGCCGGTTTCAGGCTTGAGTGAATCGCAGTTACCCAGAGGGTAAACGGTTGCTACTGTGCATCAGCACGGGGCGGGTGACTCTGGCGGTCTTTTTCAAAGGCCGGCCCAAAGAAAGACGCTGAAAGGCGGGACAAAGTGAGCATCCGAACCGGGAAGGAAACAAGCCTGGGCAAGGCGTGTGAAAGCCTTCCAAAACGTCGGCGATGTTGCAAAAAAACACCGCTGGCTTGTGATAAAAAGTAACCTGAGAGTTAAGAGGTCAGACCCGTAGCACTGGGCCAACGCATCGCCAAAAGCGGTGGCCGTCCCAGCGCAAAGTGGTTAAGACGCGGAGACAAATCGCAAACGTGTCTTGACCTGGTTCGCATGTCGGCGACGCAAACGCCAGCCCAAGCGAGCCAAGAGGCCTCACTCAAAATTCAGTGACCGCAAGGCGCTGAACGGTCCTGCTATGAGGCCGATAATTCCGCTTGCCGTGGAGAATGGCGTCGGGAAGCTGGCAGCCCCGCGAGGGTGCGCCTAATGTCAGCGTGGGAAAGAGAGAGTGGCGAACTCCCAGCCCCCAATTTGCCTCCGCTTGGCCGCAAGGCCGGGCGGGGGCTTTTTGTTTGTATTTGAGGCCAACCTAGCTATCTTCCGTCTTCCGTGAAAACCATCAACCGGTCCGTCCCATTTGTATGCTTGCTGTCCTTGCTGGGATTGATGGCAGGGCGAATTTCGGCCCAAACTGTCCTTTATGAATCGCAGCCTGATTTTCCGGACTTTGTGACGGGAAACCTTGCCAGGCAGGATGGGTGGCTATCCGCCTCCAGCTATTCCACCAACGCAGCCCAAATCGTCTCATACTCCGCCGGCCACGCTTTGGAGATATTCGGCCCTTTTGTGGCCGAGAGCGGGACCGATTTTTACAGCGGCGCCTTCATCCATCCCCTGTCAAACTATGATGCGGTGTCCGCCGGAACGCCAATCGTCAGCGTAAGCGCCGATATGTGGATGAATTTGGGCCCAACCGCAGGCTATGCCGGTTTTCTCTGTGGGTCTTTCGGTTTGAACGACCAGAACGGTAACGCCTATTTCCTCATCAACATTGACAAAAACGGTCAGGTTATCGGTGGTCCCGGCGTGGCAACGAATACGGCGACCAATACCTTCCACGTCCTTCGCGCCGACTACAATTTCGCCACCCGCACTGTCACGTTCTACATGGATAATTCTTACTTTGGGTCCACTCCATTTAGTCCCTATGCGAGTAACCTTGTCGGTTCGGTGGAGGTGTCGGTGGACAGTTCCAACCCAATCGATTCCAATTTGCTTTTGGACAACCTGAGTGTAACGGCAGGAACCACCATCCCCACAGGCGGCTGCTCACTGCAAATCACCGCCCCCACAGGCCCGTGTCTTCCCAATAGCGTGGCAGGCACTCCAAATGTTGGGGACCTTTATGGCTTGAAGGTCACGTTCAACATTACAGGAACCCTCAACCGACTCGTGCGAGGCCAACCAAGCCGACCCCTCGGGCATGTTCTCGTGGGATTTTAGCTTTGCGCCGGACGCGAACGAGTACTTTGCGATGGACGTGGGCGACCAGCATATTCTCCCGTACGGGAATTTTACCGAACTTCAAGTGGCGAATTGGCTCTGGTACGGCTCCGCGATAAACGATTCCAGCAGCACGCTCTCCTACCTTCAACCGCTCGGCTCGGTGTGTATCTCAAACGTTGAGGCTGGAAGCATGAATTTATCCGTCACCAATGCTCCAGGCTTCGGCACGGTTTTTCTCCAATCTTCAACGAACCTCGTTGACTGGAAAACCATAGCTACCAACGCGGCGACTGGAAATCCTTTGACCTACTCTTTCCCGATGGCGAGCAAGCCTGGAAAATTTTTCCGCGAAGTTCAGATTCCCTAGAGGGCCGCCGCGAATCGCGCGAGTGCGTTCACTTTCCGCTTTAATCGCACCCGCCGCCTTGTTAATTCTGGATGGATGAACAAATTCCTTTCGCTCGGAGTTCTTGCCCTTGCCGCAACCTTTCAGGCGGCCGCCCAGGACCTGCAACCGTTGCCCCTCGTGCTTCCCCCGCCAGCAATGAAAGGCACGCCGCCCATGATTCCAACCGATACCACCGCGCTGCCGCTCAATGACAAACCGCGCCCCCCCTTTCTCGCTCCAAAAGGCGCCTCCAACGTTTCCCTCGGCAAGCCCGTCTCCGCCAGCGATACCAATTTGATCTCGGGCGACTTGCAACAAATCACAGACGGCCACAAACAGGCTGACCAGGAAAATGTCGTCACGCTCCGAAAAGGGCTCCGCTGGGTGCAGATCGATTTGCAGGGCGAATACAAACTTTACGCGATTCTGATTTGGCACGACTTCACGACGCCGATTGTTTTTCGCGACGTGATTGTGCAGGTTTCCGATGACCCGGAATTCAAAACCGGCGTGACAACGCTTTTCAATAACGACCAGAAAAACAGCGCCGGGCTCGGCCTCGGCTCCGACCGCGAATACTTCGAGAATTCCCTTACCGGCGCCGGAAAACTGATCGACGCCAAAGGCACCCGGGCGCGGTATGTGCGGTGTTACAGCAAAGGCAGCACCGCCGACGCCCTCAATACCTACATCGAGGTCGAGGCGTGGGGCCTGCCAGCCTCATGAACCGCTGGTTCCTTGCGACCCTCGCGCTGCTCGCCGGCATTGGACTGGCCCTGCGCGTTCCCGGCCTGAGACTTCGCCCCATGCACAACGACGAGGGCGTCAACGCGATGAAGTTCCGCGCGCTTTGGGTCAATAATAATTACAAATACGATCCCAACGAGTTCCACGGCCCCACCCTTCCCTATATGACCCTTCCCTCCGCCTGGGCCAGCGGCACGCATGATTTCAACCAGTTCACCGAAACCACATTCCGCATTGTCCCGGTGGTTTTTGGGACGGGATTGATTTTGCTCCTGCTTATCCTCGCGCCGGACTTCGGAAAAATGGAATCACTTTGGGCGGGGGCGATCATCGCCGTTTCGCCCGCAATGGTGTTTTACAGCCGGTATTACATCCATGAAATGCTGCTGGTTTTTTTCACAGCCTTGGGCTTTTTCTCACTTTGGCGCTGGGTCAACACGAACCGTTGGGGATGGGCGCTAACGGCGGGAATCGGCCTCGGCTTAATGGCCGCGACAAAGGAGACATTCGTTTTTGCCGTCGCGGCGCTGGTTTTTGCGATCGGAAGTTCCGCCGTTTGGAGCCGCTGGCGCGAGCCAGGCGCGTCACGTCTGAAATGGCAGGGACGCGCGACGCACACGGTACTGCTCGCGGCAACGGCGTTGGCGATCGCGGTGCTTTTTTTCACCTCTTTCTTTACCAACAAGCAGGGATTGCTCGATGCGGTGCGAACCTACGGCCCATGGCTCCGCCGCGCGGGCGGCGAAACAGTCCATGCACACCCGTGGCCCTTTTATTTTCAGCGCCTGTTTTGGTTTCATTCCGCCGGCGGCCCGGTCTGGTCCGAAGCGTTCGTGGGCGTCCTGGCTGCGGTTGGCTTTTTGGTGGCGTTGTTCGGGACGCTCCGTCCACTTCTGCGCCTGATCGCCTTTTACACATTCTGGCTGACGCTGATTTACACCGTCGTTGCCTATAAGACGCCCTGGTGTTTGCTGGGATTCTATCACGGGATGATTTTGCTCGCGGGAGTGGGCGCGGCTTCCGTTTTACGCGCGTGCAAAAAAGTCGGCCTCAGGACGGCCGCTGGCCTTGCGCTGGCAATCGGCGTCGCGCAACTTGGCTGGCAGGCATGGCGCGGCAATTTCGGTTTGACGCAATCCGGCGTGCCCTATTGCGCCAGTCCGAAAAATCCGTACGTCTATAGCCAGACTTCGCCTGACATTCTGCGCCTCCTCGGAATCGTTGATGCGCTCGCGCATGTGTCCCCGGACGGCTACAACACGATCGTGGAAGTGATCTCGCCGCAAAGTTACGGGCCGCTGCCATGGTATTTGCGCCGGTTCAACAAGATCGGTTATTGGGACCAGATTCCAGATCAACCGCTGGTCCCGATCATGATCGTCTCGGCCGATTTGCACGCCGCGTTAGACGAACGCCCCGGGAAAACCCATCTCATGGCCGGCTATTTTCAATTGCGCCCCAACGTCTTCATGGAACTTTACGTCAGCACCGCACTCTGGGCCGAGTATGTAAAAACCCTCCCGCCGGAACCGGATTAACCCTGGCGGCCGCGCCCCGCTTCTTCGGCCAGTCTGGAAAACGTCCGCGTTTTGGCCGATAACGCCGGATCTTCATCGAGTTCGCGCACCGTTTTCTCCATGCGGACAGACCAGTTTGAGGCGCTGACGGCGCCGGGCGTGTTGAACCGAATCGATTGCCCGAAGAGATCTGTCAACATTACAACCGCAAGCCAGGAGTTGGATCGCAAAATGCGCCGCAGATAAGCTTCGTGAAACCGGTCCGTCAATTCGCGTGCCGGCGTCTCCAAACCCATCCCCGCAAATTCCATGAAATACGCCAGTTCGCGCCGGCTTTCCCTCGCGTGCGTCCCCTTTTCGATCTTCCCCCACAAATCCTCCCAAACCGCCGCCAATGGCGGATGATCGTGCGTCGCCGGTTGCGTCACGGACAGGCGCGGGAAGTTCGCCGGGTTCCCAAAGCGCCCATCCCTTTCGCGAAACATGGACGGAATCCGAAACCCCGGAATGCCCAGCTTCCGCAAGCTGACAGGAACATACTCTGGCACAAGCCCAAGGTCCTCCGCCACCACCCGTGTGTCCTGTGCCGCTTCGGTGACGAATCGTAAAAGCTCCTCGCCCTGCGCCTGATTGGCAGCCTTGTGCTCCCGAGTATCATCGGCAAATCGCCGAAAACCGGGCAATCTGCCCCCGGTGCGCGCGGCGGCCTCGCGGCGGTTCAACCCCAGAAACTCCGGGTTCCGATCCGGCGTCCACGGGAAAGAGTAAATGCGGAAAAACCCAAGCGCATGGTCCACGCGGAAAAGATGAAAACTCTTCCGAATATTGCCGATGCGCATCCGCCACCACGAAAAATCCCGCCGGCGCAATTCGTCCCACCGATAATTCGGAATGCCCCAGTTCTGTCCCCACTTCACCGTGAACGGATCGTCCTTGAACGCAGTCTCCGGCGGCGCGCCGCCGCTCCAGTCAAGATCAAAAAGGTCCGGGTTGCCCCAGACGTCCGCGCTGTTCCGCCCCACACCAAAAGGGATGTCTCCCATGAGAAAGACCTCCTTTCGCCCGGCATAATCCTTGATATCGCGCCACTGGCTGAATGCGAGCCATTGCACATAAATAAAAAAAAGCTGTTTGCGCGACAATTCCTCGCGTCGCTCATCCGTCAGCGAAAGAAGCCAGCTATGCGCCCGCTGAGGAGTGCGATGCTCCGCCGGCCAGCGCTCCCAATTTGGTGAATCGCCATTCTCTTCCATCAACACCCGAAAAAGCGCGTAATCCGAAATCCAGTCCGCATTTTCCATAAGGAACCCGCGGAATTGCGCCGGCCGGCCGGCGGTTCGGCACTCGGCGGATTTCACGAAGCGATCAAATGCCGCCTGCAGCAGCGCCCGCTTCAACGCCCTCATTGCCGGATACTGGACCGACCCCGAGCGCAACTTCTTCAATATCGCCGGCTTCGCTATTCGCCGAAAAACCTCCGGCGCCAAATCCGGAATGTGACGCGGCGAGACGGCGATGGTGCCCGGATCGATGGCGAGTGAACTGATCGCGTTGTACGGGCTATTGGACTCGCTCGTTTCGTTGATGGGAAGCGTTTGAAAAACATGGAGGTTGTGCCGGTGGCACCAATCCACCATTTGGCGGACACCCTCGGTATCGCCAATGCCCAGGTCCTCTTCGGTGCGAATGGCGAAAACCGGTTCAAGGATTCCCGCCAGCGGCTGGTCTGGAGTCAAATTAATCTTCAAGCTGCCGTAAGCTTGTGCCGGCGGGGCCGGGCGTCAATGGGCGGAAAACCCGCACCATCCCGCCTTCCAATCAAAACCGCGCCGTCGCCGCCACGCCGTAAGTCGCGGGATCGCCGGTCTGAAGGACCAATGGCCCGGCGGCCAGGTTGAGCGCGTTATTGATGTAGTGCTGGTCAAAAATATTTTTTGCGAAGAAATAAATATTGAAATGCCCGCCCTCGTAACCGGCCTGCGCGTTGACCAAAACGTAAGCGTCCTGCGCTGTTTGTCCAACCGTAACGTCCGCGGCGTCGTCAAGCTGGTACCGTCCCACCCCAATGACTTCGCCATGCACATAAAGATGCCACCACGGCAAACGATAGCGCGCCGACAGATTTGCCGTGAATTCCGGCACGAAACTGATCGGTTTGCCGTCCAGGTCCTCCGGCCCCCCGGTCCCGCTCTCGGCCGTCGGAATGGTGAAGCGCACGTAGTGTGCATACGTGTAACCAACCCCCGCCGAAAGGTCCAAACCCTCCACGGGCCGCGCGGTCAATTCCAATTCCGCGCCGTAAAGTTGAGCCCGATGCGCATTAAGAAGATACGCCTCCGCTGGGTCGGATGGGTTGATTCGATACGTTTGATAATTGTTCGCGTCGGTATAAAACAACGCCGCGTTGGCGGAAAGTTTGTTGTCGAACCACGACGTCTTCCCGCCCAATTCCAATTGCCAGGACCGTTCGGGGCCATATTGGCTTTGTGACGGCAAATCGACCGAACTGTTGAAGCCGCCGCTTTGGTAGCCTTCGGTCCCGCTCAGGTAAATCTCGGCATCCGGCGTAAAATGCCACGTCACGGCCGCCTTCGGTTGGACCGAAGTGAAGCTGGCCGACGAATCGTAAGCACCGGTGGGAAACGCCGGGTAAGGCGCGACCGTCACTGTGCCAGTGCGCAAGATTTCCCTCTGATCATCCGTGAATCGCCCACCCGCCGTTAAATCCAGGTGTTCTGAAACACTGTAGGTGGCCTGTCCAAAAAGGGCGTACGTTTCGTCCTGCGACCGCGCCAGCGTCATCGCGTTGGTGTTTGGCAGCGCAATCGCGCCCGAATCGCTATGGAGATCGTCATTCAAATAATAAAAGCCGGCGCGCCACTTGAGCTTGTCCGCGCTTTCGGGCGACTCGATGCGCAGTTCCTCGCTCCACTGCTGAAGCCGTGGATACGAATACCCATCCTCGATCGGGTATTGGGAAAAATCAAAATCCTGCAACAAATCCTGCCGCCAATCCCGATGCGTCGTGACGGACGTAACTTTGACCGACCCGGATTCGTACGCGATCCGCAGCGCTTCATCAGTGTCATACGTGTCCACGTAACCGTTGACATCGCGCGAGACGGAGAAAGGGTTTGCGTCACCCGGGAAAAAGGGGCTGGTCACGGGCAGGTAAGTCGGCACAAATCCGTCGTTGTCGCGGTAGCCCTGCGCCGTCAACGTGATGCTCCACGGCGCGCTCGGCGTCCACCGGAGCGTCGCCCGGCCATCGGCCGTATTTTCCGTATTCGGGTCGTCCCCCAGGTAATTGTTGTAAACAAACCCGGAGCGCGACCCGTAAAGTCCGTCAAGACTGAAAAACAACTTGTCGTTCACCAGCGCCCCGCCGATGCCAAGCTGATAATCCTGGCTGTCGTAATTACCGTAGCTGGCTTCCAGATAGCCGTGCGTTTCATTCCCCGGCTGCCGCGTGACGATATTGACAACGCCCCCGACCCCGCTTGCCCCGTAAAGCGTCCCCTGGTCTCCCCGCACAAATTCCATTTCCCGCACGTCATAGAGCGATACCCCGCGCGAATACATGTCGTAATACGGAATATCATCGACATAGAAGCCGACGACAGGCTCGCCCGCCCCAAAGTTATTTTCTCGAAAACCCCGCACGGAAAATTTCGGCGTGCGCTGGTTGTTGGCGTCGAACACCGAGAAATTGGGCGTTTGCGCGTCCAAATCGCGGAATGAATTGACCTCCCCCACCTCCACCTCCTGTCCGGAGACAATGGTGGCGGCGCTGGAGTCAGCCTGGGGAATCGCCGCCACAGCCTGGCCCGTGACAGTGACGGGAGCCAATTGGGCCGGCGCACTCGCTTGCTGGCCGTACATTTCCAAAAGCGGCACCAGGACGAAACCGGCGACGAGGGTAGTCAGAGACCTCAATTTTCGGACAAGCATGCGGCGGATAAAACCAAATCCACCCAAAACGGCAAGCAGAAATTGCTTATGACAAAATGGGAACCTGGAATTTCATTCCGTGCTCTTGGGCCACGACTTTATGCGTCACATGGCCCTTCATGACATTGATGCCTCCCAGCAGCGCCGGTTGCAGCCGGCACGCTTCAGCCAATCCCACATCCGCCAGCGTCTCGATGTAGCGATAAGTCACGTTCGTCAGCGCCTGGGTCGCCGTCCGCGCGAACGCGCCCGGCATGTTCGCCACGCAATAATGGATCACCCCTTCCTCAACATAGACGGGATGATCGTGCGTCGTCGGACGCGACGTTTCCGCGCACCCGCCCTGGTCAATGGCAATATCCACCAGCACGCTTCCGGGCCGCATCCGCCGCAGCATCCCTCGGTTGATCAACCTCGGCGCTTTCGCCCCCGGCACCAGCACCGCTCCGATCAGCAGGTCCACCGTCGGCATCAAATCCGCAAGGTGCGCCTCGCTCGAAAACAAGGTGTGCGCCGTGTGCAGCGTAATGTCCAAAAAGCGCATCCGTTCCAAATCCACTTCCAAAATCGTTACGTCCGCCCCCAAGCCCGTGGCCATCCGCGCCGCGTTAATCCCGCTGGCTCCGCCGCCCAATACCACGACGCGCCCCGGCAGGACTCCCGGCACGCCTCCGAGCAAAACCCCGCTGCCGCCATTGTGCTTGGCCAGGTAAAACCCGCCCACCAGGATGGACATTCGGCCGGCGATTTCACTCATCGGCTCCAGCAACGGCAGCCGCCGATTGACTTCAATGGTCTCATAGGCGATTCCGGTGACGCCCGATTTCATCAGCGCCTCGGTCAATCCCCGGTCCGCCGCGAGGTGCAAATATGTGAAAAGGATCTGACCGTCGCGCAACAGGCCAAATTCGGATTCTTGCGGTTCCTTCACCTTGACAATGAGGTCCGCCTTTTTAAAAACACTGGCGTGGTCGCCGGTCATCTCCGCGCCGGCCTGCTCGTAATCAGCATCCGGGTAACCCGCTCCTGCGCCCGCCAACCGCTCGACAACCACCTGGTGCCCGCGCTTGACCAGTTGATAAACAGCGGAGGGCAGCAGTGCCACCCGATGTTCTTGAAGTTTTATCTCCCGGGGAACGCCGATAATCATGGCCCGAATGTTGAAGACGATTTGTCCATTGGTCAACGGAAGAAATTCGGATCACGGAGATCGCAACCGATAATACCCCTGCCCTGGCGCAATCGCATTGGTCACGAATTGAATTTGTCCGTTGCCCACGAGGGTTTGCACGGTCGTCCAACCCGGATTGTCGAGCGCGTTATTATATTGCATTTCATAAGTTTGGTTGGACGCCGTTTGGAAGGAAAAAACAAGCCCCGCGGCCCCGCTCGCCACGCTGGAAATCGTCGGAGGCTCCGGGGAACAAGTATAATGCCCCCCGTCGTCGATCACAACGGTGTCAATCCACCATCCGACCGACCCGTACGCGTTGCCAGTATCGGTGGCGCATCGCCATTTAAGCTGGATGTTTTGCCCCTCCGCCGCCGCGGGCAGATTCACAATCGTCGTGACGAACCCCTGCGAATCGCCGCTCCACGCTTCCCGGTCCGCCAGCGGATTGCCAGTGGACGGCGCAATGGCTGTGTTATAACCATTGGTCACAAAACTGCCTCCCGCCTCCAATATGTCCTTGAACCCATTCGCGCCGATTTGAATTTCCAACGCGCCGCCGTCGAACGCCTCACCCGGGTCGTCCGGATTGATCTCCAGGTTGTAGTATTGACGAAATGACAATTGCGACGTTGCGGAAACAATTCCGATCGCTGGCGTAACCAGGTCCGCGACGCCGGCGTTGGTGGTCGCCGCGGCGAAAGCTGAATTCGGCCGCGTGTCCCACATGTCGTCGATCGTCACCCAAGGAATTTGCCCGCCTGAAACAGAACTGCTCCAGGCCGCTGGCAGCGCCGGAGGCGTCACGGTGTCAAAATTGTTTCCATAGTTCGTGACCGTAACGAATCCTCCAAGCCTCAAAGTGTAACTCGCCGTCCCCAGGTTCGCGGAGCCGTCCTGGAGTTGCAGCGTGGCTGTGATCGTCCCTCCGCACGCACCCTCCGCCGTAAATGTAAACGCCTCGGACCCCGCTATCCCGTCCCCCGGCAAAACCCCGTAGGTCATCGCCGCGCCCGGAGAGGTGACTCCCCCGCCCGGCAGCAGGGTCGCCACCAGATTTGTGGTATTGGCAATTCCTGTATTTTGCAGCGCCAGGTTCACGGTGACCGTCTGGCCCGGGTTGATGACCCCAGTCGTCGCGCCCGCCGGTATGATCACCGGCGGGCCGTCGGCGGCGGCATTGTCAACAACTAAGGCAAAATCCTGCGTCAACCCGTTGCTCCCATTCGGAACGCCGATGGAGTTGATGCTCGTCCCGCTCACCGTCACGGTGAAAGCCCCTCCCGTTCCCGCCGGGCAAAAAACGCTTTCCACATTGTCCTTGGTGTCGGGAGCGCCGCCGGGAATGGAATAGTTCCCGTTGAACATATTGCCAAGGTACGTCTGCCCGCCAATGCTGACGGTGAGGTCCAGGTCGTTGTTGTAGGCCGCGCCGCTGGTGCTCCCGGGCGCGTCCGTCCACGCAACGGTGACACGGAACGGTAAATTAGTATTGTCAACCTGCCCCGTAAACGTGCGAACTTGTCCGCTGGCCGTGAACGTGTCCGCCGCCTGTTCGTCGCGCAAAAGTCGCGGCGTCCCGTCGAATGCCGTCCCCAAATCCAGTTCGCCCATCCCCTGGTTTGGCGACCACAACGTATCGTCGGTCGAAGCCCCGGTCATGTAACGCGCGCTGTTCATCAGCCACGCTTTTGTCATCGCCGGCGATGGAGGAATAAGCCCCTGATTGATGAAGTATTGCCGCAGCAGCGCGCAACCCCCCGCAACGCAAGGCGTCGAATGGCTCGTTCCCGAGGACGCCGAGTAAAATTCCTGGCCCGGCGGGTAAAAAAGGTCCCCCGCAACGCCCCCGCAAATCGCAATGTTGTCCACGTTGAAGCAGGGATCAGCGGTCCCGTACGGACCCGGGTCCTCCCCCTGCATCACGCCGCCGGTAACATGGGTGGCCGGCGCCACAAGGTCCGGCTTCATCCGCCCGTCCTCGCACGGCCCGCGCGAGGAGGCGTACAACATTTCGTTGGCGCTGGCCGCGTCGCTATTATCGACGCTGCACATGTCCTCCCCGTTAAATGGGCCGGTGAAGGCTTGAACGTTCTCCGCACCGCCCACGGAAATGACATTTTTCGCCGTGGCCGGCTGGTCGATGGTCCCTGCGTTTGTGAAATTTCCCGCCGCAAAAAGAATGACCATCTCCTGGTTCCCCGGCGCCGGGTTTGTTGCGTCCTCCTCCTGCGCATCGCGCACCAGCTTGTCGTACTCCTGCGAATCGGTCCCGTAAATACCATCAGCGTCGTAATCCCCCCAGCTATTATTGTCGATGCGCGCGCCGCTGCCGTAGGCGTCCGCCTCCAATTGCGAAAAACTCGGATACGTCCAATTCTCGAAGTCAAAAACCACCGACGCCCCCAGCCGCGCGAACGGGCAGACTCCCAGCCCGTACGCGAACCCCGCCCCGTCCGCGAACGGAAAATTCGTCCCGCCATCAAATCCGCCCACGATATGCGCGTTGATCGTCCCATGCCCGTCGCAACCTTCCAGCGTGCTGCCCTGGTTGGGCGTCCCCTCCAGCCGCGAATACACCACCCGGCTCGCCGCGCTTAACTGCCCGCCCACATAAAGCCCGAAATGATTCGGAGTCGTCGTCCCGTCGTCGATTCCGCTGTCGCTGATGTCCACGACGAATCCCGACGCCGCGAATTGTTCGTCCGTAAACCCCTTCCCGGCCAACCACGCAAGGTAGCCCGGACCGTCCGGAAGATTTCCATTGAGGTTCCCCGCGACAATCTGGTCCTGGCGCTCGTCCAGTTTTCGCGGCGTGTAATACGGCTGGATCGACACGACATCTGGCCGTGCCGCAACAATTTTCAAATCCGCCGCGTTCAACCGCGCGATGATGTTCACGTAATTCAGCACGCGGCTACGCTTCACGAACGGCGCCAATTTCAACCGGTCAAGCAATTGTAACGTCTCCCCATTCGCGTCCGCGTCCGCGACAAGTTGAATGGCGAATTTGTCCGTTTTCCCCGCGCGGACGGCAGGGTGCGTTTTATAATCGTCCAGATAGTCGCCGTCCCATTGGATTTCGCGCGCCGTCGCGGCAAGCGCCTGCACTCGCGCGATGCTTCCCGCATCCCCGTACACGAGATAAGCGTTCTGTGGAATGTAACTGACGATTTGCACCCCCGCCTCGACCAATTCCTGCCGCCACCCCGGTTGGACCGGCCCCGCAAAATGCACCAGGTGCATCCGTTTTCCTGTGAATTTTCCCGCGCTCTTTCGCAGCGCCTTCGTTTCCGCTTTTGAAGTGTCGAGATGGCCCGCATTGAGAAAAATGGTGTTATATTCGTCGCGCACCCGTCCCCATCCCGGATTCAATGCCGTCGCCGGCACGTCATAAAGCTGGTAGCTGGAATAGTCCCCAATGAGACGCCCCCCCGCGGCCACAATTTGAGCCCCATGCGTCTTATCGGTTACCTGCAGCTTGTGGCTGCTCTCCGCGGACAACCCCTGGGCAACCGCCAGGAGAACAATAAACGCGGCGCGCTTCATGTTCCGGCGAAGAGATCCATCTGCGGCGGCGGCGCCAGCTTCTTCAACTTCTCCAATTCCGCGTGCCGCGGATGCCGCCGCACTTTCCCTTCCGGCGTCAATTCAGATTCCTCCAGGTTGCGCAAAATTTCCTTCGCCCGTTCCAGCACCGGTTTCGGCACGCCCGCAAGCCGCGCCACCTGGATGCCGTAACTCTTGTCCGTCGCCCCCTCAATGATCTTGCGCAGGAAAACGATCTGCTCGTTCCATTCGCGCACTGCCACGTTGCAATTCCTCACACGCGCCAGCCGCCCCGCCAATTCCGTCAATTCATGGTAATGCGTCGCAAAAAGTGTCTTGGCCCCCACGACGTTGTGCAAATGCTCCACAATCGACCACGCCAGGCTCAACCCGTCGAACGTGCTCGTGCCGCGCCCAATTTCATCAAGTATAATTAAAGCCCGCTTCGTCGAGTTGTTCAATATGTTCGCCGTCTCGCTCATTTCCACCATGAATGTCGATTGCCCCCGCGTCAGGTCGTCGCTCGCCCCTATCCGCGTGAAGATCCGGTCCACTAGGTCGATTCTTGCCGATGCCGCCGGAACAAATGACCCCGCGTGCGCCATCAGCGCGATCAACGCCACCTGCCGGATGAATGTGCTTTTTCCCGCCATATTCGGTCCCGTGATAAGGAGCAATTGTCGTTCCAAGTGGTCCAGCTTTATGTCGTTCGGCACAAATCGCTCCCCGCCCGCCATTTGTTCCAACACCGGATGCCGCCCCTCCCGAATCTCAATGACCCCCTCCTCCCTGATTTCCGGCCGGCAATAGTTATGCAGCCGCGCCGTTTCCGCGAACGCCCCCAGCACGTCCAACTGCCCCAGCGCCGCCGCCGTCTTCTGCAAACGCGGCAACTGCTCCAGCACCTGTTCCCGCACGCGCTGGAACAACTCATATTCCAGCTTCACGCTCCGTTCCTCCGCCCCAAGAATCTTTCCCTCCATCTCCTTCAATTCCGGCGTGATAAATCGCTCCCCGTTGGCGATGGTCTGCTTGCGAATGTAGTGCGCCGGCGCCTTGTCCAGGTTTGACTTCGTGATTTCGATGTAATATCCGAAAACCGAATTGAACCGCACCTTCAGCGACGCAATCCCCGTCCGCGCAATTTCGTCCTGCTGAAGTTGGGCGATCCAATTTTTCCCGTCGCGCATCGCCGCGCGAAATTCATCCAGCCGCGAATCAAATCCGTCGCGGATCACCCCGCCCTCCTTGACCGCCAGCGGCGGTTCATCGACAATCGCCCGCCCGATCAATTCCACCAAATCTGGCGACTCCTCCAGTTCCGACGCCAATTCCTCAATCAACCCCGCCTCGCTTCGCGCCGGTATCTCATGGAGCGCCGGCAAGTCCACCGCCGCCGCCGGCGGATGTTTCAGCCGCGGCAAGATCCCTTTGACCGCCGGAATCCGTTCCAACCCCATGCGCAAGGCCGCCAAATCGCGCCCATTTCCCGAACCCGTGCTCAAGCGCCCCATCGTCCGCTCTAGGTCCCGAACCTCGCCCAACTGCCGTCGAAAATCATCCAGCAACTCCGTGTTCTCCAGCCAAAGTTGCACCGCGTCCCGCCTCCGCAAAATCGGCGCCGCCGCGCCCAGCGGCTGGCTGAGCCAATCCCGCAATTTCCGCGCCCCCATCGGCGTTGCCGTCCGGTTCAGCGCGCCAAACAGCGAGGCGTTTCGTGGCGCGTCTGGGTGCCGCGGTTCCAGGATTTCCAGGTTTTGGAGCGACACCGAATCCAGCGTCATGAAATCCGAGCACTGATAAAACCCCAGCCGCGTGAGCGACGAAACGTCCCGCCGCAAATATTGTGTCAAATAATGAATCACCGCCCCCGCCGCCCCGATGGCCGCCGGGCAATCCTTCAACCCGAATCCGTCCAGCGA
>DATAXU010000074.1:0-27763 GCA_036272955.1 Verrucomicrobiia bacterium
CGCTCAACGCTCGATTCCTGGCATTTTGGCGAATAAATGAAGAAGGAAGAAGGTTTTCATCGATGTTTGGAAGAAAACGGATCACGAAGCCGGGAATTTCGAACCGCCAGAAATACCCCAATTTCGTTCCGCCGCTGACACCGTCAACGAACTTGGCCTGGTCGCATGTGACGGCATCCGTTTCACAACTTGGCGCATGCCGTTCGTGGATGATTTAATTATCGCGGGTTTGGTGATGGACTGCTAAACAGATGCCGAGAATTCAAAAGGAACCCTATTATGGCGTCAATCGTTGAGGCCCTTGACAAGCTCGCATCCAGGGCTGTTCAGAACCGCCCTGAAAGGGATCGCATCTTTCCAAGCCAGGAACCCCATGCCTGGCTTTACTGCCTGCGTTCGCCTTAGTCCTGATGGCTCATTGCTCGCTGTGACATCCGAGTCGCGCTGTGGCGTGGACATCTGGGACCATAACGAAAATGGCCGATTCGGAAGCGCTGGGTATCACGTTCCGTTCGGGCGTGATCAACCTTGAGACGATTTTTGGATTCGTCGGCGTCGCGCTCACAATCGCATTCGTTGCTTGGATTTTGCCCACAAGTTGACGAGGCGCGGTCTCCTCAACCTATTGCGAGCTTTGCGACATCCTATACTCCTGGAACGATCTCGACCGTTTTTTGTGGCAGACCTCCGGAACGATTGGGAAAAATGATAAAGCCAGTTGATTGGGCGCTCATGTTTGCAACTCGCCGCACTTGGCCGGAGTCTTGGCGAGAACCTTGTTAAGGATTTCCGCCGGTATTCGGGCAGAAAGCTCATCCAACAATGCCTGCCGGTCGGGCAATTCTGATTTAAAAACCTCGCGTCCCATTGCCAGTTTGGCAACTTCAAGAAGTTTTTCGACTGGAACAATTTGGATGACCTCATTGAACTGGCCCCAAAAGACTTCCAGCGGGATTTCTGAAGCCCACCAGGGATACTTGTATTTCGCTTTAGCATTCGCGACGGCCCGGCGCTCATCGCTTGGAGGGGCTGGTTCTTGTGGGGCGGTTTGCGTCGTTGGACGGACGTTGGCCAGCTTATCAAAGCTGACCCGCTTAATCATTGCAAGGCTATGCTCCTGACGAAGATGGCCGTAACGTTTCATCGCCAGCGCGCCGCCATCTTTGTGCCCGAGCCAACGGCTGACAGTCGGAATATCCACCCCGGACTCGATGCACGTTGTGGCGAAAAAGTGCCGAAAATCGTGGTGAGTAAACATTGGCAACCCCAGTTTTTTGCAAGCGGTCTGCAGGCATTTGCGCGCACTTTTACTGGGAAAAATCGGATCGCCGATCTGTGGTTTTTTCTCCGCTTTCAAACGCAATAAAAGCTGACGCAGTCGATCCGACATGGGAATGGTTCGGGGCGCAGCTTCAGTTTTTGTCCCGGGCAGGAACAGCGTGCCCTTCTCAAAGTCAACGTCGTTCCAAAGTAAAGCCCGTTTGGTTTTTGCATAACACCCGCCTGTTACCTCCCCGATGCGCGCCCCGGAATAAGCGAGGAATTCAACGAGATCCGCGCCATCTTTGGCTTTGTCTTGGCTGTCCGTTCTGCCATCGGATACCCGGATGGCGTTAATTAGCCAGCCGAACTGATCAACACTTGGCACGACAATCCTTTTCGAAACTACTTTTGGACGTTTGATGTGCCGCGCCGGATTCTCCAAAAGCATCCCTCGCTCCAATGCCAGATTCAAGATCGACTTTAACACATCGAGTTCGTGGACAAAGGTTTCGGAAGCCAGAGTTGCACCTCGCTCTTGCACCCAACGGTGGCAATGCGCACTGGTGATGTTACGAATCGGTATGCCCTCAAAAAACGGAAGTAAACCCTTGACGTACAGCTCTCTGCGCAGGTTGGTGCTGGCGCTGAGAGCATGCTTATCGGCATCCAACCACATTGTTGCCGCTCCGATAAATGTTAGGTTGGCGTCCGCTGAGATTTGCAAGCCACCCACTTTCGCCCGTAATTCGGCAAGTCGGCGGTCGGCCAGTTTTCGGTCCTTGGTCTTCAAAGACCGGCGAAACTGCTTGCCTCCCCGCTTAAGTAAGGCATAGTACCCGCCTGATGATTCGAGGCGATACAGGTTTTCTGCAACTCTGTGAAAAACTGGCTGATTTACAGTCGGTTGCGACGATTTTTGCCCGTTCATTTTCATGCCCAACTATAGCACAAAACTCAAGGGTGACAAGTTTGGGTTACAAGTCGGATTTTTTAAAGTCGAAAAATATTCGCAACTCGTTTAAAATTAATTAGTTGGGTTGGTAGCTCAGTTGGTAGAGCAGTGCCCTTTTAAGGCATTGGTCCCGGGTTCGAGTCCCGGCCAACCCACCACTTTTAAACCCAGTTCGTAATCCAAGGTTAAATGAACGAAGTCGTGACTTCGAGCCGCGCCGGGTGTAGCTTACCAACCGGCCCCCCCCCGCCACGAAAAAAAAATGAAAACGAACATTCGCGTCATCATCTCGGCCATCGCGCTGGCAGGAACAATCTCCGCCGCCAACGCCCAAACCACCAACATCATCCTTCAAACCGATTTTGATGGCGATGCTGGCGAAGGAAATTTCAATTTTGCGTACGGCTACTGCGTCGCCGGTTCGTCCGCCGGTTCCGTTGCCACGAGTTATTCAGGTGGCATCACCGCCGGAGTCGGGGTGAACGGCACTTCCGCCAATTCCATCTCGCCGAATTACACATTGCTGCCGAGCGACCCCAATTGGACAAACGCTTCCCTCAGCTACGTTTATGCGCTTGTGGGAAACGGCACGAGTTTTTCGGGCCCCATCTTCCCGATCACGCCCACCGCGGTCACCGGGTCGCTGATTTTGAGCGCCGACATTCAGGTCCTGGGATTGATGCCCGGCCTGACCAATACGGATGTCACCGTCTCGAAGGTGCAATTCCAGGACAGCGGCGGCAACATTCTTTTCGACTTTACAGGAGACGTCGGCCTCGTCGGCTCCAACTTTGTTCACATTTCCGTGCCGTTATCCTCGTTGGGTTACGCATCCGACGCCACCGACCTGCTCACTGATTTCACGAACGCCGACATCGTCAGCTCCATCGCCAAATTCACCGTCGAATTCACCGTGGCCGGGACAAAAGGAACCATTGGCGGCACTCCATTGATCTCGCCGGTATTCGGCTTCACCAACAACGGCGCGCTGGTCGTGGACAACATCGAATTGATCCAGACCGGAAACACCATCCCCACCCCGATGCAGGAACAACTCATCGCCCAGGCGAACTTTGACAACAAATTCCCCTCCAGCGACTACGGCTTCAATTTCCGCGACGGCGCAAACTTCGCCACCGGAACCGTGACGACCAATATAGGCGGAGGACTCAACGGCACCGATTCGCTCGAGTACACAATAAACCTTTCAACCTGGGCCACCAATCCCCCCGTCAGTTACTCCGGTTTCGGCGCCGGCACCGTCTTCACCCCGATCCCCTTCCAACTCACCTCCAGCAACAAAGCATCGTACCGCGTCTATGTCTCCGCCAAAGTCGGTGGATTGATCGACGGATCTGATGAGACCAACGTCGCCGCCGTGATGGACCTATTATTTTTTGTGCCGCCGGGAGCCGAATCCCCCTCAAACGCGACATCGTCGGTAATCCTGGATCTGGCGCCGTCCGTGGAGCTGGCGACCAACTTGCAATCCTTCGTTTTCGACGGCTCCGCCACACCCATCGGAGTGAACAACGGAGGTTCGCAGGCGTTGTTCAACGAATACGTGACACACGTAAACCAACTCCAGGTCCAGGTCGCCACGCAGGGAAGTCCTGACGCGGGAGCGCAATTCGGATACGGCGCCGACACCACAATCGACATCGACAGCATCAAAATTGTCCAACTCGTCCCCGCCACGCCTCCGCTGACAATCGTGCAAACGAACAACCAGTTGGAAGTCTTCTGGAGCGACCCCGCCACGGGCGGCACCGCGCAATTGCAAAGCTCAACAAACGTCGCCGGTCCCTACACCAACATCACCAGCGCAGCCTCGGGCGCGGCGTCTCCATACATTGTTCCCGCCGGCGGCAATTCGCTATTCTTCCGAACCGCCTGGGTTCCATAAAATCCGATTTTCCCGATGCGCTTGACAAGCCATCGGCGATGTCTTCGCATCCGAGGAGAAAAAAGACATCCGAGCCAAAAGGACTTGTAAAAAGTCCTTGCAGAATCCGCGCAGCAGGAGGAAGCCCACAAAAAAGGCCTACGCTCGTCGTTCGCACGAATCCAACTGGAAATCCCAAAAAGAGCCAGCGTGCAGACGGTGGACATGGGATTGTTGACCGTCTTAAAGCCGACTGATGATGGCCATCTAATCATCGAAGAAAAAGACCGCGCGCCATTTCTTGAGGATAACTGCATGGAGCCGGGCCTGCCAACTGGATCTGGACGTAATCCCTGCTTTATTCGGTCGCGATTGCGGGCGCCAAATCCTCATCTCCTATTACGGCGACCGGATCTGATAAAACCGTTGCGTATTCGTGGCCTGCAAATCAGTGAACTCATAAACCCCCGACCCGGCGGGCGTCTCAACAGCGGTCCCGACGTTGGACCACGCATTCAGCGGTTGCGTCAAGTTTGTCGAGGCAAACACCGCGAAGCTCAGGCCGGTGACGTTTGTGAATGAAAGGTGAAATTCCCCATTCCCCGTCACCGCGGCGCCGAACAATGTCGCAGGCGGAACAGCCTGTCCGACGAAGGTGGTGATGCTCAAGGGGGGCAGCGTGTAGCTAAAGCTGGAATTGGTTGCCGCCACCGGCGTCAAGCTGGCGAGGGAGAGATTGCTGGTAGTCATCCATGGGGTAACGCTGGAGATAACGGCGGCGTTGGCAAGATTGAATACTTGACTGATTTCAACTGAGTTGGGATTGATCGCGACAATGGCGAAGTTGGGCGAGGCTGAATCTTTGTAGGCGCTGATTTCCGCGGAGAGTCCCGCCGCCGTGCCAGTGGCGTTAACGCGGTAATAATTCGGGCGCACAAACCTGGAGAATTGTCCGAGGGCATACATGCGCTTGGCGGGAATGCCGTTTATGTCCGTCAACGCTTCATTGTCCGGACCCTGCGGAATCAGCCACCAGTAATGCCAGGCGTTGACCTGCGCGACAGTCAGGCAATTATGAATTTGTCCGGCCCAAAAAATCGCATTGGTGATGCTGCCGTCGTAGGGGTCATTCCCGGAAACTTCCGTTTCCCAAAGCGCCTTTCCATAACTATTTTTTGGGCCATACCCTAAATCGTAATCGTGATCGGCGATGATACCCACATCCGCCGCCGCGTTCGTGTCGCTCATGACAGCGTCAGCGAAGCCTTTGTAATCGTCCCAGCCAGAGTTTTCCGGGAGGATGATTTTTGTTGAAGAAAGACCTTGGGCTTGCAAGGCATTGTAGAGGTTGGTGGCGAAATCGTGAATCTGCGCCCCGGTCCATTGGCAGGCCTCATAGTCGGTGACCCACACGTCTGGTTCATTTTGGATGGAAATGGCGTAAATGTTCAGGCTGACGCCGAAGATGCCTTGTTTCATACGTTTCACGTAGTTGGCAAGCTGGCTGGCATAGTTCAAATTGACGCTATTGTTCCCGCTGCCCAGATAGCTGCCCCCGAAAAGTCCGCCGCCCGTAGCAACACCAGAATCGTAAATATCGCCGAGGCTTTTGAACCCGGCGGCAGGAGTCCATGGTGTGCTCCAAAGTCGAGCGCCGCGGGCTTGAGCCAACATCATGATCGTCGTTTCAGTGGTAGTGGGTATGTCGTTGGCCGACGTCGTGCTGGCATAGGCGATGCGATTGCGCAAAAATGAAAGGCCGATGCCAGTGAACGTAAAATTCGCCTTGCCATCGAGCGAAGTGCCGGTGCCTCCGTTGGTTGAAAAGAACATGTTGGCTTCGGCTGGCGTCCAGTTCCCGTTCCACACACCCCCGTTCAACGCCGATGACGCGCCGAAGCCGTCAATACGCTGTCCAACCGCGTTCCAGTCAATACTAACCGATTGGGGCGGCGGATTGCTGCTGAGTTGGACGTCATCCAGATAAAAGGTTGGCTCCGGCATGCCGGCGTAGTCCTTGATGCCGAAGCCGGAAAAATTGGCCGCATCCGCCACCCCCAAGGCAGACAAAGGCACCCAATACTGCTGCCACGTATTGGCCTGCGGCGTCAAATTATACACGGCCCCCGGCGATCCAGGACCGGCGCCAAGAAGGCCATACACGGCAAGGTATTGCCCGCCCGCCGCGCCGCCGTTGAGTTCGAAGCTAATGCCCGTGTAGGCGGCATCTGCCATGGGAGTGTGATACAACTGTGCGCCGCCGTAGCCTTCCGTGATCGTCACGCTCATTGAATCCTCATCACCAGGAAAAACCGGCGAGGTATTGGCGAAATTGACCGTCGTCCCAAAACTTTCGTTGACCCAGTTGGGCGAAAGCTCATTGGAATAGACTATCATGGGGCCGGCAATCGTCACCGTCACCTCAGCCGTTGCCGGGCCGCACGGTGTCACCTGCCCCGTTGTTGTTAGTGTCAATAACACTGACCCTGTTAAAATATCCGCCGCCGATGGATCATACGCCGCGTTCAAGGTTGTCGCATTCGGCGCGAATGTCCCCGAACCCGAAGTCGTCCAGACGCCACCTGTCGCGCTCCCCCCCACCACTCCGCCCAACCCCGCCGTGTTGCCGCCGGCCAGAATCGTCTGATTCCCGCCCGCGCTCGCTGTCGCCGCCTCTCCCGCGCTCACTGTCACTGTCACGCTGGATGTTGCCGTGCTCTGCTGCGAATCCGTCACCGTTACCGTGTAAGTTGTCGTGCTCGCTGGCGATGCTGTGGGATTGGCCGCCGTCGCGCTGCTCAAACCCGCCGCTGGACTCCAACTGTAAGTGTAGCCCCCGGCGCCGCCCGTGGCGGTTGGAGCTCCGCCGAACATCACTTCACCGCCCATGCACATCGATTGCACGGCACCCGCGCTCGCCGTCAGAGGCGTCGCCATGATAAATGCATTGTAATGAGCCTGGATCTCTGACGCCGTCAGGATTGAATTGTAGGTTGCAACGGCCAGGATCGTCCCGTTGAAATTGTCGGAAAAAAAACCGTCGCCCCCGTCGCTGCCGCCGAGAGTGACCCAGCCGCTGAGTGAGACCGCGAACGGGACTGGCGAGCCACTTTGAACCCCGTTAACGAATAGCTGGGTTTTTCCTGTGCTCTTATTGGCGACAAAATCGAGAACGACGTTCGACCCAAAGGTCGTAGCCGCGCTGTACGCATAGTCGGCAATCCCATATTCAGTCGCCCCATAAGTCCCGCTATTGTCGTACTGCTCGAATTTGATGGCTTGGTCCTGACTTCCGTACCAGCCCATGAGGGCCTCGGAGCCGGTGGGGTCGCTTGGACTGTTGGCTATGAATTCGTAGGTGTTGTTGCCGGCTAGCGTCCCGATGTCAACGTCCAAGGGAAGCGGCGCGACGTTCGTGGCCAGAAACGTCAGGGTCGCCTCCGTATTCGCCGCGCCAACGTAGTCAGCCAGGCCCGCTCGCGCTGTTCCGCCGTTCAAGCCCGCAAGGATTGCCGCGGCACAAAAAAACAGAAGAAGAAATTTTTTTTTCATGGCTCAATTTCAGGTTTCGGCATCGTTTGAGTTTTTTGTTTTTGCTCTCCAGGCCGCATTCACGCGCATTCCGCGTCGGTTTTACGTCCCAGTGCCAGTTACATGCGTCGTCCACAATGAAAAACGATCATTTATTTCGCGTTTATTTTCTGGAGGATTAGAATTGCTGTAGTTTACCCTGCTGTAGCGTGAGCGATGCAACCAAGCTCCTGGAAAACGCGTCTGGAGGGGATAACGTTTCCCTGAACCAGTTCTATGATCTCGTTTATGCGGAGTTACGAGCGATTGCGATCCGGAAGATGGCCGCCGAACGTCCCGGACACACCCTGCAACCGACGGCCCTGGTTCACGAAGCCTACCTTCGCGTCGGGGGGGCGGACAGTCTTAAATTTGAAAACCGGGCGCATTTCTTTGCCGCCGCCGCGGAAGCCATGCGCCGGATTCTCGTGGACAGTGCCCGCCGCAACGGCCAGCTCAAACGCGGCGGAAAGCAGGAACGGGTCGTGTTATGCGAGACGCGGATCGCCGCTCCTGCCGGGGATGAAAAGCTCCTGGAAGTCCATGAGGCGCTTGAAACACTCGCCAGGGAAGATGCCGTGAAAGCGGAGGTGGTGAAGCTGCGCTATTTCGTCGGCCTCAAACATCAGGAAATCGCCGACGCCCTCGGCCTGAGCGAGATCACCGTCCGCCGGCACTGGGCTGTGGCCAGAATCAGGCTCTATGAGCTAATTACCCAAGGGCATGGCTTGCCAGCCCCGCTATGAACATTGATGGCAGCGGGATTGACGTTCGACATTTTTGCCAAAGAGAGGATCGTTTTTGGCTGGCGCCGACGCATGTGGATGGGTGAAGTCGTTATGAAAGACGTTGATTCAATTTACTTCGCCGCCCGGGAACTCCCCCTGGCTGATCGGGCCGCCTACCTCGCCCAAGCCTGTGGAAACGACTCCGTCCTGCGCTCGCGTGTGGAGCAAATGCTGGCCTTGGCCAGCGAGGCGGAAGCATTTATCACCGACCTGCCGGACACCGGGTTGCCAGATCAAAAGCCGCCAGGCGCACTCGCCAGAACCATCAAAGTTGAACCCGCCGACGCTCCCGACGAATACGTCGGCCAGAAAATTGGACGCTACAAAATTCTCGAACGGGTCGGTGAAGGGGGTTGCGGCGTGGTCTATGTCGCCGAGCAAATCGAACCCGTCCGCCGCCGCGTCGCGCTGAAGGTGATCAAGCTGGGCATGGACACGAAGGAGGTGGTCGCCCGGTTCGAGGCGGAGCGGCAGGCGCTGGCGATGATGGACCACCCGAACATCGCCAAGGTGCTCGACGCAGGATCAACCGAGGCAGGGCGTCCCTACTTCATCATGGAACTGGTCCGCGGGATTAGGATCACTGATTACTGCGACCAGGCGCAACTCTCTACCAAGGAACGGCTTAATTTGTTCATCCAAGTCTGCCACGCGATTCAGCACGCGCACCAAAAGGGCATCATCCACCGCGACATCAAGCCATCGAACGTTCTCGTCACGTTGCATGATGGCGTCCCGGTGCCCAAGGTGATTGATTTCGGCATTGCCAAGGCGACAGAGGGGCGGCTGACGGACGCGACTGTCTATACGCAACTGCACCAGTTCATCGGCACACCGGCTTATATGAGTCCGGAACAGGCGGAGATGAGCGGACTGGACATTGACACACGCAGTGACATTTACAGTCTGGGTGTTTTGCTCTACGAGTTGCTGGCGGGCAGCACGCCATTTGACCAGCAGGAATTGCTGGCCTTGGGCATTGATGCAATGCGCAAGACGATACGGGAGAAGGAGCCGATGCGTCCCAGTACGCGACTGGCGAAAATGCGAGGCGACGATCTCTCGACGACCGCAAAACGACGCGCCGTGGAGGCGCCCAAACTGGTTCATCTCCTGCGGGGCGACTTGGACTGGATCGTGATGAAATGCCTGGAAAAGGACCGGACGCGCCGGTATGAGACGGCCAATGGAGTGGCGTCGGACATAAAGCGGCATCTGGCCAACGAGCCGATCACGGCATGTCCGCCGAGCCGGCTGTATGAATTTCAAAAGGCGGTTCGGCGGCATAAGTTCGGATTTGCCACAGCCGCCGCGATCCTCCTGGTGTTGACGTTCGGCATCACGCTGGCCACCTGGGAGGCCAGGCGCGCTGTCGCCGCTCTCAATGAATTGCGCCAGACCGCCCCGGCCTTTGCCGATCAGGCGCACGCGCTCGCGGGCAAGGAACAATTCGGCGACGCCGTCGAAAAACTCGACTACGCCATCAAGTTGCGCCCGGATGTGCCGGAATACCTGGTGGCAAAAGGCGACCTCCTCGAATGCCAGCTTAAACTCGCCGAAGCCGCCGCGGTTTATCGCGCCGCCCTGCGGGTAGAGCCAGGGCTCGATCGTGCCGACGCGTCGGCGAAACTTTGCGACGAACTACTCGCGGCGAAGCCGGCTGAAAATGGAGCGCTCTCCCGTGAAAGCCTCGCCAAGCTCTACCTTGCCATGCAAGAGCAGCAGCGCCCCGCGCCGGAACTATTGCCCGTGGCGCGGTTGCTCGGCGAGGAGAAGAAGCTCGTCCTCGCATACTGGCTGGCGCGGCTGAAGGACCTGCCCATTTCCGCGGAAAGACCGCTCAAGGATCGCCTCACCGTCCGCGAGGACGGCCTGCTCGAACTCGACCTGAGCAAGACGAAGATTTCCGACCTTGCGCCGCTCGCCGGGATGCCGCTGGGATCACTCGATCTTGAGCGCTGCGGACAAATCACCGACATTACCTCGCTGCGCCAGTTTCCCTCGCTTACTTCGCTCAACTTGGGTGGCACAAAAATCAGCGACCTAAAACCGCTGCGTGGCTTGCCGCTTAGATCGCTTAGTATTTTTGGCAGCAAGGTTACCGACCTTGGTCCGCTCAAGGATATGGCATTTACGTCTTTGTTCTTGCAAGAAACAAAAGTAACGAATCTTTCAGTATTACAAGGAATGCCCCTGACCAACTTGATGCTTCATGGCTGCCCCGAAGTCACCGATCTCTCGCCGATCACTGGCGCCAAAGACCTCATCTCCCTTACACTTCCGCCAGACGGAAAAAACATTGAGTTCCTTCGCTCAATGCCAAATCTCGCCTATCTCGGATTCCGTGATGACCTGGGACAAAGCAGGCGCGCCGAAAAGACCACCGCGGAATTTTGGAAGGAGTATGATTCACAAGGGTGGGTGCGGGATCTTCGTCAGAAGACGACCTCCATCTATGCGTCGCTGGCGATAACGGAGGAATCCGACGGGACCTGGCGACTGTGGTTTCCCGATCCCTGCCCTCAGCTCACCGATCTCAGTTTCCTGCGCGGCAAGCCGATCAGTATTCTCTCGTTGATGGACTCGGCCGTGACTGACCTTTCTCCGCTGCAAGGCATGCCGCTCAAGACATTGCTTCTTATTGGGACGCCCGTGACTGACTTACGACCGCTTGCCGGAATGCCACTGGAGACGTTGCAACTAAACGCCCTCGTTACCGACCTTTCCCCCTTGCAAGGAATGGCGCTGCACGAGTTACAAATGGGCGCAACCGACGGCGCGACTAATTTTTCTTCGGTTAAACTCATGCGGACACTTCAATCTGTCCTGCTATCCCCCAAGAGCGAAGGCTGGGAGATTCTGCGCGCCTGCACGAACATCGAACGCATCAGCTTCGGGTGGGACCAGGACCACCTCCGTCCGAACATGACCGCTGAGGAATTCTGGAAGCAATACGACGCGAAAAAGAAATTGAAAACCAAACAGCCATAAAGCCGGCAACTGTCAATCATATGTAAGCCGCAACCAATTGCGAAAGTCCGTCAAATCGAGGTACCCTCAGACCGTTGTCATGATTTCAAAGCCTAAGCTAAGGGCCCCCGGCCATCGCACAACCTTGACAGGTTCCCGCACGCTGGAAACTGGATACCTGAACGGTCTGCCGCGCACGAAGTTAAAAAGGATTGACACTTTTCGACCATGTAAGGTATTACCTCTCACGAAACGTAAGGCTGCGTCCTACGCGCGTCCTACACGCGTCCCCCGGGAGTTGTCGTACAGTTCGCGCGTTTGTGGAGGTTAAAAAATATTAAGTATGAGGATAAATGAAGCTTCATCCGGCTACCGCAACGGCTCCACATGGATTCGTTGCGCCTATGTGTTTGTCATTGTTGCTGTTGCGACGATCATTCGGCTCCCAATCCAACCCCTAATCCACGATGCCAGCCCTTTTCTTCTTTATTTTCCGGTTGTCGTGGCGGTCGCGATTGCTTTCGGGCCTGGATTTGGACTGCTTGCGACCGCAGTTTCCTTGTTGCCCGCCAATTACTTCTGGATGGCTCCTGAGCGCGCTTTTGCGCTGGATTTTGCCGAAGCCTGTCAAATTTTAGGCTTTTCTTTTGCCGGCTGCTCCGTTTCGTGGTTGACCGAGGCAGTGCGGAAACGAAAGCAATTGACGGATCACTTCCGCGGAACGCTTGCGAGCTTGGGTGACGCCGTTGTCACCACCGATTGTCGCGGGAAAATTGTTTATCTCAATGCGATGGCGCAGGTGCTGACCGAGTTGCACGGTCCGGAGGCGATTGGAAGCATGGTCGGCGCTTCCCTGAATCTTGTGACTGAAGACAATCGTTCCTCGCTGAACGGCGCGGTCCAAATGGCAATAACTGGCGACGACATCGAGGCAGTCCCGGAGCGCCTGATCCTCCTCAGCAAGACGGGCAGGCAATATCGAGTTGAACAAAGGATGTCCCGCATTCTCGATGCCGCCGGGCGAAACCTCGGGGTCGCCATTTTATTCCGCCGCGCCGCGGAGTTGCACGCTGCCCAGGCGCCAGGCCTTCTTCCGGCAAAAAACGAGCCGATCATCCGTGCGCCTTTGGAACCCGCGCGAGCCGCCGGCGCTTCCGTCCGTGTCCCTGTGGAAGCGCCGGTGTCGTGTGACACCGAAGACGCGAACGACCGGGCGGTTTGTTCGGACACGCCCAACATCGGGATAACTCCCGGCGCTTCTCCGAAGGGTCTCACCTTTCTGATTTGCGGAGCCGGACGCAGCGGCACCAGCCTGCTTCTCGGCATGCTCGATAACCATGACACATTGGAGATCGGTTTCGAGAAACACTCCCTGTGCCTTATGGATTCGGAATCAGGCCACGATGGCCACGACCTCATTCATGATCGCGTAAAGTCTTTTTTGGTGAAGTGTGAGATGGAAGCCGCCCGACATCCCGGCAAAATCTGGGGTAACAAAATCACGACCGAACAGTTGGCCGGATTGGAGGATCATAACAACATAACCCGCGGCGGCAAAGTGGACACACTGGATGTCTTTTTTAATGGTTATCTGCATGGAGTGAAAGTGGTGTTTATCATGCGCGATGGCCGCGCCAGCGTGCGGTCGAAAATCAAGCGCGCCAATCTTTCAGTGGAGCAAGCGTGCGACCGTTGGAATTACTGCGTCAGGGTCTATAAATTTCTGCAAAATCATCATTGCAATCACATCATGGTTCGATACGAGGATTTGCTGCTTGCGCCGGAGAATACATTGAGGCGAATCTGCGCCTTCCTCGAAATAGATTTCCAGCCCGCGATGCTGGAGGGCGTCGCCAACCTGAAGATTCCCGCTGAATACCGCAGGTCCGATCTGGACTTGCGCAAATTAAATCTGAGCGAAGTCCCTCCGGGATGCATTGAGCGCATTGCGGACGGACTGCGCTACTGTGGCTATTTGGAATAAGCGGGATCCGCTGTTGTATTTCAGGGCGGGAACGGATTTTCAACATGATTTTTTATCCCACGCAAAATATTTCTTTCACACTATCGTGGGATTAACCCAAGGGGTCAGACCGGGTTATTGCATCATTTGGCTGATTCATCAGTGCGTCTTCAGTGTTTTAATTTTGCGCTCAAAGTGTTTCACGTGCCCATCCTCAGACGGCGCGCGATCTCTTCCACAGTCCCGCCGACTTAAACCATGACAAATAGCGCCCAGAAACTCTATGCGAAAAGGTCGTCGCACACGAGAAAAACACTTCAAACTTACAGCAATGGCAAACCACACATTTGTGCAATAACCCGGTCTGACCCCTACGCCCAGCCAAAGCATCCTGGCCAAGGTCACCGCTCTTCATCTGACGGAATGGAACTTCAAGAATGAAATCGCCGAAATTCGCCACGTCGGACCGATGGCGCAGGATTTCCACGCCGCCTTTCAACTCAACGGCAGTGATGACAAACACATTTCAGTGATTGATGAGGCCGGTGTCGCATTGGTCGCCATCCAGGGTCTGAACCAAAAACTCGAGGCCGAAGCGAAAGAAAAAGACGCGGAAATCGAAAACCTAAAGGCGAAAGCCGGCCAAGTGGATTCCCTCCAAAAACAATTGAACGAATTAAAACAAACCGTCCAACTGCTCGCCCAAAAGAAGTGAGAAACAGAAGCCTGACGTGCCAGGCCGCGAATTTTGCGTATTCAAAGTTTGCTAGCGTAGAAAGCTGAGCCACAGCCGATTCGCGACGGGGATTGAACCACGGCGGTAACGGCGGTTGGCTCCGGCGACTTGTTAGTCACGTCCCTCATGGCCATTGCAAGGCCCTGTAAAACCGTGCCCGGTCCCCCGATGAACTGGTATCATAAAGGAATGTTGGATTTCCGGTAAGCACGATGTTCGTCAGGGGAATCCAATTGGTGGCCGGTAATGCAGTCACATATTCGATACGATTGCTGGAACCAACAGGCCCAAAAATAGAAATGCCCGGCTTGCCGGTGGAATATTCGATGCCCAAAGCGAGGGATGCGGAGATCACCGTGACCGAGAACGCACCTGAATTGTCATCATATGCATCAGGCGTGTCCTCGTAGGAATCTCCGTCAACCAAACCCAGATACACCTTGGTCGCTCCCGCAGGCACGCTAATCACCTGCGCCGTGTTGGTCGCGGTCAATCCATCTCCGAGATAAAAAATCTGCCGAAGTTGAGGCGCCAGAGTGGCATAATTGGTCCCAATTAAAGCGAAATCCAAAGGAGAAGGGGCCGGGTTGGCTGGTTCGGTGTCACTGGTGAAGACCGCCAATAGCGAGCGCGCCGGAAAGTTCGTGATGCCAGAAATGCCGTTGTAACTGGGAGCGGCAGTAAGAAAGTCGGCGCCGTCCGGACCGTTGGCACCGCAACCCGGACAATAAGACACACTGCCGGTGGCTGTGAATTGCAGCGTGGTTGGATTGCCCAAGGCAGTCAGGGAAACCATCACCGGTGCCACGCCTCCCCCGTTGGAACCCACGGTTGGCGCGTCGTTGGGAGGGGTATGACCCGCTCCGTAAATGTTGCATTGCGCGTCCACGCTCACATCAATCGCAGATGCGACATGGGCACAGGCTACAGTCAGGACGATCATTAAGATTTTTGTAGAGGTTGTTTTCATATGAGCTAGGGTTTGCTGTAAAACCAATGTGCCTAACCATCCAAAGCTGAGCCACGGCGCGAAAAACTGCAAGCGTGAATTTGCGGCTGACCGTCAAATGCAGAAGCAGCCGCCGTTGGCTTCAGCGCGGCGTTAGGCGGCATGAACACCTGTATCCCAAATGATGTCGCACCTCTTGCACATAAACTGCACGCGGGTATGAGAATGCTGCTGAACGTCAACATATCGGATCGGGATAACCTGTCCGCATTTCGGGCAGCGAAAATGCCGGTTCTGCCAATCCTGAATAACAATCACGAGAACAACGCAGGTGACTAGCCCTGCTATGCCGATTCGCAGCAAGATTCGTGAGCCTCCCTCGGAGCCGCCAATCCAAATAAACGAAAAGCACAGCATCCCCAAAACGGTGAGAACCACCATGCTGAGTAATCCGCGCTTTCGATAGCCTGAAACTTTGCGCACTTCGGACATAAAATGCTTAACGCCGCCTACCTTAGCAAACTGAGCCACCGCCGACTCGCGGCGCAAACCGCGACAACGGAACGGCCTGTCGCGCCGTAGTGAAATGTAGGCGGAACCGCACCGACGGCGGTTGGCTCCGGCGACTTGTTAGGCTGACGGCTCAGACTCACTTGTCACCTCCAATCGTAATTTTGGCGTCCGGTGTATGCGGAAAATTCGTCAGAATGGAACTTATTGGAAGTAAATAATCCCCGCCCAAAGGCCGGGGCTTTGGCTTCGGGCCTCCAGAGGAGGCCAAAGCCCAACCCCCGGAGAGGGCTGGGCACGGCACGTTGTCCCGGTTTGTTCATCCTCGGTTGAATCGGAACTCCTCTTGACGTTGTTCCTGCTTCTCCTGCCATTTTACATACTTCCGTATCGTCTCTTGGTCCAACCCCACCGTGCCCACGCAGTATCCCTGCGCCCAAAAGTGATTGCCCCAGTAACGGTGCCGTCGCAAATCCCGAAACACACTGAACACCCGGATCGCGCTCTTGCCCTTTAGCCAAATTAATACCAAGACGACCTCTCGCCTCACGCGCTTCAAAATCACGGAGCGAGGCATTGCTCCAGCCTAACAGATAGCTCACAACCGCAATAACCAGCGACAAAACAATGATAATGACGTTCTTTTTCATGGATGTGCAAGTCGGCCTAACGATCCAAAGCTGAGCCACAGGCACCGGAGCCTGACGCTCGTCTGCAATGATGATAATCGAATTTCATCTCATCGTCGAAAAGCAATGCCCGGTGCCAGTTGGCGCCAGCGCGGTGTTAGGCGTTTCGTGGCTCAACATGCTCATGCTTCTGCCAATAAAACTCGGCCTGTGTGCGCAAGAGTGGCAAAACCTCCAACGCAGTGTCAGTGTAAATCGTGTCACTGTCAGGCTCAAACTGAAACCAATGATCCCGATTATTCGGTGACGGACGAACTCCGAGACGCAGCCGACTGCGTGGGGCTTGATGGTGAACTCGCGCTCGGTCAGGCGGCACAACCTCGCCGGTGTGAAGTGTGTAGCCAACAGACGAGCAATAGGAAATCTCGACAACGAAACTACCGCCCCACTTGCTAAACTGAAATGCAAGCAAGTCAAGCTGGTCATCGCGCTGGCGGCGGAAATGCGGAAATGAACCTCGAAAACCCAGGCCCCGAAGAGTCGGCACGACCCTCTCTTTGAGTGCGGCAATCATCTTATCTCTAGCTTCGCTCATTGGAATGCTCGGTGCGCGCAAAAACGCCTAACGATCCAAAACTGAGCCACTGCCGGTTTGCAGCGTGAACCGCGACAGCGGAACCGACAGCGCCAACGGCGGTTGGCTCCGGCAACTGGTTAGGCGACGCGATAATCGTGTAAGCCATATAAGCCGAACCGCAAAGCATGAATAACAACGCCGCAGCTATAACAAAAGAACCAATAAATGCAGCGTTGGCAAATAAACGGTCTGGCGCATGTTTGCGCGACCGAAAAGCATATAGCCGCCACAATGAAGCGAATGACGGTCGAAGTTTTCATGGCGCTCGCTGATGCCTAACAAGTAATACAAGACACTTGTTCGTATTAAGATTATACTATACTTGGATTATGGGTATTGATCAAGCGGTTCAAGGGATGACGGATGTCGTTCTGCGCAAGCATCTTGCATTGAATACAGAACAAAGCTATTGCGCCTGGTTGAGACGATATTGCCGTTATTTGAAACAGCTACCCGCCGGCTTGCTCGCCGGGCTTCCGCATCGCGAGGAGACCTTGCTCCTCCTCAAAACAGTTCAGGCAGACGCGGATTTTGCCACCGCGCTGGCTATCCGATTGCTCTACGGCTGCGGATTACGGGTATGCGAACCTTTGAATCCGCGAGTCAGGGATGTTGATTTGAAGTCTTCGCAATTGGTCATTCGCGCCGCAAACACCAAAGTAGCTTTTTGAAATGCACACCGAAACTCCGCGCTTGGGTTCGGACAAGCGCCACGAACATTTGCGGTCCAAACTTGGCGCAACACCGTTGAGCGCGCCGTCATGGCCTGGTTCATTTTGCGCGCTTGAAACTATTTTATATCCCACGCAAAATACTTATTGCACATTATCGTGGGATAGGTTAAATATTGGGAATGAGCACAAGCTCGCATGGGAAAATCGGGGCGATGGGGGAAGCGAAATCACGCCGCAAGGCCGGTGACGCGGCGCCGTCTCAATACGAGGCAAACGTGGCCAATTCCAAGGCAGAAATCCCCGCCCGCCCATTTTCCTCAAACATCGTCAGGTTGATTTCGGTTTTTACGCTCTTTTTTGCGTATTTTTGCGAATTTTTCACTTCCCTCGCATTTTCGCGGGTCTTATTGCCGAATATTGCCGAAAATTTCAATTACCTCGCGTTTCCGGCAAAACATTTTTTGTTCCTGCCAACAAGGACCCCTGCAGGCATCGCACTAAAAACACCTCCGTTGAATTCGCGGCGGGCGTTTTCAGCCCGTGCCCTCGCCCCAACAAGCATGTCCGCCGCCTCGTAAAAAAGGCGGCGGACATCTTCTTCTTGGCATGGAAAAGGCTAAGTGGGTGCGCGCGCTCCGTTTTTTGCAAAATCAAGAAAATATGCGCCCGACAACGCGGTTGCGACAAATGGACGTTGCACCTGCGGGAGCGGACGGATATTGTAGGCACGGCGTCAATATATTTTAATGCTTGGCACCTTAAATCCAGGGGAAGAAGCCCAGTTGCGGCAGACGATTGAGATGTTCGAGGTTATCACCCAGTCTCAACCGCAGGATTATCAGTCTCTGGAAATCCTCAAGGAGGCGTACCTCAAGTTGGCAATGGAAAAAGAGGTGGTCCAAACTTCCAAACGCATCGCGCAGGCATACGTGCAGTTAGGCCAGCTCTCTTCGGCCATTCTCGAATTTGAAACCATCCTCCAGCGGCATCCCGAAGACAAGGACGCAATGGCCGCGATGGCACAGATCGAAAGCAAGGCGAATAATTTTTCCACCGCGCCGGCGGAAGTGGAAACGCCGCAGGCCCAAACCACAACGGCCACAAAAACCGCGGGGACCAAAACAGTCAAACTGGAAGTCGATGACGGACGCCAGACGATGTTCAAGTACTTTGTCGAATCCAAGTTGATTTCGGCCGGAGATTTTGAAGCATCGTGGCCCGCGCCGAGTTTGACATTGCCGCCGACAAAAGTAGTCGAACCGTTTATTCACGGCCTGGCGGAAAAGCAGATTATGCCGGTGGACAAATCGCTCAAGGTTTTGGTGGACCGTTCGCGCCTGGCGTACATCCCGCTGGAACGATATGAGATCGACATCGAATTGACGCGCTCCGCCTCGCGGGAGGTTTGCCAGCGATGGTGCGTAGTGCCCTTTGATCGCATGAGCAAATGCGTCCTGGTCGCCACGGCCAACCCGTTTAACAAACAGGCCGTCGCGGATTTGGAGGACGCGATGAAATACCGGTTGCTCTGGTATCTTGTGCCGCCGCTGGACATCATCCGTGTTTTGGGAAAAGCTTTTCGTTGAGTCGTTATGCCACCTGTCAAATCCCTTGGAGAACGCATTGCGGACGCCCTCGTCGAGGACGGCCTGCTCAGCACTGCACAGGTGGAAGAGTTGATGGAGAAACAGAAGAAGGAAGGGACGCGGTTCATCAAGCTGGTGGTCGAAAAAGCCTACGTCAATGAAGGCGACCTCGTGGTTTCGATGGGACGGGTGCTGAACACCCCTCCCGTCAACGTGAGCCGCGCCGGAATCGCGCCGGAGGTTGCGGACCTGGTGCCCCGCGAAATCGCGACCAATTTCAAAGTCATTCCCATTTCCCGCGTCGGCAACCGCCTCTTCCTCGCGATGGCCGATCCGCTCAATGTTCTAGCGGTCGATGACGTCAAACGCATCACCAAGCTGGAAGTGTCACCGTTGATCGCCTCCGAGAAGGCGATCCTGGACCGGCTGGCGAACCTCGACACTTCGCGCTCGACGAGCATGGAGGAAATCATCCAGGACGCCGCCAAACAGGCCGAGGCGGAAGCGGAGGCCGAAAACCTGGAGATCACCCAGGAATCGACGGAGACGACCGACATCGCCGCCCTGGCCGCTTCAAGCGAGGAAGCGCCCGTCATCAAATTGGCCAATCTCATTTTAGTGCAGGCGATCAAGGACCGCGCGAGCGACATCCACATCGAACCTTTCGAGGCGGGGGTCCGATTGCGGTACCGGATTGACGGCGGATTGATCGACATGCCGCCGCCGCCGAAGAATTTGCAAGTTGCGCTGGCGTCGCGCATCAAAGTGATGAGCAGTTTGGACATCGCGGAGCGACGATTGCCGCAGGATGGACGAATGCGCGTGAGGGTCGGTGGGCGCGACGTCGATTTGCGGGTTTCATTTTTGCCGACGGTGCATGGAGAGAAATGCGTGTTGCGCGTGCTCGATAAATCGAACCTCTCGGCAAGCATGGACAAATTGGGGATCGACGCGGAAACCTTCGTTCGATTCAAAGCGGCTGTGGATGCGCCGCACGGATTGATCCTCGTGACCGGCCCAACCGGGTCCGGCAAAACCACCACGCTTTATTCCGCCCTCAACGAATTGAACGGCCCGCAATTTAATATCGTGACGGTCGAAGACCCGGTTGAGTTTCAACTTCCGGGAGTCAACCAGGTTCCCGTCAAAAAGGAAATTGGACTGACTTTTGCCAGCGCGCTGCGGTCAATTTTGCGGCAGGACCCGGACATTATCATGATCGGCGAAATTCGAGACACCGAGACGGCGGAGATCGCCGTCGAATCCGCGCTGACGGGCCACCAAGTATTGAGCACGATGCACTGCAACGATGCGCCCGGAGCCATTTCGCGCCTCGATGACATGGAGATTGCGCCGTTCCTGATTTCTTCGGCTGTCATCCTTGCGGCGGCGCAACGATTGATGCGAAAAATCTGTTCCAGTTGCAAAGAGCCGGTGTCGTATCCCGATAAAATGTTCCAGGACCTTGGCATCAACCCAAATTTTTTTGACGGGCATCCATTGCAGCGTGGGCGCGGATGCGAGCGTTGCAAGAATTCCGGATACTCCGGGCGCCTTGCGATCATTGAGGCGATGACGATGACCGATGATATCCGCAAGCTGGTGATCGGCCGCTCCGGCTCGCAGGACATCGCCAAAGTCGCCATCCAGCAAGGGATGAAAACGTTGCGGGACGTCGCACTGGGAAAAGTCCGCGAAGGCCTTTCCACACTCGAACAAACCCTCCTGGTGACTTCTGCCGCGTAGGACAAATGCACTCCGTTGAGCACGCGCGCGAACTCATCCTTGCCGCCGTTGCGCCGCTCCCCGCCGAAACTGTGAGTCTCACCGCGGCGCTGGGACGAATCGTGGCGGAGCCCATTCTTTCCCCGGTGGATTTGCCCCCGGCGGACAATTCGGCGATGGACGGTTACGCCGTGCGGGCGAACGACGTTCGAACGGCGAGCGCCGCAAAGCCGGTGGCGCTACGCCTAATTGGTGTCGCACCGGCCGGACTCGTATTTGACGGATTTGTCGAGCCGGGGACGTGTGTTCGTATTTTCACCGGATCAATCCTTCCAAAAGGAGCGGACGCCGTCGTCATGCAGGAAGACGTGCGGCAACACCTCGACGAAACCTCCCAAACTCTGTTTATTGACAAAGTTGCGCCGTGGGAAAACTGCCGTTTGCGAGGCGAAGATGTCAAATCGGGAACGGTCATCGCCGAGACCGGCACACGACTAACGGCACCGGCTTTGAGTTATCTTGCGGCGGCGGGAATCGCTTCGTTGCGCGCGGCGCGGCAGCCGGTTGCGGGCTTGCTTGCGACCGGGGATGAATTGCGCGAGGCGGGAGCGCCCTTGACGCCGGGGGCCATTTACGAAAGCAATCGGACCGGGTTGGCGGCGCTGGTGAAATCTGCGGGCGCCATTCCCCGGATATTTCCATTGGTGAACGACAGTTTGAACGCGACGAAATCGGCGCTCAAAAACGCTTTCGCCGAATGCGACGTCGTCATTACGACGGGAGGTGTTTCCGTAGGCGAGATGGATTGGGTGAAGGCGGCTTTTGAAGAGATTGGCGGGCGTCTGAATTTCTGGAAGGTGGCGATGCGACCGGGCAAACCGTTTGCATTTGGGCAACGGGGCGAAAAGTTGTTATTCGGGCTGCCGGGAAATCCCGTCTCGGCGATGGTGACGTTTCTGCTTTTGACACGCCCTGCGCTGTTGCGAATGCAGGGGGCGCAAGAGGTTCTTTCACGCACGATTCCGGCCATGCTTTCCGAGTCGCTGGCAAATCAGGGCGATCGCCGCCATTTTATGCGGGTAACGCTGGACGCGAGCGGCAACGCCCGTTCTTCCGGCCATCAATCCTCGCATATTCTTAGCGCGCTGGCCAAGGCAACGGGACTCGTGGATGTCCCTCCGCAAACGACCTTGCCGGCGGGGACGATGGTGCAAGTCCTGCCCTGGGAGTAGCCCTAACCTTCCGCCTTTTGGACCTGCGCCCGCAATAAGTCATGCAACGTGATTACTCCCTGGACGCTTTTATCGCCATTGACCACCACGACGAATTGCGTGGTGGATTCGATCAGCAGCTTTTGAAGGTCCAGGATCGTTTGCTCGGGGCCGCAAGAAGTCGCAGGCTCCAATGTTGGTACTCGATGTGCAGCCAAAGCGGCCAGACCTTCCTTACGGGTTAAAATCCCAGCCAGCTTGCCGTCCAGCACCACCGGGAACCGTTGGTAAGGATGGGACTTGAGCGCATTCTCAACTGTCGAGGTGGCGAGACTGGTCACGACAGCAGGCTCCTTCGTTAGAATGGCCTCGACCGGCATTTGCTGCCAGCTTTGTAAATCGCGCGGCGGACGAACGTGGTCCATACGATGGCCGTCCTGAACCAACAGGGCGTCATAAAAACTTTCCCTGTTCATGCTACGACTGATGCCCTGGCTGACGAGCGCTCCCACCATTAACGCCGGTACCAGCGCAAATTGGTGCGTCATTTCAAATACAATCAGGATTCCGGTTACGGGGGCGCCGACGACTCCACCCAATGTCGCGCTCATGCCGACTACGGCGAGGGTGACGGCGTCGCCCGGAACAACAGACCATTCCAAGCCGACCAGTTTCGCGACGACGATTCCCACCATTCCGCCGAAAAACAGACACGGCGAAAAAATTCCACCGCAGCCGCCAAAGCCGTAACAGCTAACTGTCGCGACGAATTTGGTGAGGAGCAACAGCGCGGCAATCTCCCAGCCGACGTTGCCTGTTAACGCGTCGGAAAGGTCGCCATAGCCGAGGCCAAAAACACCCAATCTCCCGGTATGCCAAAACACGGAAACGCCCAGTATCCACGTGATAAGGCCGCCGATGACGGGGATGCACCATTGCGGCAGCAGTCGGGTTTCTTTGGATTGCTTGCGAAGGCCGAGCGAGGCGCGTTGAAAATAAACGCCGACCAGAGTCGCCAACGCGGCAACAACCGGTGTCAACGCGTAGCAAATCCATCCCGGATTGTCCACGGGCTCCAATTTAAACGCCGGCTGCGCGCCGATGATTCCGTGGACGGCCAGTGCGCCGAGGACGGAAGCGAGCAGGACGCCGCCGAGCAAACGGCTATTGAGATCTCCGATGATCTCTTCCAGGACAAATGTGGTCGCCGCCAGCGGGGCGTTGAAGGCGGCGGCGAGGGCGGATGCGGCGCCGGCAGCGGCGGCGGCGCGGCGGTTTTGTTTTGGCTCACCGGCCAAGCCAGCAAGGTTGGACGCCAATGCGCCGCCTAATTGGACGCTCGGTCCCTCGCGCCCCATGCTCGCGCCGCCTGCGATGCTGACCACGCCAGCCACGAATTTGACCCATGCGATCCGCCAGGGGACCGTTCCGAAGTCCTTCCAGAAGGCCAGTTTTAACTGCGGAATTCCGCTGCCCGCCGCCTCTGGACAATAACCGCTGAGCAGAATGCCAACGATGAGCGAGGAGACGAGAAGGATGGCAAGACTGCCAAGTGCGAAAGTGAGTTTAGATTGATGGGAAAGCCGCACCAGCCCCATATCATAGAGCTCGCTAATGGTCGATTGAAACACCACGGCGGCAAGGCCCGCGCCCAAGCCGTATGCGCAACTGGCCAGCAGCGTGCGCGTCTGCACCGATAACCCCTGCAGGTACCGAACAATAAAGTAGTTTTTCACGAATAAGTAGAGCTTTCCTCGAAATCACCGTTGTTGCAAGAGAGGGGATTGAAATCAAACGAATAAACCACCCCTTCTGCTGCGTCAAAAAGATGATCATGAGAGGTATGACGCTTGCAGTTGTGGCGCTGCTGGCAGCCGCGCAAATGGCAGCCGCCGCATCGACGGATGGCCTTACGTTTTATGTCCAATTGGTCCAGGGCAGCGATGCCGATACGCCGCCGGCAGCCGGCGCGACGTTGGTTGGGAACACGCTTGGCCGGCGGTTGCGGATGTTTAAGTGGAAGAATTATTGGGAAGTTAAACGCCAGACGGTTCAAGTGCAGGTCGGCGGCAAAGCGCGCCGGCACATCACGCCCAAACGCGATGTGGAGATTGCCCTGCCGACCGCCAATGACATGACGGTTTGCATTTACGTAAACGGGGAGCTGAGCAGGGAGCGAAAACAGCATATCAGCAGCGCGTTTTATATCGCCGGAGGCCAGAACGAAGACGCAAAATCGTGGTTCATTGTGGTGCGACGCGACAAACCGGAAAATGCGCCCTCCATGCAGGCGAAATTACCGGTCGGAAATCCATACCAAGGTGCCTTCAGGCAGTTTGTCGTAGAGGGGTAACAGGTCGCCGTTAGATAAATGTATGCAGCCATGGGAATCGGGCCGGCCCAACGTTGTCTCGTTGCCCGTGCCGTGAATATAAATGTAGCGCGAATGGGAATCGACATTGCCGCCGCGGTTTAATCCCGGCTCCAATCCTTCCAGCCAGAGAATGCGGTGCGCGATCGGAGCCAGGGGTTGGCCCTGCCACGTGAAACCAACGGCCTGGCGGGATTTGAACGCAACGCCCACGGGCCAGCCGCCGCCAATTTTTTCCGCCACGCGATGCAGCCCACGTGGGGTCTTGTTCGAACCGGCTGTTTCGCCAATCCCATATTTGGATGTGGAACAGCGGAATGTTTTGCTGAAAGCATACGCGCCGCCGCGACGGAAAAAGAGCGCGGTATCCTGGCGGGAAATATTGACCGCAAGGAAATATCGGGTCGGCACAACGCCTTGACGGGCGCAGGCGCGCGATGCGGAGGCGGGAAATTGCGCGTTCATTTCGGAGCCAGCTTTTTGATGAGGATTTTGGAATTGCGTCCGCTTTGCTCGTATTTTTCGCGGCGGGCGGGCGGGAGGTCCTCGGACAACCCTTCGGTGAACCCGCCTTTGGACTGGAAATAGGTGAAGGCCTGGGTCGAAAGAGTGATCAATTCCGTGATGCCGAGTTCGCGCGCCTTGTTTTCGACAAATGCAATCAGTTTGCGGCCAATGCCCTGGTTCTCATGGGACGGAGCAACGTAAAGGCAGGCCAACTCGGCCTTGCCCTGGTCCAACGGATGGAGCGCGACACAGGCAACGGGATTTTTGTCCGTTTCAAAAATATAGAAATCGTTGATGGTCTTTTCGATGCCGGCCCGGGTGCGTTTGACCAATTCCTCACTCGCGACGGAGTTTTTTGTCAGAAGCAATATTGCGCGGATGTCCTTTTTCAAGGCGCGGCGGATTTGCTGGTACTCATTGGCGTAAACCAGCGTGCCGATTCCTTCGTTGGAAAAGACTTCCGCCAGCAAGGCCTCATCGACGCGGCCGTTGATGACATGGACGCGGGGGACTCCGGCCTGGCACGCGGCGGCGGCGTTGTGGGCCTTGGAAAAAATTTCAGGCGCGAAACTGCTTTTGTTATGGGCAAGGAGGGCATCCAGATCGGCCACGAGAATTTGCTGAATGAGGCGGCCTTGATACATCACACCGTCACTGGTGGTGATGTAAATGAGCTTGGCTGCGTTGAGGGCCTTGGCCAGTTCAACGGCAACGGCGTCGGAATTGACGCGATAGGTTTTGCCATCGCCGTCGAAGCCCAGCGGCGGCATGACGGGAATAATTCCCTGGGTAAGCAGGCTTTGGAGCAATTCGGTATCAATGCGTTCGACCTTGCCGGTAAAGAGATGGTCCTGACCATGAATAATTCCCATCGGATGAGCGATAAGCGCATTGCAACTGGCGGCGCGAAGGTCGTTGGCGCTGAGGCCCTCGAGGATTTCGTGGGTGAGACGATTGGCGGCGGTCAAGGCGAGTTTGAGTGTCGGCTCATCGGTGATCCCGCCGCCGTCAAGATTGGAAGGCTGGATATTTTGTTCGCGGGCCAAAATTTCGATTTGCGCCGCGGCGCCGTGGACGAGGAGGACTTTGATGCTCAGGGAACGGAGCACGGCGACGTCCAGGAGGATATTCGCAAAGTTTTCACTCGTAATAATCGCGCCGTCGATGCTGATGACGAAAATCTTTTCGCGAAAGCGCGGGATATACTGCAGAATGCCTCGAAGGTCGGTTAATTTCACTTTTCGTAATTAGTCGCGTGGAATATCTAAACCGTTTCCTGTACGATTCAACACCTAATTTCGAGTCTCCGGCTAGAGCTTTGACAATTATTTATCCAACCACTAGCTTGCGAGTATGGAACCGTTGTACGCACCCTGGCGCATCGCTTATATCCGCGGGCCTAAACCCGCGCCGGGTACGGCTCACCTGTTTAAGGAAATCGCCGAGTCCTCGGACGATGAGGGTAATTATGTCGTTGTCCGCGATCGAACCTGCTACGCTGTGCTGAATCGCTATCCCTACACGGGGGGACATTTGCTGGTGGTGCCTTATAAATTATCGCCGGATCTTAATGGACTGACGGAGGAGGAGATGTGCGATTTGTTCAAGCTGACCAGACGATGCCAGAATGCCCTCACGGAAGTGATGCGACCAGAGGGGTTTAATATTGGGATCAATCTCGGACAGGTGGCGGGGGCCGGGATTATTGATCACGTCCACGTCCATGTCGTTCCACGATGGAGGGGCGACACTAATTTTATGCCAGTCCTTGGAAGCACAACGATTGTTCCGGAGGCGTTGACGGAGATGGCGGCACAATTGCGGGCGGCTTTGGCCAAATAAAAGACCTGTGCCAAGCGAAACGCTCCAGTTTGAGAATGCCCGCCTCGCCCAGCAAACGTTCAATAACGAACCGCGCAATCTCCAGACAGTCCAGGACGAATTGGGGGTCAAAGCGGTGGCACGGGAAAATTGGATTAAATTGGAAGGATCCAGCGATGGCCTGGCCAAGGCCAAGGAATTGTTCCAGTCCCTCGAGGGGTTGCTGAAGAATGGCGGGGTTGTCCGGAATCGCGAATTTACCAATGCGCTCAGTGTTGTCAAAAACGACGGGGTTGAGGCGCTGCGGGAATTGTTTGCGGAACGAATCGTCACGTCGGCGCGCAAAGCGCCCGTTGTTCCGAAAACGGTGGGGCAAAAAAAATATGTCGATGCCATTCGCACGCATGATGTGACTTTTGGGATCGGGCCGGCGGGGACGGGCAAAACGTACCTGGCGATGGCCATGGCAGTGGTGGCGCTCAAGGAGGAACATGTTTCCAGAATCATTTTGACACGCCCGGCGGTGGAGGCGGGCGAGGCGCTGGGTTTTTTGCCGGGAGACCTTTACGAAAAAATCACGCCATACCTGCGACCGCTTTATGACGCGCTTCATGACATGCTGCCGGCCGAGGAAATGGAAAAACAAATGGAACGCGGAGTCATCGAAATCGCTCCGCTGGCTTATATGCGCGGACGGACGTTGAATCACGCGTTTATTGTGCTGGACGAGGCGCAGAATTCGACGATGGAACAGATGTTCATGTTTTTGACACGCCTTGGCGCGGGTTCGAAGGCGGTAATCACCGGGGACACCACGCAAATCGATTTGCCGCCGCACAAGCAATCGGGATTGCTGGAGGCAGAACGGGCGTTGCGAGGAGTGGAGGGCATTGCGCTGGTGGAATTCGGCCGGCGCGACGTGGTGCGGCATCCGCTCGTGCAACGGATCATCGCGGCATATGAGGAACATCGCGGACGGCGCCAATGAACGTGCTGCGATTTCTGAATCGACAGAA
>DATAXU010000075.1:0-6156 GCA_036272955.1 Verrucomicrobiia bacterium
GACAAAACGTCAGTTGTCGCTCGTCCTAAAAGTATAGATGACCGGTTTCAATGGCACCCCGGTGACGCTTTGAAAATTAATGTAATCCGCCGCGTTGAGACTGATCCGATATGTCGTCCCCGGCTTCAGTTCCACAGGCAATACGCACGTCTGTCTGTCCGCGGTCCAATAAGACTTCGCCCCTTCGGGGGTCTTGGGGAAATCGTGGTCAGTGTCGCCAGTCATGCACCACGACATTCCCCGGCCCATCGTAACGTTGAACGTGACCCGCAATTCCGATGTCGCCGTGCTCACGTCCTTTGCGCCGTTCGGCGGATCATAGGCGACAAGACGCGGCGGCAACATCTGGTAGATGTACTGGTTCGACCCGCGTGTTGAAAAATAAAACACCGACGGCTGCGCGGGCACCCCGCTGGCGCTTCGGAAATTCTGGTAACTGGTCGAATTGATTCCCACCCGGTAGAGATGCCCGCGCTCAAGCTTTACCGGCAAAACACAAGTCCGCCTGTCCCGCCATCGGGCGTGCGCCCCTTCCGGTATCGTGGGATATTCCGGCCCTCCTCCCGTCCATGACATCCCCTGCCCCATGTCCTGATTAAAGGTCACCGAGATTTCCTTCAGATCCGGATCGACATTCTTCGCCGCATTCCACGGCGAAAACGCAATGACCACCGGCGCAGTTCCCGGCGTCCCCGTGGCAAGGGCATTCGTTTCCGTAGTCGCGGATTGACAGTCCGTCAGAGTCAGGACGCCTAGAACGGAAGCAACGACGGCTGCCAGCACCGGCACGCCGCGAGTTTTTTGGAATTTTGCAATCATAGTGATTCTCTCTTTCATTTGATTTTTGTCCTCCACGATCCCCGCCAGGCTCGGCCCGCGCAGCGAATCGCCAAAACTGGTCAATAATTTCACGATGGTTTGCCCATACGGCTTGCCGTCCGGCTCCTTCGCATACGACAACGCCAGCGCGTCGCAAGCCAGTTCCCGGTCCGCCCGCATCCGGGAGAACGCCAGCCAGACCAGCGGATTAAACCAATGCAGAATCTGCAACACCGCCGTCAGCCAGCCGATTGGGATGTCGTGCCGCTTGACGTGCCCCAATTCGTGCAGAAATACATGGCGCAGTTCGTCCAGGGTAAAATGGCGTGTGAATCCCAAGGGCAGCAAAAGGCGCGGACGCAAAAACCCAAACAAACACGGTCCATCCACCGCCTCCGTTTCCACCAGCGTCACCGGCACGCGCACCCCCATCGTTTCCTTGCAATCCTCCAGCAAATTCATCACCGCGCCATCAATCAACGGACGCCGCGCCGAAACCCGCCGCACAAGCCGCCAATGAGTAAACACCAGCCAAATCCCCAATCCGAAAACGCCCGCCCCCCACACCAGCGGCAACCACGAATAGCCTTCGCCCGCCCGTGGCAAGGTGATGGGTGGCTGCGTCGCCGTCGGCTCGGCAATATTTGCTGGCCCTATTGAATCCCCCCCAGTGGTGGGGGCCTTGGAAAACTTGACCACATTGAACAAACTTACCGGCGAGGGGATCGTCCAGGGCAGCGCCAGCCGCAACGCCACAATAAGCCAAAGTCCGTGACGCCAGCGTGGACTAATCCGCCGCTCCAAAGCCCAATTGAGTAATAGCACCAGCACGATCAGCACAGCCGCCTGCCATGAAGACTTCAGCAGCCACGGCCAGAAACGAGAACCGATAAAATCGTCCATAATCGTCCTCACTCCGGGCTGTCCAGCAGCTTCTTCAATTCTTCTATCTCCTCAGCAGTCAGCCTTTTACGCGCGACAAAATGCGCCAGCATAGGCGTTAGCGAACCCCCAAATACCCGTCCAAGAAAAGAAACGCTCGCCTCCTCGGCGCACTCGCCCTGCTGGACCAGCGGATGATAAAGATAGGCCCGGCCATCCAACTTGAACCCCAGCGCCTTTTTCTTAACCAACCGGTTCAGAAAGGCTTTGACGGTTTTGGGATGCCAAGCCGCATCCTGCTCATGAAGCGCCGTAATGATCTGGTTCGCCGAACAAGGAGCCTTGTCCCAAACGACTTTCATCACCTCCCACTCGGACTCGGAAATACGCGGAATTTTTTTCATGGCTTAGGATTACATATGTAATCTATATCGTCAAGAGAATATTTGCGGAATATTTCACCTTTTACAGACCGTCCTTATCCGCTATGTTAAGGCAAAGGAATCACATGTTGGACGAAACAATCTCAAATATCCAAACCCGCATTGAATCCGCCCCCGCTTTAAACGACACGCATCGGGCGGAGCTTCTGAAATTGCTCGGCCAGCTCAAAACCGAAGTCGCCCAACTCTCCACGACCCATCACGAAGACGCCGAGAGCATCGCGTCCTTCGCCGAAGTTTCCGCGCGCGAGGCCACTCGCGAAAGTCGCAACCCGCAATTGATGGAACATTCCATCGGCGGCCTGGAGTCCTCGGTGGGCGGATTTGAAGAGAGTCACCCGCAACTCGTGGCGGTGGTCAACCGCATCGCCAGCATGCTCGCCAACATGGGGATCTAACGGTGAAATTTCTGAGAATGTTTTGGATGGGGATTTGGAGCATGGTGTTCGGTCTCCGCAATCTCTTCACCAAAAAGGAACGGCCCGCCCAGCGCCGCATGCTCCTCAAGGGCCGTCACGGACAAATGATCAACGCGGCCCGCAGGGGAAATATCGAGGCGCAAATCGAATTGGCCACATGCTATTCTGAAGGCGACGGTGTCGAGCAAAATTATACAGAAGCCGCCCATTGGTTCGGCGAAGCCGCCCGTCTCGGAGATCAGCGCGGGCAATTCAGCCTGGGAGTCTGCTACGCCAACGGCCAGGGCCTGGCGCAGGATTATGAGGAAGCCGCCGAATGGTTCCGGCTCGCCGCGGAACAAGGCAACACCGGCGCGCAGGTCAGTCTTGGCCTTTGTCTGCAAAAAGGACTCGGCGTTTTCGCAAGTCAGCAGGAAGCCGCGCAATGGTTCCGCCGCGCCGCCGAGCTTGGCGACGCCGCCGGTCAAGTCAGCCTCGCGTCATGTCTGCAAGCCGGCCGGGGCGTTCCCAAAAACGAAGTCGAAGCGGTCGAGTGGTTTCGCAAAGCCGCAGCCGCCGGCCTCGGCGAAGCGGAGTATAATTTGGGCAAGTGTTACCAGGACGGCTTGGGCATCGGAGTCGATCCCGTCGAGGCGTACAAATGTTTTCGCGCCTCGGCCGGCAAAGGACTTCCGCAAGCGGAGTTTGAACTGGCGCTCTGTTATAATTATGGGAGGGGCACGGAAATTGATCTTGGCGAAGCCTACGTTTGGCTCAGTCTCGCCGCCCGGCGCGCCATCCCCAATGCTCCGGAGATGTTGGCGGAATGGAAGAAGGAATTATCTCCGGAACAAATCGCACAAGGCGACCTGCGCGTCGCCTCTCTTGCGACAAGCAGGCCCGCCGAGGCTCCAGAGGAGCCCAGTATGGAAGACGCCATCGAGGCAAAATTCCAGCCCCTCGACTGAGGCCTAAAGTCCGATCACTTTCATCACGGCTTCTTTTCGAGGCTCCACATTAATAGGTTCAAAACCGGCGGTGCTGATCGCGGTATCCGGGTCCTTCAATCCGTGCCCGGTCATTGTCGCCGCGATGACGCTGCCTTCGGGAATTTTTCCCGCTTTCGCGCAAGCAATCACACCCGCCAGGCACGCCGCCGAAGCCGGTTCGACAAAAATGCCGTCGGTGCGGGCAATCAATTTGTACGCGGCAAGGATTTCGGCATCGGTGACCTTGTCGATAAATCCATTGGACTCTTTCAGCGCGGCGTTGGCGGCCTGCCAGCTCGCGGGATTGCCAATGCGGATGGCGGTGGCAATCGTTTGCGGATCGGCCACCTGTTGACCCAGGACGATCGGCGCGGCGCCGGCCGCCTGGAATCCAAACATGCGCGGGAGTTTGGAGATTTTTTTTGCGGCATGGTATTCGCGGTAACCCTTCCAGTAGGCGGTAATGTTGCCGGCATTGCCGACCGGCAGAAAATGAAAATCCGGGGGGCGCCCCAATTGATCGCAAATCTCAAAGGACGCGGTCTTCTGCCCTTCGATGCGCACCGGGTTAATGCTATTGACAACTTCGACCTTCCCGCATTCGCCCAATTCGCGCACGATGCGGAGCGCCTCGTCAAAATTTCCCTCCACCGCAATCGTTACGGCGCCGTACATCAACGCCTGGCCCAATTTGCCGAGGGCAATTTTCCCGCGCGGCAACAACACGACGCATTTCATTCCGGCGCGCGCCGCATAAGCCGCCGCCGAGGCCGATGTGTTGCCCGTGCTGGCGCAAATAACGGCGCTGGAACCGCGCTCTTTGGCCTTGGAGACGGCCATCGTCATTCCGCGGTCCTTGAACGAGCACGTCGGGTTTACCCCTTCGTACTTCAGCCACAATTCAAATTCGCCGCCAACGGCCCGCACGAAATTGTCCACGCGAATCAACGGCGTATTTCCCTCGTTGAGCGAAACAACCGGGGTGGCGTCGGAGACCGGCAGATGCGCGCGATAGGCGTGAATCACGCCGCGCCAGCGATTTCCTTCGGAAGGGAGGATTGAATTCATTGGTCAAAACTTTCGACTCGCAGCATGACCGGCGGTCCTTTGACGACGGGCAATTTTGCGATTTTCGCCATTGCCTTCGCCATCGCCGAATTAGGCGCGTCATGGCTCATCAGGATCAACGGCACGCTTTCCCCTTCGTGCCCCTCGGGCTGGATGACCGACGAAATGCCGATGTGCGAGGCCGCCAGGATCGAGGCGACTTTGGCCAGCGTTCCGGGTTTATCCACGACATTGAGCCGAAGATAATAACGCGAAACCACTTCGGCAATTGGCAGCACTGCTCCCTCGCGGTCATGCGGCACAAAGGGCGGAATCCGCGCACAGGTCCCGTGTTTCAAATCCAGCGCCGCGTCCGCAATGTCGCTCAACACCGCGCTGGCCGTGGCGTCTTTGCCCGCGCCGCGTCCGTAGAAAAGAGTGTCGCCCACAACGTCGCCACGCACAAAGACGGCGTTGAAAACGTGATTGACGCTGGCCAAAACGTGAGTGTTCGGCACCAGCGCGGGATAGACGGAAACCTGCACCGTTTTGCGTTTCGCGCCGGCGCCCGGCGCCACTTTGACCACACCCAGCAGCTTGATGGTGTAGCCGAGCTTGCCGGCGAATTCGATGTCGGCGCGCGTGATGGAGCGGATTCCCTCCACATAGATCTTGCTCGGAGCAACCCAAAAACCGTGTGCGAGCGAAGCGAGAATTCCGATCTTGTGCTCCGAATCAAACCCGTCGATGTCCAGCGAGGGATCCGCCTCGGCGTAACCGAGGCGCTGCGCGTCCTGGAGCGTGGGCATGAAGTCTGTTTTTTCGAGCGACATCCGTGTCAAAATATAATTGCAAGTGCCGTTGACGATTCCGTAAATGTGCGTGATGCGATTGCCCACGAAACCTTCGCGCAACGATTTGATGATCGGGATTCCGCCGGCAACGCTCGCCTCGTAATACAGATTCGTCTCGTATTTTTTGGCCGCCGCGAAAAGTTCTTCACCGTGCGCGGAGATGAGCGCCTTGTTGGCGGTGATGACCGGCTTGCCCAGCTTGAGCGCCGCCAAGGTCATGGCTTTTGCGACGTTGGTGCCGCCGACCAATTCGATAACGACGTCGATTTTCGGATCGTTGACCACTTCCGCCCAATCCGTCGTCATCAACGCCTGGGGGATGGGATAGGGGCGCGGTTCGTCAAAGGCTTTGACGGCGACGCGACTCAAATTAACTTTGAGACCCAGGCGCGATTCGAGGAGCGGCCCGTTCGTCCGAAGGTGATGGTACACCCCGCTTCCGACCGTGCCGCCGCCGATCATCCCGATGTTGACCTGTTGCATAAAGAGGCCAACTGTGGCGAAAACCAGGAATCAAAACAACCGAAAACCGCCGAATAACGAATGGGCGCGCCGAGCGCGATCAGTGCTTGCGTTTGTGCAGCATGATTTTATTTCCATCGGGGTCACAGATCATCGCGAAATGGCAGACGGGAGATTCCATCACGTCCATTGCCACGGTGACACCGCGCGATTTGAGGCGCGCCATTTCGGCATTGAGGTCATCCACCTCAAATGCCGCCAG
>DATAXU010000076.1:0-9927 GCA_036272955.1 Verrucomicrobiia bacterium
ATAGACAATCAGCCCGGTGGAAGGGCCTAGGTCTGCACCAAACGACTTTGCGCAAACCGGGCGGTTGGCTTTCAACTGTTTACGCATCCCAACTCATCTAAAATAGCCGTTTTTCTGGTCGAGTTGCGAAAGTCGGGTTAACGCGGCCATGAAGGGCGACCGAAATGTGCAACATACCCTGATGGGGCTGGTTCAGAAGCGGGCACATGTGATCGTTCCAAGACAAGCGTAACAACGAAATCAAAGGAGGATACAATGACGGAATCGGAAGTGTTAGAAGCGGTTAAACGACTTGAGGCAGAGAAGGTGTCCATAGACAAGATGCCTGGCAGTCTTCTCGACGCCGGATTCGCTGCCTGGCGTGCAATGGTTGAACGGTGCCAAGAGATTGGGCGCGGTTTTATCGCACTGGAAAATAAGTTTGGAAAGCGCGGCCTTTTGCAGAAGGCGGAGAGCGCCAAACTCAAACGCCAGAACATCTTAAGGCCAATGGCGCTCGCAAGAATGACTATCGACTGGAATTCGTGCGCGTCCGTGACGAGGGCCATTATCAAATCGGGGCTTCCAAACTCAGCCGGTGGGGTTGTGGTTGCGACCGCCTATTTGAAATTGAGAGCGAAAGAGGGGTAATGGAACCTGTCACAAAGAAATTCCAGGTGAGCTTTAAGGTGCGTCCCGTCGCGGAGCATCCGTCGTATTACGGATTTATTTGGGGTTTCCTTGGAATTGTGTTGACAGCGCGGCACGATTTTGAGGCGGAGGAAAGAGCAAAGGCCATTGTTGCTCAACTACCGTTTGAAGTTGTGGGCGAGTGCGGCGGCGCGGTCCCGTGGAGCAAGCCTAGGACGGCAATTGAAACGCCCTCGGAGGAAATGTTTGAAACCCTCGGCTTTGCCTATTGGTTCATCCGGGTCCCGCTTGAGGAGTTCGGCGCTGCCCAGCCAGACGACATGCAGCCTTGGGGTGCCAGAGGAGAAGGCCCCGACTCTTGCCAGCCGGGGTAGTAGCGTCTCAGGTTAAATGAACTCCTCTCGCTCAATATCGAAGCGCCTCCACGCTTGCCGGTTCGTCCAGAACGAATGCAAGACGGTGAATTTTGTTATGACTGCATCTGGTGAAAATCGACAGCCCCAAAAATCGCCGAAGAGGGACACGATGGCTAAACGTGAGCGTCGAAATGTGACGAATTTCGCGGCCCTTTGTTCTTTACTAAGGCGGTGCAATGGCAATAGGAGACGGCGCAAGCACTCGTTGATAAACCCTTCCGGGTCTGACTGCGTTTGCAATAGGCACTCGTTTTCCTGTGTGACAAATAAAGGTCGGTTCATGTTATTTGGAAGGCCGCGCACGAATTGACAATCGAAATGCGCCCACAGATGGCGCTTGCCAACCGCGTGCGCGGCAAATTTGATTGATACCTGTGCATTTGTTAAAGCCGGTTTCGCTCCGGTTCGCCAACATTGGCGACGGTGAACATTCTACCGGGCCAAGGTCCGCATAGAAGAGAAGTTTGGTAGTACTTTGTGGTGAATTGTAATGCACTGCAACACGGGTGCAGAAGCCATAAACGCATTTATGGCAACTGGGGTTGTCCTCAGTGTAACCGGAGCGGAGGCGCGGCGTCAATCCTACGTTTGCGCGGATGGCGCGGGCATGATCGAAAACCACGCCTTGGCATCCTCCGGGCGCACAAGCTCGCGGTAGTGACCGAAGATCATCTGCGGAGAGTTACCCGCTTCGAGTGCAACTTGATCGGCGTGCTGAATTTGTGCGAGCCGATAGCTGATGAACGAATGGCGCATCGCGTTGTGTTTCCATTCCAATTTCGGTGCATCAGTTCCTTCACTCGCTTCGTTGACGCCTTTTACCAGCCACATTAATTGCTTTGAGCAGTTCTTGTAGTGTGCCACGTTTCCACTCTTCTTATTGGCATACGGTGTCAGCCATGCGCGTAGGTTAGCGGAGATCGGGACAAGCCGTCGCGAACGTGTCTTGGCCTTTGCGGCTTTGACCTCAATAAATCCCCGCTCAAGGTCAACTTCCTGCCAGTCGAGTCGGGTAATTTCGGCATGTCGCAGACCGGCAAATGCACCAATGGCAAGAAACGGCACAAGCTCATGGCGGGCGCCGGAAAGAATGCGTTGCAGTTCCGCCGTGCTGAAAATCTCAATTTCCCCGTCGTCTTCAAAGCTGATGTCAATGCCTTCCATAAGGTCCACGTCCTTTGCCAAATACCGCTTTGCCTGAGCGAACCGGAATAGAGTGCGCAAGAGACGAGCGTAGTTGAAGCGGGTGCGGGCGCTCATTTTAAGGCCGTCCAGGAACACCAGAACGGTATCAGGCGTGAGGTTTGCGACCGGACCGGCATAAGTGTCGGAGAATCGACCAAGACGCGCCTGCAAGTCTTTGACGTAATCAGGACTGGCCGGACGGCTGCGCTTAGTGCTGGATGTTTTCTGTTCGATGAACTGCGTCACAAGGGCCGGGAGTGTGATCGACTTAATAGTATCGCGCCTGACGATGAACTGTTCGACGGCCTCCTTGAAGTGGTTGCCACCCATCCTTTGCCAATAGAACGCATAGTCCTCAGCGGCGCGGTCGAGCGCCACGCCGACCGGGCGCAGAAAGCCCTGGGCGCGGTTGTAGATCATTTTATCCTCCTCCTTGAGGGTAACGGCGGTTGTATCGCCTGTGACTCCAGAATCGAGCATTGCGTTCCCCTTCTCGCGGACCTTGTCATACGAGGGGAACGAGTGGAATCGGCGCTTGCCCGCTTGGGCGTATGGAATGGAAAATTCGTGATACAGCACGGTCCCCTTGGTTCTCTCCTTGTGATAGATGGTCACAACGGAGGTGCCGCGTGCGGCCTTCACAGGGAAAGAATCGGGCGGTTCCTTCGGAAAATTCGTCAATATCTTCATTCCCCACAGTATGTGTGGAAAATGTGGGGAAAACAATGACAAATCGTCAAAAACCCAATAAAAGATGGTGGAGGCGGCGGGAGTTGAACCCGCGTGCCTGCCAAATATTCCAGCCGCGACTACATGCTTAGTCAGAAGAGAGTCTCAACCGCTGGATACCGCTCTGACTCGAATCCAACAGCCCAGCCTGCATGAAGTTTTTTCGGCGAAAATTGCGCAGACTCCAACTTTCACCTACCCTGCTGTAGCGTTCATCCCCCTTAGCAGGTGTCCAAGGGCGAACGTCACGGCCTTAGGCCGCGAGGGCTAATTGTTCGTTAGCTTTTAATTTTTGGTCCGTTTTTTTACGAGGCCAACGTACCATCCTCGGCATGCCGCCTCTGGCGTATCCCGCAGGTCGAAACCAGTACGCCCCCCATAACTTCTGTCGGCAACGCAGTATCGGTCAGGGGAGGGCTTTGGTCAAGCCCGGCAATCTCGCAATGCTTGGGCTAACTTTTCGTAATCCCCCCTTTCATTGTACAATTGCGCGGAGATGCGGAGGAGGCGCTTGGGAAATTTTGGCCACGAAATTACGGGGACTTCGATTGCGTGACGCAGGAGTAACTGGTCTTGCAGGGTGTCAATATAATGTGGCGGGGTGGGCTTTTCGTTTTCGCGGGCGTCGGGTATCGGGATGGATGCCATTGCGCCGATCAATTCGTCGGGGCATGGCGCGGGGATTTGCAGGGTTTGACAGAGGATTTTGCGGGCGGCCAGTGCTAAAGCGCGATTTTTGGATTGAATTTCGGGCCATCCACCGGAGAGCAAATTTCCGAGGTAACGTAGCGACTCGGGGACGCTGAGGTAAGCGGTGGGATCGTAGGTGCCAACCCAGCCGAATTCGATGATGTATCGGGATCGGTCTTTTCGGGGGGAATTTAGACCGTGACTGATGGAGAGCGGGTGGATCAGGTGCTGGCGGTCGGGGCGGACGTGGAGAAGGGCGACGGTTTTCGGGGCGCACAACCATTTGTGGCAATTGCCGGTGTAGTAGGCGGCGCCGAGTTCCTCCAATCGCAGCGGCACCATGCCGGGGCCGTGGGCGCCATCGACCAGGGTGTCCACGCCGCGCGCGGCGAGTTCGCGGACGATTGCGGCGATGGGCAGGATGAGGGCGGTTTGGCTTGTCACATGGTCGATCAACGCGAGGCGGGTGCGCGATGTGATGCGGCTGGTGATCGCTTCCAAAAGTTGGGCGGAAGATCCAACGGGAAATGGGAGGGCGGCGACGATTACTTTGGCGCCGGTGCGCGCGGCGACGAATTCGATAGCGTTGCGGCAGGCGTTGTATTCGTGGTCTGTGACCAGCAGTTCGTCGCCTGGCTGGAAAGTGAGGGAGCGTAAAATGGCGTTGACGCCGGTCGTGGCGTTTGGGACGAAGACGAGGTTGTCGGGGTTGGCGCCGACGAATTCGGCGAGGGTCCGGCGGGCTTCGTCGAGCATGGGTTCGAGGTCTCGAACGAGGAATTGGACGGGCTGGCGTTCGAGGCGGTCGCGTAAATTCTGCTGGAACGCGAGGACGGCACAGGGACAGCTTCCGAAGGAGCCGTGGTTGAGGAAGGTGATGCGGGGATCGATGGGCCACTGGTCGTTCATGGGAGCCGCTTTCTGAATTGGCGGCACGCTTCGGCAATATCGGGGGCGTTGAGAATCGCGGAGACGGCGCAGATGCGTTCGGCTCCTGCTGATATAACCTCGTCCAAATTGTTTAGGTTGATTCCGCCGATGGCGAACCAGGGGATTTTTACGTTGGCGGCTGCCCATCGGACGTAATCCAGCGTGACGGGGCGGGCGGTGGGTTTTGTGGGCGTGGCGTAAACGGGGCCGACGGCGATGTAGGCGGGTTGTGCTTTGCGCGCGAGCAATGCCTGGCTCAGGGAATGGGTGCTTAAACCGAAGGGCGTCGTGGGAGGCGTCCCGGCGGCGAAATCCTCCTGGCCGAGGTGGCAGTAGTCGGCGCGGATTTGGGCAACGATATCGGGGTGGTCGTTGATTACCAGTCCAACTCCGGCGTGGCGAATGACGGGCAGGATTTCAGCGGCCATTCGCAGGATTTCCTGGGGGGTGGATTTTTTGGCGCGCAGTTGGATCAGGTCGGAACCGCCGGCGCACAATTCCCGGGCGACTGAGACGGGGTCGCGTCCGTGCAGGAATTCCGTGTCAATGAATGTGTAGAGGCGGCACTGGGCAAGCGGCTTCATTACTCGATCAACTCGCGGCGCGCGCTGCCAAGGAGTTGCTCCAGGAAATTGGTGGAATAGACGCCTCTTCGGAAATTGGGGTCCTGCAGCACGGCTTGCTGAAAGGCGATCGTCGTCTTGATACCCGTGATCATGTATTCGCCCAGGGAGCGGCTCATCTTATCCATCGCTTCGCGGCGATCTTTTCCGACGGTGATCAACTTGCCGATCATGGAGTCGTAATTTGGCGGGATGGTGTAACCGGCGTAAACGTGGCTGTCCACGCGGGTTCCGCGTCCGCCGGGGGCATAATACATTTCGATGCGGCCGGGGCACGGGCGGAAATCGTCGAAAGGGTCCTCGGCATTGATGCGGCATTCGATGGCATGATGGCGGAGGTGGATATCGCTTTGGGAAAGGCGGAGGGGTTCGCCCATGGCGATGGCGATCTGAAGTTTGACGATGTCCAACCCGGTGACTTCCTCCGTGATGGGATGTTCGACCTGGATCCGCTTGTTGACTTCCAGGAAGTAGAAGTGACCGCGATCATCGACCAGAAACTCCACGGTGCCGGCGTTGGTGTAATGGGCGACTTCGGCGATGCGCACGGCTGCCTTGCCCATTTTTTTGCGGAGGTCTTTGAATTTGCCCTCGATCAACGGGGAAGGCGTCTCCTCGACCAATTTCTGGTTGCGTCGTTGGATGGAACAATCGCGTTCGCCGAGGTGAATGATGTTGCCGCGGCTGTCGCCGAGAATCTGAAACTCGATGTGATGGCAGTTTTCGATGTATCTTTCGATGTAAACGCCGGAATTTCCGAAAGCCTTCTCCGCTTCGCTTCGCGCGGTGTGATAGCCTTTGACGAGCGACACATCGTTGTGAGCGGCGCGCATCCCGCGTCCGCCACCGCCTGCGATGGCTTTGATCATGACGGGATAGCCTATGCGCTTGGCGACGGTGAGGGCCTCCTGCTCGTTTTCTACGGGGCCGTCGGAGCCGGGCGGAGTCGGGACGCCGGCTTTTTTTGCAAGGAGACGGCTGGTGGCTTTGTCTTCGAGTGCGTTCATCGCGCGGGAACTCGGCCCGATGAACCGAATATTGCAACTTTCGCAGACGTCGGCGAAATGGGCGTTCTCCGAAAGAAAACCGTAGCCGGGGTGGATGGCATCGACATCGGCGATTTCGGCGGCGCTGATAATGCGGTCGATGCGGAGGTAACTTTCGTTGCTGGGCGGTTTGCCGATGCAAATGGCTTCGTCGGCCATCTGGACGTGCATGGAATTGGCGTCGGCCTCGGAATAGACGGCGACGGTCCGGATGTTCATTTCCTTGCAGGCCCGGATAATGCGGACGGCGATTTCGCCGCGATTGGCAACGAGAATTCTCTCAAACATGCTGGCTTCAATTCCGTCCGGCCCACCCTTAGGAGGGACGGATTCTAAACAAGGGCTGGCCAAACTCGACGGGCTTGGCGTTTTCGACAAGAATATGGGTCACAACGCCTTTCACCTCGGCCTTGATTTCGTTCATGACCTTCATGGCTTCGATGAGGCAGACGACGGTTTCGGGCGTGACTTCGGTGCCGATCTCGACGTAGTCCGGCGATTCCGGGGATGGAGCACGGTAAAAAGTGCCGATCATGGGAGATTTGATCTCCAACAGGCTGGAGGGCGGAGGAGCGGTAATTGTCGGGGGCACCGACCCGGCCGGGACGCTCTGGGTCCCCACGGGTGGGGGGATCGCATAAGGAGCGGCGGCGGGGGATTCTTCGACGACCGTTTGGCCGGTCGGCCCCCGCTTGAGCTTGATCTTGAAATCCTCGCGTTCCAGCTCGAACTCTGACAGGGAATTCTTCCGCATCAGGTCGATTATCGCCTTAATATCCTTCAGGTCCAAAGGGCCTCCCGAGGAGAGATAGCTAAACCTTCGATGTTATTACACATGCTCTTTGACGCAAAAAAGCAGTAGTCGAAAAGACTCTGCTTTTATCACGTTTTTTAATGACCCGGCGACATTACAAAATGCATCCCGATGTCGTCAAGCTGAAAAAATCGCGTAAATTCGAGAAAAATCCGCGAAAGGGGAGGTTTTTAATGCACTTTAACGTTAATTACTAGGGCTGGCGAGGCATCCTAGAAGGAAAAATTGGGTCCACGCAAGCGCCGGAATGTATAAATGGAACTCGACCGTGCTGTGCAAACAGAGGCCGACGACACCCAGCCACACCGCCAGAATCATCCAATCCCTCGGCTTGCCGACGATACTGTATCGATATACCGCCGCCAGAATCAAGGCCATCATCAGCGTGTAACAAATGAAGCCGGGAATGCCGGAATCGCAGCCCTGTTCCAGGTAATCGTTATGGCAAATCTTGGTTGCCTCGTCGTCCGGGCGCTTGAGTTCGCGGTATGGGATTTGGAAGGTTCCGGGGCCGGTTCCCACTATTGGATGGCTTTTGACGACCATCAGGGCGACCCGCCAATAGGCAAAGCGCGCTCCGACGCTGTTTCGATCCTTGTGGAAGAATGCGGCATACTTAATCGCGAAGCCGGCGACCCCTAATACGAGCAAGCCGCAGATCAGCCCCCGCTTCCATGCGAAAGGCAGCGCGGAGTGGGCCAGGGCGATCAATCCGACCGCCAGTGCCACGAGCCAGCCAGCTTTGGAACCAGACCAGTAGAGGCAAGCGAGGCCGGCGCCGGCAAAGATACCGATCATTACGATGCGGGTGGGAAGGCGGACTTTGGGGATGAGCTTCCACATAAATACGACGGTTACGGGTAGGAGGAGGACGAGGCCGCCGGCCAATGTGTTGGGGTACATGAAGGTGGAAAAGATTCGGTCGCTGGCCATACGTTTGGCGAAATCGGGGTTGTTGAGCGTTGCCGCAGAAAGTTGCGTCGCGCCTTCGTGAGATTGCAGCATTGCTCGCGTGGCGGCCAACCCGCCGAAATGTTGCTCAAATCCCGCGCGAATGACCCAGCAGAGCGCCAAGCCGATCCCGGTCCAGATCGGCCAAAAAGTGCAAATAGTGAGGACTGACACCGGAGGTTTTGATCCTTGGAGGGCAAAATAGCCCAAATAGAAGAGCGCGACGCAGACGGTAAAATGTTTGAGCGTCTGGGAAGTCAGCATTGGGCTTATGGATCTGGTCGCGGCGATCATCTCCCAGCCGAGCCAGAGGGCCGGAAGCACGCAAATCCAGCGGAACTTCAGGCGGTTCCAGGGAGTGGACCACAAGCCCACCGCGATCAGGGGAATCGAAAGCCAGAAGCCCCATTTCGCGGGCCATGACTCGTAAAAGAACTCACTGGCGTTGGCCGGGGGTTGCAGAAGGTAGTCGAGGATGACGGCGTTGCCGAATTTGATGATGGCCACGAAGAAAAACAGGCCGGCTGCCACCGGGAAGGCCAATGGCATTGGCGTCGATGGACGAGGGGGGGGGATTTGTTGTTTGGAGGCCATGCGGGCAAGCGCCTACAGCTTCAGTTTCAGGAGGCCCACCTCTAATGCAAGGGCTTCCTGGACGTTGGTATGGAGCTGACGTTGCAAACGGTCGATGATCTCCAGATTTGAAAGCGCATCGGGCGCGGAAATCCTGGCGGCAACAGCGCGGGTTGATGCGGCCAGATTGGGAAAGGTCAGCAAATCGGCGCCGGAAGTCAACGTTTGCAGCCAGGCGTCGCGAAGCCACCATTGGAGGACGCCGATCAAATCGGTTCGTTGCCGGCGGTATTCGGCCTCGATGGCCGCGGAGAGTTCGTCTTCCAGTTTTTCGCGCATTTTGGCGTTGATGTCCTCGTATTTCTCCAAAGGAGAGAGCGCGCTGAGGGTTTTTTCAATTTGCTCTTTTTGCCCGCCGAGCTTTTTCATAATCACTCCGAGCAGACGGTAGCGGCCCAGCAATCCGCCCGCGCCGGCGGCGGCTGTGTTGCCGAAATCAGCCAACCACTCCACCTGCCCCGGCTCAAAGTGGACGCCCTCGCCCACGAAACAGAGGCGCAGGCAACGCGACAAAATGGTTTCCAGGATCCGCTGCGGTTCGGTTGTGAGCAAAATCAGGATGGACTTGGGGGGCGGTTCTTCGAGCGTTTTCAAAAATGCGTTGGCCGCGGCGACGTTCAGGCGGTCGGCGGCGACGATTACGCCAACTTTGAAATCGGCGACGGTCGGCTTGAGGTTCATCGTTTGCATCAACTCGCGCATTTGGTCGATGGTGACGATGCGGGACTTTGATTCCGGGCGGATCCAAAGGACATCGGGATGATTGGCGGCGTCGATGCGGCGGCAACTATCGCACTTGTCGCAGGAATCCAGCGCCAGGCCGCTGGGGGCGCGGCGTGGCGGGTTTTGGCAATTGAGCGTTTTTGCCAGGGTGCGGGCCATCCCTTCCAATTCGCCGAGGGCGTTGCCGGTAAAAAGGTAGGCATGGGCGAGGCGGTCGCGTTCCAGACTGCGCTGGAGCAATTGGGCGACCCGGGTTTGTTCTGGGAAATCCGCGAACATATTTTTTATTCGGCCGGTTTCTGCTCGATGCGCTTGACCGCGAGCGGAATGCTCGACAGCGGGCGGCCATCCATCGACAAATCGACGGAATAAAGGCCGATTTTGTCGAGCTTCAACTGTTGAATGTTGACGATGAAATTGCGGGAGATGAACGTGGCGTCCGACGGAAAGACGACTTCGACGGGGACATCCATGCTGGGCATGATGGGCTGACCGTCCTCATCGACGAAATTCAGGACGAGTTTGTGCTGGCCTTCCTCCATGCGATCGAAGGCGAT
>DATAXU010000077.1:0-2033 GCA_036272955.1 Verrucomicrobiia bacterium
GCGGGAGTGGAGAAACTTCTCATCGATCCGGGGCTGGGCTTCTATTACCGCAACTTGCGGGACAGCGCGACGCGCATCCGGCACCAGATGACGACATTCCTGAACAGCTTCCGTTTGCGGACGATTGGCTTTCCGGTCTGCCAGGCGCTGCCTCACGCGTTCGAATATTTTGGAGAGGAAGTGCGGTGCGCGGAGCCGTTCTTCGCGACGCTGGCGGCGCTGGGACGGACGGACCTTTTCCGCACGCACGAGGTGGCGCGAGTCCGCCCCGTATTGGAAACTCTTCAACTGTTTTGACGGAGACGGCAGAGAAAGACGCCCTCCTCGCCGGACTTGCTGATCCACTGACCCGCGACTTCGAGACCATGCGAGGTCAAGAGCAGGCCGATTGTTTCCGACGTGTAACGGTAGGAGAAAAAGAGACGCAGGGATTCGCCGCTGTGAAACTCAATTCGCTCGCCGTAAACGGTCAGCGCGCGGTCCTGCGCAAAATGAAAATCGGCGGTGATCCGTTTGAAGTCCCGGACGTCTTCGATGGAGAATTTCAACCCGCCGTCCGAAGGTTCGAGGCCGATGTCAAAAAGAAAAGTCAGCAGCCAATCGCGCGTTTCGGGGTTGTCGTAGCCGGGCAAAACCTGGCGGACGCCGGCGCCGTAATCGGGGCCGGGGGCGAGGTTGGCGCTGAAAAGAAGAAGATCGCCGGGACGAACCAGGGCGGCGAGCTTCGGCATGATCTTCTCCGGCTCGAAATTGGGGATCATCCCGAAGAAAGTGATGAGGCGTCCCGGTTTGTCCTGTAGGTCATAGAAGACGGTGGGCAAATCCTCCGCAACAGCCATGTCGCACATCAAGGGAGTGTAGGGCATGTTCGGGACGGCGCGCTTGGCTTCCTCGGATGCTGAGAGCAAGAGAGGCAAACTGACATCGCACGGGTTGTAGGAAAGCCCCTTTCCATTCTGGGCCAGCAACGTGAGCAGGCGCGCTTCCTTTTGCCCGCTGCCGCAGCCCAGGCCAATCACCTGCAAGCGGCGGGGAAGGAGAAGGTTGGTGGCGGACTCAAAGGCCTTTTCGTAGGCTTCGGCGCAATCGGCATCGTTGCGCGAGGGCGACCAGGCGTTGTGGAGGACGAGCCATTTTTGGGACTGGAGGTAAGATAGGTAATGGAACTTTGGGGGGACGCTGCGCTGGCGCAAACCGGCGATCAATTCGCGCTGGAAAGCGTCAGGAAATTGGTTGGGATGGACCGCGACGTTGACTGTCGATGCCATGCCGGGAAAATTGAATTATTGAAGATCGGCAAGAGCGGTGTTGACGCGGCTGATTGCCTCGTTCACCTCGGCGCGGTTTTTGAAACCGACGACCACTGCATTGACTTCGGGCCGGGACATCGCGAAACGCATTGCTTTCTGGCGGTCTTCGGCATTCACAAAAGTGCCGTTGCCGACCATTTTCATGCCGATGACGCCGCGTCCCTTGGCGTGCATGATTTTCAATTGCTCGAGGACCGGGGCGACTTCGTTGTTCACCATATTATAGTTCTGCTCCGGGCCATCCATGAAAGCGCCCTGGGGATTGACGCGGACCAAATGGACTTGCGGCCAATCCGATTCGACGGCGTCGCGCAAGGCGGGCAAACTATGGCAGGAAACGCCTTTGACCCGAATCCACTTTTTATCCTGGGCCTGATCGTAACCGTCGCGGATGCGCTTCCAGGTTTCGGGCCAATTTTTTTGGGTCATGCAGTGGACGAGCATGCTGTCCACATAATCCGTGTCAAATACTTTTCTGTGATGGTCGATAAGGCCAAGGATGTCTTCCGGGCGATGATCGATTTTGGACTGGATGAAAAGTTTTTCGCGGGGAAGCCCCTTGATGGCATCGGCCATCCAATCAAACGTGGCGTAAGCCTGGGCGCAATCAAAGTAGGTGATGCCTTGATCGTAGGCGTAATGAATGAGGCTGATAAAATCATCCTTGCCGAGGGCGCGTTGGGTGTGCCCGCTATCGCTGCCGGTGCCGAAACCGAGGCGGCT
>DATAXU010000078.1:0-5966 GCA_036272955.1 Verrucomicrobiia bacterium
CCACACAGGAATATCAGGTCCGCGGTTGCCGGCGACGAGGACAGCGAAGTCAATCTCGGGCGCGATGGTGACGGCGCACGCCCACTTGCCATTGCTCCCGCCGTGCCAGAGACAGCGACCTATATCACTCGGTCGTGCCCCTTTGGCCCAATCGGCTCTGGTGATCAACCATCCCGCCGAGTAAGTTCCGGCGGTTGCGTTGGTGTGCAGTTCCGCGAACGTAGCCGGATCGAGCAATGCGGACTGGCGATGCGGATTGGCTGGATCTCCACGCAAATGAAGCGCGACAAATTTTGCCCAATCCCCTACTGCCATGTGGACCAGACCGGCGGGGCCATAGAACAACGGCAGTTCGGCGTCGGGGTTTTCCGGGGCCAGCGGTTTGCCCGTGATCCAGGTGTGGCCCCAGGGTTGATCCGTCTTGCGGGCGGCCCCCGGCGGCCCGAACCCTCCAGTGGCGATGCCAAGAGGCAGGAACAGCCGGTCGCGCATGAGGTCTTCCCACGAGTGTCCGGTGATGTGTTCAAGCACCGCTCCGGCGATGGTGTAGCCGATATTGGAATACCGGAGCCAGGTGAATTTGGCGCGCGGAGCGCTATCTGGGGCGCGCGCGAGAGTATATCTCGCAATTTCCAGACGTTGATTGGGCAAGTTTTCCGGGGAACCCAGACGCGATCGCAAGGCTCGGCTGGCGACGAGACGCATGCCCGCGCAGTGGGCAAGGAGCTTCGGCAACGTGACCTTTTCCCAAGCGGGGTGAATATTTTTGATTGTGCCGGCAAAAATTCCGCCCAGCGTGTCGGTCCAACTCAGCCTGCCGTCCTCGACGAGCATCGCGACGAGTGTCGCGGTCATGGCCTTGCCGCAGGAGCCGAGGTGAAACCGGTCGTCGAGTGTGACGCGATCCGCCGCGCCTTTCCTTCGGACTCCCGCGACGCCCCGGCCAACGATGCAGTTCCCTCGCAGAACGACAGCGGCCATGCCGAAAGATTTGGCCCACCCGCCGAGGATCGATTGCAGCATCGAATCAACATTGGCCGTCGCGTCCTCCTCGATCTTACCTTCTGGCCCGCTCGCAGGTGCCAACGCATTGGATTTGGGCGCTTCACTCATTGATCTTCCCATTAATCCTCCGGACGTTCGCCGCTAGGGGCCATCTTCGATGCGCAAAGGTCGTGGCACAGCACAAATAATCCGTCAAACATCAGCAATGGCAAGCACCAATCTGTGCAATAACCCGGTCTGACCCCTTGGCCTGACCTCAACGCGAATTGTTAAAAGTTAAGATGTGACACCGACTGTTGCCGCACGGCTTTTTGGCGCTTGAGTGATAGTTAAGGGTTGCGCGGCTGGCGAGGTTGTTTTACTGGTGTGTCAAAATGGCTCAAGCGAAGTCCAGTTTTCTTGACCGCGTGCTGACGCGGATCGGGCGCCTTGATGCGGAGGGGCTGCAAACGGTTGTCACGCGGCTGGCGCGGGAACGGAGTTTTTTGGAAACGCTGTTCAATGCAATCGAGGACGGGGTGCTGGTCGTGGATGAAAATGGGCGAATCATTTATTTTAATCAGGCGGTGACCCGGTTGCTCAATTGGAGCGCGGACCAGGTTGAAGGGAGGTCCATTTCAGATTTTTTGCCGGAATTGAAGTGGGAGACCCTCTCAGCGCCTGGCCCCAAGGGGCAGCGGGGGCCGATGCATCATGAGTTTGAGATGACGTATCCGCGTCCGCGGTTTTTGCGGGTTTATGCGGCGCCGCTGGATGGCGATGCCAAAGGCAGTTCGGGCATGGCCCTGATTTTGCACGATGCCACGGAAGCGCGCCAACAGGCGTTTGAAGCGATTGAAAGTGAACGGATTCATTCGCTTACGTTGCTGGCAGGGAGCGTGGCGCACGAAATCGGCAATCCGCTGAATGCGCTGCATATTCACTTGCAATTGTTGACACGGCAGGTGAAGAAATTGCGCGACTTCGCGGGGGCGCAGTCTCCGCCGAATGCGGAAACAGGGGGGATCGCGGAGAAGCTGGACCATTACCTGGACGTTGCGAAGGGGGAGATCACGCGGCTGGATTACATTGTGACGCAATATTTGCAGGCGATCCGGCCGTCCGCGCCGCAATTGGCGGCCGGGTCGCTTAATGACGTGGCGCGGGAGACGTTGGAACTGTTGCGGCCGGAAATGGAAAACCGGGGGTTGACCGTGAAAGAAAAGCTGGCGCGGCGCCTGCCGCTCTCGCCGATGGACCAGAGCCAAATCAAACAGGTGCTGGTCAACCTTATCAAGAATGCCATGCAGGCGATGACGCGCGGGGGGACGCTGACGGTGCAATCGGGCAGCGTGGGCGATACGGTTTGGATCAGCGTGGGCGATACCGGCGGGGGGATCGCGCAGGACGAAATCAACCATATTTTCGAGCCGTTTTATACGACGAAGAAAAAAGGGACGGGATTGGGATTGATGATTGTGCAGCGGATTGTGAGCCGGCACGGGGGGCGCATTGAATTGGAAAGTCATGTGGGGCAGGGGACGACTTTTCGCATTCACCTGCCATCGCACGAGCGGCGGCCGAAGCTGCTGGAGGCCACGAAGGGATGAAACCGATGCTCCTGATTGTCGATGACGAAAAGCCGACGCGCGACGGATTGCGGGCGGCGCTCGAAGACCATTATGACGTGTGGGTTGCGGAGGACGCGCGGGCTGCGATGGGCCTGTTGGAAGAGCAACATTTTGCGGTGTTATTGACGGATTTCCGTCTGCCGCAGGAAGATGGGATGAAATTGATCGCGCGCGCGAAATCGCTGGCGAAGCCACCCATCTGCATATTGATGACGGCGTATGGGTCGGAGGAATTGGCGGTGGATGCGATGAAACGCGGCGCGGACGATTACATTGCCAAGGGGCGGCTGCAAATCGACGAATTGGAGATGCGGATCGCGCGCGCCTTGAGGCATCAGCACCTGGAGGTGGAAAATGTGGAGCTGCGGGAGCAGTTGCAGTCAAAATTCCGGTTGGACAACATTGTTGGCGAATCGCCGGCCATGAAGGAAGTGTTCGACGTGGTGCAGCAAGTGGCGCCGACGCGGGCAACGGTTTTGCTGCTGGGAGAAAGCGGGACGGGAAAGGAGATGATCGCCAAGGCCATTCATCAGCTCAGCCCGAGGGCGGCCGCCCCCATGGTGGCGGTGCATTGCGCGGCGCTTTCGGCGACATTGCTGGAGAGCGAATTGTTTGGACACGAAAAGGGGGCGTTTACGGGCGCGCACGAAAGGCGGATAGGACGCTTCGAGCAGGCGCAGGGCGGAACGCTGTTTTTGGACGAAATCGGGGAGATCGACCCGGCGGTGCAGGTCAAACTGCTGCGATTCCTGGGCGAACGGACGTTCGAAAGGGTTGGCTCGAACAAGACATTGACGGCGGACGTACGGCTGATCACGGCGACGAACAGGAACCTGGACGAGGAAGTGAAGGCGGGGAAATTCCGGGAGGACCTTTTCTTCCGGCTGGCAGTCGTGCAGGTGACGTTGCCGCCATTGCGCGAACGGGCGGTGGACATTCCGCTGCTGGCGACGAAGTTTCTCAAAGAATTCGCGGCGGAAAACAATAAAAATGTGAACGACTTGACACCCGATGCGCTCGAAGCGCTTATGAACTACTCGTGGCCGGGCAATGTGCGTGAATTGCGCACCGCGATCGAAAGCGCCGTCGTGCTGGGGCGGGGCGAGAAGATTGGGCTGCGGGATTTGCCGGCGGCGGTGAGGACATCCTTGGCGGGGCCTGTCAGCCCTGCGCGTTTGCTTGCGCAGCCGGATTTGACGGTGGTGGAGGCGGAAAAACAATTGATTGCGAGGGCACTGAAGGATTGCGGGGCGAATCGCACCGCGGCCGCGCGCAAGCTGGGAATGAGCCGGCGAACGCTGCACCGGAAATTGCACCTCTACCATTTGGAGGACCTCTAAGTGCCTCTCCAACAGTGGATTCACCACTGGGAAGAGGGAGCGGGGGCGCGCGTCTTAAAAGTCGTGGCGGCAATCCTTGGATTCATTGCCGTGGCGGGGCTTTATAATCTTTTCGCCTACCAAAGTTTCTCCAGCGAGGAAGCGATGGAAACGGCGCAATTGGCGCACAACATTTCGCAGGGGGACGGTTTTACCACGCATTCCATCCGGCCGCTGGCTGTCTATTTATTGAAGGGAAAAACCGAAGCGGTGCCGGACATAACCAATCCACCTGTATATCCTTTTTTGCTCGCGGGGCTGATGAAAGTTTTGCCGATGCACTTCAAGGCTACGCAGAATTGGATGTATGAGCCGGAGCGATGGATTGCGTTGTTCAACCAGGCGCTTTTTTTTGTGGCGGTGGTGCTGCTCTTTAGATTGGCGCGCCGGCTGTTTGATTCCCGCGTGGCTTGGCTTTCGGCCATTCTCTTTGGCGCGACGAATCTTTATTGGAGATTCAGCGTCTCGGGCTTGTCAACCCTGTGGGTGATGGTGGTTTTTCTGGCGGTGGTGATGTGCCTTGTCAGAATCGCGGAGCGGATGGAGAAGGCGCCGATCGGCTGGAGCGCGCTGGCCGGGGTGCTCGTGGGACTTGGTGGGTTGAGCCGGTATTCCTTTGCGTGGATGATCGTGCCGGTGATTTTGTTTTTGGCGATGGGCGGGCGCAAACCCAGGGGATCATGCTGCGCGGCGGCGATTATTTGCTTCGTGATCGTGATGGGGCCGTGGGTGGCGCGAAACATTGTTTTGACCGGGACCCCGTTCGGCACGGCCGGTTACGCGGTGGTCCAGGGAACGCCCCCTTTGGAACAGGAGACTTTGGAACGGTCCGCGGATCCCAGGGCGGCACTTCGACGCGTGGAACCTTTCGATGTGATGGACAAATTTCTTGCCAATGGCCGCGATATTTGGCGAAACGATTTACCGAGACTTGGCGGGAATTGGGTGGCGGGGTTTTTTTTGGTGGGATTGCTGATGCCGTTTCAAAGTCCGGCGCGGGGGCGGATTCGGCTGTTTTTGGTGGAATCGATCATTCTGTTGTTTGTCGTGCAGGCGTTGGGTCGGACGCATTTGACGGAAGATTTGCCGGAAATTAACTCGGAGAACCTGCTGGCGTTGCTGGCTCCGCTGACATTTGTATATGGCGTGGCGCTTTTTTACACATTTATCGACCAAATAAATACGATTTCAGGGGACGCCCGTAGCGCTTTGGTAGGGGTTTTCCTTACTTTGATGGCGGTGCCGCTCATTATGTTGCTTTTGATTGGAACCACGCCGGAGTATTATTCATCTTACTCGCCGATGCACATACAAAGAGTCGCGGGATTGATGCGGCCGGAGGAACTAGTCATGAGCGATATTCCGGGGGGGGTAGCCTGGTACGGCAACCGGGATTGCTCGTGGCTGTCTTTGGACGATGATCGGGAGTTCTTTAAAATCAACGGGTTGCGTGATGTGAAGGCGTTGTATCTGACACAGCGGACGTCGAACAAAGCGTTCCTGTCGCAGATGGTAACGGACCCGAAAAGCTGGGGGCATTTCTTCTTTGAATGCGAAGCGCATCTTGCCTGCGAAGGGCATGGGGAAGTGCCTTCGGGCTTCCCTTTAACGAAGGCGCCGTCGGGGTTTTTGCCGGATCAATTGCTCCTGAGCGACCGTGCCCGATGGAGGTTGCCGGAAAAAAAATAAAAATAAGGTGAAATTTTCTTTTGACAAATTCGAATGTAACCCTTAGAACACCTTGCGATTGAACACAACTTCATGGTAAAGATGTTTTGCCGTCAGGGAAGTCGATAAAAAAACATATGAAAAAACTTTTTGCTTCTGTCGGATTGTTCGCGATTGGCGCCGCTGCGGCGCATGCGCAATATGCCCCCGGATTGAGCCCTTTGGAAATGTCAAAGGCGTGGTCAGTGTCTGCGGAACTCCGCGGGTTTTATGATGACAACTATCTAACTTTGCCGCATGGGCT
>DATAXU010000079.1:0-11071 GCA_036272955.1 Verrucomicrobiia bacterium
GTCAACAAATTGCAGGCCAATGCTGGATCCCTGGCAGACCGGTTTGAGCACGACGGGCGGGTTCCAGCCGGGCGGCCATGCGGCGTCGGGCGCGGAAAAAACTTCGAAGCGCGCCGTCGGGACGCCGGCAGCCACGCAGCGTTGCTTGGTGAGCACCTTGTCGAACGCCAGACAGCTGGCTTCCGGGCCGCAGCCGGTGTACGGAACGCCGAGCTTCTCCAGTTGTGCCTGCACCGTCCCGTCCTCTCCGTACGAGCCGTGCAGCGCCAGAAACACCACCTCGGTGCCCGCGGGGAGGTTCCAATCGGGCTGCTTGGGATCAAGGTCGTGGACTGTGTGGCCAAGGGAACGTAACGCGGCGCCGACCGCCGCCCCGGAGCGCAACGACACTTCGCGTTCGGCGGAAGGGCCGCCGAGCATCACGGTGATGTTGAGAAGTTTTGTCATTCGCCGATGATTTCGACCTCCTCACGCAACTCGATTCCGCGCTCCGCCTTTGCGCGCGATTTGATGAAAGCGATCAATTCCAAAACGTCCGCAGCGGTGGCGGAACCTTCGTTGATGATAAAATTTCCGTGGACGGAAGAAACGGCAGCCCCGCCCCGCTTGGCGCCCTTCAGTCCCAACTCGTCGATCAACCGGCCGGCGGGCGTTGTTTTGGAAGGGTTTTTGAAAATGCAGCCCGCGCTGGGTTCCTTGGGCTGGGAACGCCAGCGGGTTTTGTTGAATTCCTCCGCCCGCTTCGCGATGGACGCCTTGGAATCCGGCTGCCCCTGAAATGTGGCCGACAGGACGATGTTCGTTTTGAACAGCGGGCAGGAACGGTATTCGACGGGCACATCCGCGACGGCGCGTTCCTCGACTTTGCCCGACCAATCCATGAAACGGACTTGCGTTACAACTTCAAAGGTCGCGCTTCCCATTGCGCCGGCGTTCATGCGAAGTGCGCCGCCGACACTGCCAGGAATGCCGTCCAAAAACTCCAGTCCGCCAATATTCAACTCGCGCGCCTTGGCCGCGACCGCCTTGAGCCGTGCGCCCGCGCCGCAGCGCAATGTGGCGCCGTACGCGTCGATTGCCGAAAAGGCCGGCTGCGAAAGGCAGATCACGACGCCGCGAAATCCGCCGTCGCGCACTAGCAGATTGGAGCCGCGACCGAGCACCATGAAGGGAATCTCCTGGCGGCGGGAACATTGAATGGCTTCCGCCAACTCCGCTTCATTGGACGGCTCAACGTAAACATCGGCGCATCCGCCGACGCGCAAGGTAGTGCGCTTGGCCAGCGGCTCATGAAGGCGCACAATCGCCTGGGGCAATCTTTCTTTGAGAAGATCGAAAAGGTGATCGACTTGATTCATTTGGATCAGCAACTCAACGCCTTCAACTTTACCTCCGCGCCCACGGAAGCGGATTCGCCGGGCCAACGCAAAATTTTCTCCGCGATTTCCGCCGCCGCTCCGGGCTTGTGCCATTTGGCGAGCGCCTGTTGCATGGCGGGCCGATTTCCCGTGTCGCGAAGCAAATCGAGAATCTCAACGGCCAACTGTTCGGACGTGGCGGTTTCCTGTTGTAACATCCGCGCCGCGCCCGCCCGCACGAAAGCCTGTGCGTTAAAATATTGGTGGTTGTCCGCGGCGGTGGGATAGGGAATCAAGACGGCCCGCAGTTGCCGCGCCGCAAGTTCCGCAAGCGAAGAGGCGCCGGCGCGACTTACGGCGACATCGGCCGCCGCCAGCGCCAGCCCCACTCCCGCAAAAAAAGCGTGGACCATCGCGGGAACATTTTGGGCGGCGTAACCGTTGCGGACTTTCTCGAAATCGGCGCGGCCTGTGAGGTGCATGAACCGCAATCCGGGAATGGCGGCGCGCAATTGTGGAACGGCTTTCAAAACGAGGTCGTTGATGCGCGTTGCGCCCTGGCTGCCTCCCATCACGAGTAATACCGGCGCATCCACCGGAATGCCGAGCGCCTGGCGGGCCGGCGATGCCGCCAATGGCGCGAGAAATTGCGGACGAACGGGCATTCCGGCCAGTTCCACACGGCGTGCGCGCAAATGGGCCGCCGCTGAAGGAAAATAGACAAAGGCACCGTCCACCCAAGGAGCAATCCAGCGGTTGGCGCGTCCGGCAATGCTGTTGGATTCGTGCAGAAATGTTTTTGCGCCGCAGCTTCTGCCGGCGAATATCGGCGGCGCACTGATAAATCCGCCCATCGCCAAAACGCAGTCCGGTCGCTGGCCCCGAAAATGCCGTCGCGCCATTTGGTAGGATTTCCAAAAGCCCCAGAGGAAACCCGCCCCGGCTCCGCGCGTTAATGCCACGGCGGGCAGAGTGACGATGTCCATTCCGGAAATGGCGCGGACGGCCCGCTGATCGACCTCTTTGGGCGAAACCATCAGCGTCACCTTGCATCCACGCCGGCGCAATTCCTCGCCGACCGCAACGCCGGGAAAGAGATGCCCGCCGGTGCCGCCGCAGGCGATGGCAACCAATTTGGAATGGGGTTCAGACATTGGTCTTCTCCGGGACAAATTCAAACGGGTTCGCTTTCTTTTCGACAGGCTCCGAAGCAAAACGGGCGATGCTCAAGAGGAAGCCGATACAAACCAGCATCAACAGCAAATTGGAACCGCCATAACTGATGAACGGCAGCGGCATCCCCTTGTTCGGCAACAGACTGGTCACGACGCCCATATTTATAAACGCCTGCAAGCCGATCATAAACGTAATTCCCGCGCCGAGGAGCAATCCGAATGTGTCGGTGGAACGCCGAGCGATATAAATTCCGCACGCCACAAGCGCGATGAAAAGCACGAGCACGGCCATGGTCGCCACCAGCCCCAATTCCTCGCCGATGATGGAAAAAATAAAATCGGTGTGATGCTCCGGGATGAAACCGAGTTTCTGCCTGCCGTTTCCCAGGCCCAGCCCAAACCATCCGCCCGAGCCAAGCGCGATCATCGCCTCATATGCCTGGTAGCCGACGCCGTCTTTATTTTGCTCGGGATGAATCCAAGCCATGATGCGCCGCAAGCGCATCGGGTCGTGTAAAAACGAAAGCGCGAGGCCGCCGGCCAGCAGCAGGGCCGGTCCAAAAATATAACTCAGCCGCACGCCCGCCAGGACGAGCATCACGCCGGAAACCGCCAGTAGCAAAATCGTGCAGCCGCGGTCCGGCTCAAAAAAAATCAACGCCAGCACCGGCAGCATCACGGCGCCAGGGATCATCAGTCCCTTCTTGAAACCGGCCATGTGCCGTTGGTAACGTTCCCCGTAGAAAGCGAGGAAAAGGATCAGCGCCAGCTTGGCCAATTCCGACGGCTGAAAATGCGGCAGATGCCCAAAACCGATCCACCGCCGCCCGCCGTTGCGCAGGACGCCGATTCCCGGCACGAACACCAGCACCAACAGGACCGCCGCAAATCCCAAAATCCACGGCGAAAGTTTTTTAATTCCCCGGTAATCGCTGGAGGCGGCGATGACGCATCCGATCAGCCCAAGGAAACACCAGACCAACTGCGAAAGAAGAAAGCTCGCACCGACGAAGTGGGTGCCGCCGAGAGATGTTTTACCCGTCTCCATGTTCATGCTCGAGCTGTAGAGCATGACCATTCCCAAGCCAACCAATACAGCCACACAAAAAATTAAAATGGTTGTCGCCCATTTCATCTCGCGTGGTTTGGGACATGGGCGTCAGGCGGAGGGTTGCCTGACGCCCGTCCCGAATTTTGCTCAACTTAGTTCGCCACCGACGCCGTCGGCGCGCCCGGCCCCGCGGGGGCGGCCGGGGAGATCGACGCGGCGGCGGGGATGATCTCCGCGCCGGCCGGTTTGGGCGCGGGCATCTTCAATTTTTGTCCCACGCGAATGGCGGTCGTCTTGAGGTCATTCAGCGCCATGATCTTTTTGTAACTGGTGCCGTGCGCCCGCGCGATCCGGCCCAGGGTGTCGCCGGATTTCACAGTGTAACTGGGGCTGTCGCTCGCGCCCGCAGTCGTCGCATCCAACGGGCCTGCGCCCACACCAGGGGTGGCGCTCGTTGCGGCAATGGTCGGGCCGCCGGCGGTGGGGATTTGCAGTTTGTGTCCGATCTGGAGTTTCTTCGGATTCACACCGGGGTTGGCTTCCATCAATGCGCGGAGGCTGACGGAGTTTCTCTTCGCGATCGCACCCATCGTGTCACCCTGCGCAATGACGTATTCGCCGCCATTCATCGCCGGGGCCGAGACCGCAGTGGGTCCGGGCAAAACGGAAACTGGCGGGACTTCGCTAACTTGAGCCGGCTGGGCCGTCGGCGGAATCGCGCTCATGGTTTGGTTGGACAAAGTCGTTGCGCTCGTCACGGGAGCAACGGAGTTGTCCGGCGCCGCGGGCGCGGTGGCGGGTGGGGCGGTATCGGTGGTCGATGTTATGGAGGAGTCCTTGTTGGCGTCGGCTTTGCTGGTGTCTTTGCAACCTTGCAGGAGCATGCCGCCGATGAGGACGACGTGGACCGTCAGAACCATCAGGACTTTGAAGTAGAGACTGGATTTGCCGCGTGGAGGCTGGGTGCCTTGCGGGACGAGTGGACTTTGAGTATTCATAATTTTGCGCGCCTAACTTTTGTATTGTTTAGTGTTGAGGTGTTTTTCTTGTTTTTTTGCGCCGGGGTTTTCCCTCAAAAAACCCCGATGCAATCGAAAAATTCGTATAAAATCGTATAAAATCGCTTAAGACCATCGCACGGTACGTTTTGTCCAAAATCTCATTTCACATTATCTTGTGGTTTCCGGCCCGGCAGCCACAACCTATTGACCGCCACGACCCTCAAACCAATCCAAGCAAGACTTCACCCGCCTGGGAGTGTGTCGAAAGTGATCAACGCTCGAACAAGCAGGTGAACCTAAAATTCCGTTGTCCGTTTTTAACAACCTTGTCACACGGTTGCAAGCGGGAAAGTGATTTTGTGAGTAAAATTCTTCGTTCATCGGATTTTCAAGGTGCTCAGGGCCACCACGGCGCAAAGCACGCACAAAATGTAAAACCGCGTCACCACCTGGGACTCATACCAGCCCAATTTCTCGAAATGGTGATGAAGCGGGGCCATCCGAAACACGCGCCGGCCCTCGCCGTATTTGCGTTTCGTGTATTTGAACCATCCGCGCTGGATGATGACCGACCCCGCCTCCGCCACGAACACTCCCCCGGCCAGCACCAGGACCAACGGTTGATGGATCAGCACGGCGACCATTCCCAGCACTCCACCGAGCGCCAGCGAGCCGGTGTCGCCCATGAATACCTGCGCCGGGTGGCAGTTAAACCACATGAAACCGAGGCTCGCCCCGATCATTGCCGCGCAAAACACCGTCAATTCGCCCGCGCCGGTGACGTGCGGGATTTGCAAATAGGCGGCGGCTTTGGCATTGCCGGCGACATACGTCAATACGAGAAAGACAAACGACACAATCGCGGTGCAACCGATCGCCAGCCCGTCCAAGCCATCGGTGAGGTTGACGGCGTTGGAACTGCCCACGATGGTGCAGGCCGTCAGGACAAGCCCAATGACCACACCGGCGGCGCCGCGCGCGATGGGAAATTTGTAAAATGGCACCATGACCTGACTGATCAGCGTGGTGGTCGAGGGCAGCCGCCAGAGGTAAAACGCGACAAACAGCGCCAGCGCGCCCTGCACCCAGAGCTTGATGAATTCCTGGACGCCCTTGCTATTTTGCTGGGTGATCTTGGCGTAATCATCCACAAAACCCAGGCCGCACAGCACGACGACTGTCAGTAAAGTCAACTGGATCAACGTGTTCCATTGCGCCCAGAGCAGCGTCGTGACATCGAGCACCAACACAATCATCAGGCCGCCCATGGTCGGGGTGCCGCGCTTGCTGAGAATGCGGGATTGCAAGTCGCCCGCCTGGGCGGCGCGGTCGTCGTAATCCTGCCCGAACTTCAGTTTTTTGAGCCAGGGAATCAGGCGAGGCCCCAGCCACCAGCTCAAGGCCAGGGCCGTCACCGCCGCGCCGGCGGTGCGAAAGGTGATGTAGCTGAACAGCCGCAACGGCGAGAGCATCACGCCCGCAGTGGTGCCTTTGACCATGGACAGGATTTTTTGGCTGACGTAGAAGAGCATGTTATTCGTGGCGACAGGCGCAGGCGCCGCGCAACGCTTCGGTAATCCGCTCCAGGCGCATCGAACGCGACGCCTTGACGAGAACGACGTCGCCGGGCCGGGCAAATTCCTTGACGGCCAGGGCAGCCGGCTCGACATCCGCGATTTCCACGACGCTCGTCAGGCCCCGCGAGCGGGCGGCTTCGGCCATCTGGCCGGCGTGATGGCCAATGGCAAAGAGGCGGTCCAGGCGCGATTGGGCGGCGCGGCGTCCGACTTCGACGTGCGCGGCGTGGGAGCAATTTCCCAATTCGGCCATGTCCCCCAGGACGGCGACGCGGCGTCCGTTGCAGGGCAATTCGCGCAACGTTTGAAGGGCGGCGAGCATGGAATCGGCGTTGGCGTTGTAGCAGTCATCCAGGACGCCAATGCCGTTGGGCGAACAGAGTTGAAGCCGCATTTTCGCGGGAACGCAGGCCAGAAGGCCGCGCTCGATTTCGGAGCGGGACAGGGCCATTTCCGCCCCGACGGCCAAGGCAAGGACGGCGTTGATGACCTGGTGACGGCCCAAAAGCTTGATGCGGTAGTCGCCGGAAATGCCGGGGTAACGGCAATCGACGGTGAAGGACGCGCCGGTTTCGTCGATCCGCACGTCGCGGGCGACGCAATCGTTATTATTGTCAAAGCCGGCGGTCACGACGCGGGCGCGGGTTCGGCGGGCGAGGACTTCGCTCCAGGGGTTGTCGCCATTGAGAAAAAGGACGCCATCGCCCGGCAGAGCCTCGGCAATGGCGCCCTCTTCGCGTGCCACACCAACGAGGTCGTGGAAAAATTCGAGGTGTTCGCGCCCGATATTGGTGATGACGCCAAAGCGGGGAAGGATCATTCGCAACAACGGCTGCAATTCGCCGGGGTGATTGGTTCCGGCCTCCAACACGGCGGCCTGGTGCGAACGGGTGAGGTTCAAAAGGGTCAGGGGGACGCCGACGTTGTTGTTGAAGCTGGCTTCGCTCCAGAGTGCGGCTTTTTTCTGGCGCAGCACGGAGGCGATCAATTCCTTTGTCGTGGTCTTGCCGTTGGAGCCGCCGACGGCGATGATCGGCAACTCGAATTCCCGGCGATAGACGGCGCCCAGACGCCCCAGGGCGCGGCGCGTGTCATCCACGGCGATCAGCGGGGCGCCGGTGAAATCAGCGGGCACTTTGCGCGGCTCGGCAACCACAGCGGCCACGCCCCGGCCGGCCACCTCGCGCAAAAATGTGTGGCCGTCGAATCGTTCGCCCGCCAGCGCGAAAAAGAGGTCGCCCGCCTGCGCCTGGCGGGAATCGGTCGAGATTCGCGCGGCAAGCGTCTCTGGCGAGCCGTTGAGCAGTTCACCTTCGGTCGCCTCTGCGACATATTTCAAAGTGCGCGGTTCCATGGTTTCTTCCTGGGTTCAATTGTTCCTGGTCAGCGTCTGGCTGGGGACAGGCTCGGTGTCGATGTCTGGTTTCAAATTCAAATAATTCGCCGAGCGCTCGGCAATGGCGTGAAAGATCGGCGCGGCCAGCAACCCGCCGTAATGGCCGTCCTTGGGGTCGTCCATCACCACCGAGATGCAGATTTCGGGGTTGTCGGCGGGGAAAAATCCGATGAACGAGGTAAAGAATTTTTGCACGTATTGGCCATGCTCGACTTCCTGGGCGGTGCCGGTCTTTCCGGCGACGGTGTAATGATCGAGGTGGGCCGCGACCGCCGTGCCTTCCTTGGTGGGGACGGTTTTCAACGCCGTGACGATGTCGTGGATCGCCGCCGGGCTGGCCACGTGGCGGACGGCTTCCGGCTGATATTGGGCAACGATCTTCCCGTCGCTATCCTCGAGGTGGCTGACGAGCATGGGCCGCATGAGGACGCCGTTATTGGCGATGGCGCACATGGCCATCACCATTTGCAGGGGGGTGACGGCGATGCCCTGGCCCATGGGAATTTGCGCGATGGAAACCTTGGTCCAATCCTTGACGGGATGCACCAGGCCGGCGGCTTCGTCCGGCAAGGGAATGCCGGTGCGTTCGCCGAAGCCGAAATTGTGGATGTACTGGTAAAGCTCGTCCTGCCCAAGACGAATGCCGATTTTGGCGGCGCCAATGTTGGAGGATTTGGTGATGATGTTCTCAACGGTGAGCAAGCCGTAGGGTTCGTGATCGTGCAAAACCCGGCCCGCGAACGCAAAATGGCCGTGTTCGCAGTCAAATATATCGTTGAGCGTGACCGCGTGCTCGTTCAAGCCGGCGGTGACGACCACGATTTTGAAGGTGGACCCCGGCTCGGCGATGTCTGAAACCACCCGGTTGCGCAACGCATCCATCGCGGAGGCGCCGGGATGGTTGGGATCGTAATTAGGAAGGGTGGCCATGGCGAGGATTTCGCCGGTTTTGGGACGGACCATGATGCAGGAAATGCTGTTGGGACGGTGCTTTTCCATGCCGGCGGCGAGTTCGCTTTCCACGATGTCCTGCAAGCCGGCGTCCAAGGTGAGGACGACGTTCAAGCCATCGCGAGGGGCGACATCCTGATCGCGGTAGGCGACCAATTCGCGCTGGCGTTTGTCCATTTCAGTTTTTCTCCAGCCGGCGATGCCGCTGAGGCTGGTGTTGAAAGACCTTTCGATGCCGCTGAGGCCGCTTTGATCCCCGTCGTTGGCGACGTAACCCAAAACATGGGCGGCCAGACGCTGGCAGGGATAAACCCGGACCTGGTCTTCCTCGGCGAAAACGGCCTTGGAACGGAGATTGCGGAAAAAGGCCTGGTCCTGTTTGGAAAGCCGGGTTTCGCGGACGCCGGCGTGAAGCGAGGCCATGCTCTCCTGGATTTTTTCCCAGGTATCAAGCCCGACCTTGCGTTTGAGGACGACATATTTGGAGACGTTCGTCTTGCCGTCCTCCTCGTGAAGACGGGGGACGAGCCGCTCGGCGATTTGGGCTTCATCCATGCCCAGCAACGGGGCCAGCAGATGAGCGACGGGCTGGCGCCAGGTGCCGATGAGGGTTGGGTCGGCGCAAATGACTTTGGCCGGGAGGCTGGTGGCCAGGGGGATGTGGTGGCTGTCAAGAATCTGGCCGCGGACCGGTTCGCGCTGGATCTTGCGCACCGTATTCTCCTCCGCCAGTTGTTGCAGGCGCTCGTGTTGGACGACCTGGAGATCGACGAGCCTGCCACCCAGCGCGAAGAGCGCGCCCCAGAGCAAAAGAGCCAGCCAATACAACTTCCGATATTGAGTCGCCGCAGTCATTTTTTTACTCAGCCGCCCGCCCGCGCCATTCGGTTCCTCCTCCCGAATAACGCGAGCGGCGGCCAAATCAGTTATTACGCTCCGAAACCGCCGCCTGCGCCTGCCGCTGGTCGTGGGACGGCGCGACTTCGGGCATGTCCACCAGGCGGATCACTTGCGAGAACGCGGGCGGTCCGAGGCCAAGATTGAGTTTTTTTACACGGGCATCCAAAGCCACCGGGGAACAGAGCGTCGCCAGTTGATCGCCGCGGATTTTATTTTCGCGCTGCACTTTCGTCAGCGTGGTCTCGCGGTCCTTGATTTGCCGGCCCAGCAAATCGATTTGCTCTTTGTACCAAACAAAGCCGATTCCCAGGGCGACAAAGAAAGCGCACAGGACAACCGCCGTCAGGGCGGGCTTCAAGCGAAGGGAATCATTTTTACGGTTACGGGCCATGCTGATCTCGAATTTTCTATCGGTTCACAATTTTTCAATCACTCTGCACTGCGCACTTCTGCTGCGCGGGTTTTCCCGCAATTCATCGGCCCCGGGTTTCAGGGGCTTTCGCCAGACCAGGCGCGCTTGCGGCGCGCGGGGCCGGCGCAATTCCGGCACATCGACTTCTCCCTCGATGTCGTAATCCCGCGACAGCCGGCGGCCGAACTCCTTTACCACCCGGTCCTCCACCGAGTGGAAGGAGATCACGGCCAGCCTGCTGCCCGGTTTTAAAATCGTCATCGCGGCTTCCAGGCCGCGTTCCAAAGAGCCGATCTCATCGTTGACCGCCATTCGCAACGCCTGAAAAACCTTCGTTGCCGGATGCGCTTTTTTTCCGGCGCGCGGCGCAATTCTTTCGATCAACCCGGCCAACTGCCGGGTGGTCGTAAACGGAACGCCTTCCCGGTCCCGGACAATGGCCCGGGCAATCCGCCGCGACTGCTCTTCCCCGCCCAATTTCCAAAAAATGTCCGCCAACTCATCCGCGCCGGCTTCGTTCACCAAATTCGCCGCCGTCAGCCGCTGGCGCTGGTCCTGGCGCATGTCCAGCGGGCCGTCCTGCTGGAAACTGAAACCGCGCTCGGGCAGGTCCAGTTGTGGAGAACTGACACCGAGGTCCAGGAGCATTCCGTCGCAGCTCCCGGGCGCAATCCAGTCCGCCATGTCCGCAAAATTGCCGCGCCTGATCTCAAAGCGGCCCGTGAACGGCGATAATCGGGCTGCGGCCGCTTCCACCGCCATGCCATCCCGATCGCACCCCAGGAGGCGTCCCGTCGGCGCGCTCGCCTTCAATATCGCCTCGGCGTGACCACCGCCACCTACGGTTCCGTCTGCGATTGTCCCGTCTGCCTTCGGACGCAGCGCCTCCACCACCTGCGCTTCCATTACTGATTTGTGGATATAGTCTGACACTGATCATTTTGAGCACGTTGCGGAGGCGATTTTACTTTTTTACTTTTACCAATTGCGACGACTTCAAGGTCGTCTTCGGACAAATCATTTCGCACGACCAGCACTTTATCGAGGGCCAGCTCGGTTTGGACTGTAGGCCCCTGGAATGGCGAGGCCTTGCGGTTTGCGACCCAACGACGGACCGGGCCGGACAAGCGATCCCAAAGACCCGGAGGGGACGGAAAGTGGGCAACGGGCTTGGGAGCTTGCGCCGGCGCGCGGGTAAAGTCGCGCGCCGGCGCGTGGGCTGGCGGTTGTTGTGCGGATTGGGTGAAAAG
>DATAXU010000080.1:0-3767 GCA_036272955.1 Verrucomicrobiia bacterium
ATCATCGGCGCGCGGAAAAAATCATTGTCCGTTCCCACACCGAGGTAATCCGGCGTTACGAAAAATGTGAGTGTGTTGGATGCCCCGTCGATGACGCCTGAGACCGTTACGGGAACAAGATGGCGCATCGAGTCCGGCACATTCCCGGCGAGAATTTGCGCCAGGATTTCCCCGTCCCGCTGCTCGATGGGCAGCGGAGTGATCTGTTCCGCAAATGCCCTTCCAGTCGGCGCGTTTTCCGGGCGGGGCGGCAGCGGAAGAGTTTGCGCGGAGGCAATGAGACCGGCGGCAAAAAGACAGGGAAGCGCGGCGCGCATGGCGTTCGATCCGCTGCCGCGGTCAAATCGCCAGGGCGCCCTTTTCCTCGGTGCGAATGCGAACGACCTCGGAAATGGTGTACACGAACACTTTGCCATCGCCGATTTTGCCGGTTTTCGCCGCGCCGATGAGGGCGTTCAAAACCGCGTCCAGCAACGTATCGGCGACCACGATCTCCAGTTTGATCTTGGGCAGGAGGTCCGAGCTGTATTCGCCGCCCTGATAGATTTCGGTGCGGCCATTTTGGCGTCCGAAACCTTCGACTTCGCTGACAGTCATTCCGCCGATGCCGATTTCCGCCAGGGCGTCGCGCACTTCGTCGAGCTTGAATGGTTTGATGATGGCTTCAATTTTTTTCATAGCTATTCGGCCCGTGTCGAGCCTTTATCTGTCAAGTGAAAATCGGGATAACATTCCGCCCCCATCTCCGGCAGGTCCAGCCCGGCAATCTCGTCTTCGTGCCGCGACCGCAGCGGCCCGAAAACATGGCACACCTTGAACCAAACCCAGCCCACCAGTCCAAAAAAAACAAAACAGGACGCCGCGCCGATCACTTGCGCGCCCAATTGCGACCAATCGTTTTTCGCTCCGCCAAAAACCGTGGCAAATGCCCCGGAAACTCCCGTTCCAGTCGGATCGGAGTGGCCGTTGGCCATCAAACCCAAGCTGATAACGCCCCAGGCGCCCCCGACCCCATGGACCGAAAGAGCGCCCATCGGATCATCCACTTTCAGCGTCCCTTCAAAAAACAGGACCGAATAGACCACGAGAATACCCGCAATGACGCCCGTGATAATCGCCCCCACAGGGTTGACAAAAACGCACGAAGCGGAAATGGCAACAAGGCCGGCCAGCAGACCATTGCACACCATTGAAGGGTCCGGTTTGCGAAATTTCATCGTGACAATCGTGTAGGCGGACGCCGCGCCCGCGATGGCCGCCAACAGGGTATTGACCGCGATCAGAGGCGCTCGTTCACCTCCGCGGAAAACTTCCGGTCCCAGGTTGAAACCGAACCAACCGACCGCAAGAAGGATCGTTCCGACAATCACATAAACGAGGTTATGACCCGGCATGGGGCGCGGTCGGCCATCGCGGGCGTACTTGCCAATGCGCGGGCCAAGCGCCGTCGCGCCCATCAACCCGGTAACTCCCCCGGCCATGTGAATGACCGAGGACCCGCCAAAATCGACAAATCCGTGTCCCAATCCGAGACTGGTCCCCAGGGCAGACAACCAACCCCCGCCCCACACCCACCGGCCAAAGACGGCGATTGGAACTGCGGAGAAAAAAAAGCCGTAGAAAATGACATTGGAAAATTTCCACCGCTCCGCCATCGCCCCCGCCGGAATAACCGCGGCGACCGCGACCAGGGCCGCTTGAAAGAAAAAGCGCCCCAAAACAGCCGGCTGGGCCGAGGTGCCTCGCAGGAAATACCAATGCCCGCCCGTGAAACCAGACGCGCCGGGAATGCCGGGCCACACCGCGGCCATCAACGCGAAGCCACACACCCAGAATCCCAGCACGCTAAACGCAAAAATGACAAGATTCGTGGAAATCACCTGGGCGGAATTCTTCGCCCGGCACAAACCCGATACGACCAGCGCAAAGCCGGCCTGCATCAAGACGACAAGAATGCCAGCCAAAAGCAGCAATGTGACATTAAAAAACACGAGTCAACCTTGGGTTAAGCAAAGGAAGTGCCAACGAGGCGGCGAAGTCGCCAGTTGTGTCCATATGGTTTGATTTAGCCATGATCTGCCAGTCAGCCGCAATTCCGAAAGCAGCCAGCCTGTTCAAAATTCGCCATGCCGGAGCTTACTGTTGAGGCTTGAGATCGCGATGCACAATGTGGCGGGAGTCCATGTAACTCGGCGCCTCGCAAATTCGGCTGGCGATTTTGACCGCGTCCGGTTGCCGACAAAGTCTGCCTCAAAACTTCTTAAGATATAAGGATGTGTCAGGCTCGTCCCGCTTTCCTTTTCCCGCTGAAAACGCGAATACGAACCACGGTCGCTCTCAAACTGCATTGGCGGCGCTTTGATCGCCACTGTCGCGCCGTTCGCGCGGTCGTTGGCTTTGAAAATACAGGTCATGCCGCTGCGATTGATCAAATCCGTTATTTCAAAACGGCCGTCCAGAAGCTGGCCGGGTTGTAAATCAGTGCTCACAGCGGGGCCTTCAGGTTTGACGTAATAGGTGTGCCACGGCAAAAATGACGGTGTTCGATTTCATTGATTCGAATGATTTGGACCGAAATATTATCTTCCGCACGCCGCTTTTCGGCCAAGGCGATCATTTGTTGGCATGCCTCCTGGGGCGCATAATGCGCGGCAAGATCGCAGATTTCATCGTCCAGCACAATCGAATACAGCCCGTCGGGGCATTGCACCAGAATGTCTCCTTTGGCGAGGGATTGCCGGAAGACATCATACGCGCAAGTGATGTCTTGCCCGATGCTGCGGGTGATCAGCGAACGCATCGGGCTGGACATCGCGTCGCGTTCCTTGACCAGTCCCAGCTTGACCTGCAACGCCACGTAGCTGTGGTCCGACGTGCCGGCGGTGGCAAACCGGCTTTCAGGATCGCGCTCCATCGCATGTAAAATAATCTCCTCTGACTCGGGCGAGATTATTGGATTTACCTTGCGCGGCGCCTCCGGGTCGCCGGTGACGCGCGCCTCCATGATCACGCCAATGTCGTCGCCGTTGAACGCAATCTTCCCCGTCAACATTTCATAAAGAATCACCCCAAGGCTGTAGATATCGACCCGGCAGTCGCCGCGTTTTCCGTTAACGCGCTCCGGCGGCATGTAATGAGGGGTGCCCGGCGCGAACCCAATAAAAGTCAAACGGCGCGAACTAGGCCCCCAGGCAATTCCAAAATCCATCAACCGCACGCTCCCATCTTGGCAAAGCATGATGTTTTCCGGTTTCAAATCGCGATGAATGACACCGTGTCCATGCAAGTATTCGAGCGCATCGCAAATGCTCGCCGCGATCGCCAATGCTTCGGCCTCCGGCAATGGCCCGCGCTCTTTGAGCGTGTGGGATAACGTCGCTCCCGTGAGTAATTCCATCGCCAGGTACGGACGGCTTTTGTTTTTGACCGCGATAAAACGAAGCACCGAAGGATGGTCCAGTTCGGTCCCAATTTCTTCCTCCCGTTGAAAACGCGAAAAAAGCCCCGGATCGGCCTCGATCTTTTCGTGAGGAACTTTCAACGCCACAGGCGCTTCCTGATTCTGCAAATCGCGCGCTGTAAAAATGGTCGCCATCCCGCCCTGCGACAGGATGTCCATGATGGCAAAGCGGCCGTCCAAAACCGCCCCAGGCGCCGGCGGGCTGGAGGCGGAATTCGCGCCGTTCCGCGTAGTTTCGCTTGCGCCCAATCTCACAAGTGAGCAGTGTGACGCAATGATCGTCCGGGGGTAAGTAAAAATCTGCCCC
>DATAXU010000081.1:0-10269 GCA_036272955.1 Verrucomicrobiia bacterium
AATAAGCCCTTTCACGGTGGGGACCGCGCCCTCGGCAAAGTTCAGTCCGCCAGTTTCGGGCCGGACGTCGAATGTGGCAAAGCCGCCGCTGGTGGGCTGGAGGCCAAGAATGTATTTCTGGAAAAGATATCCTGGATAGGAAGTCCAGGCGTGGTTTGCTTCGCCACCGCCAAAACTTTCCCAGTTGGCTTTGTTCCCCTCCAGCATGGGACGATAGCGGGCCAAGTCTCGGACAACAAAGTCCTCGCCACCGGCGTTCAATACTCCACTGTAAAATGCATCGCCACCATAGCCGCCGAGGTTTGGTTTTCCCGCCTTTTCAATCGTGGCAAGAAGTTTGGGTTTGACCTCTGCCGGCTCGATGTCAAAACGCAACGGCCACGCTGAAGCGAGGGGAAACATTTCCTTGCGGTCAGTTCGGGCGAGGTAGAATTCGCCATTGAACAGATTGGAATTTATCCCGGCTTTGACTTCTTCCACCTGGCGTAAATAGTCGTTGCTTTGATTCGTCCGCCCCAAAACTCCAAACACACGCGAGGCGATGCGCAGGTCTTCGTAGTATTGGCAGGCGGTGGCGATGTTGTAACCGCCGTTGGGCAGGTTGCCGCCGGCATAATCGGAAATGCGCCATCCGGGAGGATTGAGCAGCTTGGTGGCCGGGTCTTGAGAGGATTTTATCCATTCCAAAAGACGCGTCAGGCGCGGCGCCATCTCGCGCAGAAGCGTTTCATCGCCCGAAAACAAGTATTGTTGCCACAGCAACATCGGCCAATACATCGCCCATTCAGGAATCCGGCGGGATTTCTGGCCGGGAACCGGATCTTCCGCGCGCCGGAGTCCCGGACTGCAGGCGGAAACATAGCCGTCGGGAAACTGTTCTCCCGCATAATCACGCACGACCTTGTCAATCATCGTCGTGTCGCGGTCATTGTAGAGCAGAACGTTTCCAATGTTCCAACTGTCGGCCAGCCACGACGCTTGTTCGCGATTGGCATCCACGCTGATGATGCCCTGTTGAATGTTCTGGCGGGCCGAACGTTCGCACATCGTGTAAATATTATTGAGCAGATCGCTCGAACAACGGAAACGCCCGGTCACGTCGGCGTCGCAATAAGCCCATATCCCGCGCACGTCGGATGCTTTTAACTTTCCAGCGTAGCCCGTGATTTTAATTACCTGAAAGGAAGCATGTCGCCCAAAATCCGCGTCCCAGGTTTCCGTGCCGCCGCGGCAAATATATTCGTCCCAACCGGCGGGGTGTCGTCCGTCCGTCATTTGAAAGTATTCAATGCGAATCTTGTCTCCCGAATGATTGTTACGCATCGTAAAATTGGGCCAGCCGTCAATGCACCGCCCGAAATCCACCAGCCATGCGCCGTTCGTTGATATAATGCTGACCGGCTTGAGCGCGGCCTGTTCCCGCTCCATCGGCGCCATTTGCGCGAATAAATGGTAATCAGACCGGTTTATTACTGTGGCCGGGGCCCATGCGGAATCGTCAAAATCAACCGTCCGCCACTGGGCAGGTTCCCGGCGCGAATCAAATTGAATTGTCCGGTTCCACGGGCTGCGCTGGAAGTTCGCCGGTTCGGTTTCAATAAAGGCGGTTTGAGCCAGAACCTTCCAGGATTCATCGGTTCGAATCTTGGAAGACGAGCCATCCGGATAGTCCAGTCGCGCTTCCAATAAAAAGGCTGGCTGGGCATCGATGCCAGCATTATTCCAATAAGCCCGCCAATGTCCCATGGCGGCAAATGCGTTTATGCCGGTATTCACAAGCTTCGTGACGTCGTAGGCATTGTATTGCCCGTAATGATAAGGATCGCACCGTGCGGGTCCACGGCCCAGAAGCTGCCCGTTGAAAAAGAGAACGTAATCGTTGTGCCCCGTCACATAGACCTTGGCCAGATCAGGTTTGTTCGTCACCACAAACATCTTTCGGAAGTAAGCGTAATTATTCGAGTTGGTGGTCCCATCCCAAATGTATTTTGCCACCCATTCATCTTGGTTTACTCCAGTGTCAAAATAGCTCGGCTCACTGTAATCACTAGGTCTGCCGGCCTGATCCCATACACGAACCTTCCACCAAAACCGTGCGGCGGCAGGCAATGGTTTGCCGGCATATTCAACCGAAGCCGACCGGTCCGAATCGACTTGGCCGTTGTCCCAATAATCGCCAGTTCCGGCGGCCAGAAGCTTTGAACTTGAAGCTACGAGGATTTGATACGCGGTTTGCCTTTCCCCTCGGCGGCCATCCTGAGACATCCATGAGAAGCGCGCCGTGCCGCCGTCAATCGCCAGCGGCTCGCTCACACCATTGACAAGTAATCCTGCGGGAGCAGACGGGTTGCCATGAACTTCAAAGGCCGTTGAAGCAATTATGATTGCGAGCCAAGAGCCCAACTTGCCAATTTGCATATTTTAATATCAGATTTTTCCTGGGAATTATCACTGCAATTTGATTTGCTTCAAAAATTTTATGAAGCCGCTCCAGTAAAGACAATCCCGTTACAACAGATTTTACTCAAGGATACTGGCCGCCGCCACCTTCCAACCAATATAAATCATCGTATGGCGGGGTGGCCCCAAAGGGGCCGAGACCACCATCGCCATCCTGATTAGCAGGCACATCCGCACTGTGCCACCTACGATACTCCACATGGCCGTCGGCGAAGGAAAAATTCTCTCCGCTGGTATGACGATTGGCTGGCATATTGAACCACTGATTTACCGGACTGCTGCTCACCAGTGGATAATTGCCAAACACACTGTCCTGAAGGGTTGACTGCGCTTCCTGCACAAATACGATTTTACGAGAAATATCTGAATGAATTTGATTCATTTTTGAATAAGTATTCCAAGTAATGGGACCGGCAGTATAAGTCCATGGTCCGTTTGGGTCCTTGGCGACGTTACAGCCCATGGAAATCTCAATGGAACATGTCCGCGTCTCCGGCAATTGGGAGCTTTGATTTATACCCGGATTCTCATAAAATTGTCTCGCTAACAATACTTCTTGTCCAGTCCAGCCGTCCGACGGACAAATCAACGTCATATTTGCAGGACAGGCATAAATTTTGTAACTTTGGTTATATGGATACAGCACCCCTTCTGTAAGGCCTTCGCTTGGCACCGCACTTTGCTGCGCCGCGTTCGTAGTCCAATTATACGGTGAACCTCCAACAAAATTCAGCGGCAACAAATCATTGTTATCACCTAAATACATTTGATAGCAGAGTTGCAATTGCTTCATATTGCTCTGGCATTGAGTTTGCATGGCCGAATTCTTGGCCTTGGCCAATGAAGGCAGGAGCATGGCCGCCAGGATCGCGATGATGGCAATGACCACCATTAACTCGATCAACGTAAAACCCGTGCGCCTGCCTGCGGCCGCTTTCACCAATAGCTTTGCCCCGGCGGACCTGTTTATCTCTCTATTCAACTTTGGCGCCATAATCAGCAACAATCGTTCTCATAGTTCGGCCTGTTACGGTTCTTGAAAGAGCAGGCGGTAAAAGACACTGGTCTGGTTCGTACCCGGCGTGATGGTGATCTGGTTGGTCAAGGTCGAACCGCTGACGGGGAACCACGCATTGGTCGCCTGCAGCCCTACCGAGTTGCTCTGCAATTGCCAGCCCGTGTGGTCCGTCGGCCAGGAGAGCGTTATTTGATTGTTCGAGGACGACACCACAATGTTTGTCGGATTGGGATTGAACAGAACGATATTGTATTTCGCGGCCAGGTAACTGCTTATCGCGGCAACCTCCGAAGTGGACATGGCCGAACTGGCGACGATGAGTTCGTAGAAATCGCCGGTCAGACGATTAATGCTATCTGCGCGCGCGCCGATGGTGAGGTCATTTCCTACATCGGCGTCGTTTGCCTCCTGGTAGCCGTTGCTCAGAAGCCCTGTTCCAACAGATGTACCATCAATGAAGTGATAAACGGTATTGCCAAGATCCGACGCCACCAGGATGTGCAACGCGTTGGTGGTGGGAGCGCTGGTGGCCGTGAATAGGCCGTAGCTATTGCCGTTGCCAAGGGCACCACCATTGCCACGGTAGAGAGACGCACCGGCGCCCACGTAATAATCATAAGGCGCGGCAATATTTTTTTGACTGCCGGAGCCGGTTTTTGAAACAATCTCGCCACTGGTGCCACTGGCAAGTGTGGCAAAATTCATCACGGCAATGATGGTCATGTCGCTAGAAATGGCCAGCGATTGAGATGAAAAGGCGTCCATTTCGTTAGTCGCATTAAGGCTCGTAAAGTGGATGGCCGGCCTGCCGCTGGCGTCGTTGGTCAACTGCGGCTCAAGTGTGGAGATAGTTTGAAGGTTGTTCGGTCGGGTGCTGTCGGACAAGTCGTCCCACTCGCTCACGCCACTCCCATTGGTAATCACGCCCGTGTCGGACCTGACCCAAAGAGCCGCGTTTGGATAAAGTCCTATCGCCGTTGAAGCGGTGACGATGGTGTTGCCAAACAGGTCATTCACATTTTGAACGGTGAGCGAGTAGAAGCCGGGATTGGCGTTAAAGGTCAAAGGCGAGGTTGTCAACAGCACTTTGTTGGGCGCGTCGCCCATTGCGGCGGAAAGCACACTGGCGCCGTTGTTCAAGGAATAGTTGGTGCCGGTGGTGGCCGTGGCGGGGTCCACCGCTTCATCAAATGTGACAAGGATTTGATTCGTGTTCCAAATGGTTATTCCCGCCAAGGTGACGTAGGGCGGCACGCTAAGAACCGTCAAAGTATTTGTCGTGCTATAGACAAAGGAACCGTTGGGCAAGGTCACCTGCACATCGAACGTATCCCCGTTGTCGCCGGGAGCCAGGATTGGCGTCGTATAAGTCGAACCGGTGACGCCGGGAATGTTCGTGCCATTTTCCTGCCATTGGTAGGAGAAGCCGTGAGCGCTCCCCGCGCCCGCCACAAACGCATAGGTCACGGCAAACCCGTTGGAGGAGGTGGTGGTGGCGGACAGGTTGGTGGTAATGACAAAGGTGAAATATTTTACGCCCAGATAATTGTCCACAATCGCGCGGTCTGCGTCCGACAGGGTCTTATTAAAGAGCATGATTTCCGCAATCTGGCCTCTCATTTTCGGATTCGCGGCTTGCAGATCGCTGCGGCCGCCAATCCATAATGGTGTCTTGCCGTCGTAAATGCCCGAAGGGGTGCCGGTAACGGGTCGGATGGCACCAGTCCCGTTGGCTGCGCCGTTCAGCCAGAAGTTAAAGTTGTTCGTCGCCAGTCCGTTTTCTGGCGGAAATGACAGCATCGAGGCAAGAACGTAGGGAGTGTTGGGGAAAATCGTGGCTCCGACGCCGCTGGCCGGGGCGTTATTGAAACCATTTCCATATTGCACATTTTCCGCGGTGCTTGGGTCCCAATCGAAAGGCGCCGGCAAATTACCCCACGTTTTGTTGAACAAATCGTTGCCGGCGGTTGTATAAAATTCAGCCACGGCATACATCGTTGTGTCGGTAGTCGCTGACTCCAGACTGGCCGACGATGGCGCCTGCAGCCAGTGAAGAAGATTAACGCCGCTGCCAAGGTTGCCAAAGTCCAACGACGGCTGGCCATTATTAATGATGTTGGTTCCCGGCCTGGACGCGCTGCCGACTAAACCGACTGAAGGAAAACCGAAGAATTGAGAAGCGTTATTGCCGTTGGTTGTTTGGTCGAGCCATTGCACCACGTTGTTGTTGGCGTCAAGCACCACGCCGGAATCTGCTCTCATAAAGAGCACCAAACCGGCGGGAAGCACCGCGTTGGTGCTGGCGCTCATGGCGTTGCCGAACAAATCCTGGACGTTTTGAACAGTAAGAGAATAGCCTGTGTTTGTGTTCAGCGTCGAAGTCGTCAGGATGACGTTATTGGACGCGCTGCCGTAACTGGCGGACACGATGGAGACACCAGCCGGAGTCAAGGTATAATTAGCGGGATTCAAGCCCGTGGCCGGGTCAACCGCCTTGGAAAACGCAACAACGAGGTTCGTCACACTCGGCGTTTTCGTCACGGAATAAACCGTTGGCGGTCCGGATACCACGGTCAAAACCGCGGTGGCGCTGTTCGTCGAACCGTTCGCGTTGGTGATAGTCACGCTGTAGTTTAATCCATTGTATGACGTATCCAGCGTTGGAGTAGTGTAAAAGGCATTGGTGGCTCCCACAATGGCATTGGTCGGGCCGCCGCCGCCATTGTTCGTCATCCATTGGTAAGCGGCCGATGGATAATCATTCGTGACTCCAACCCAAAAAGTGGCCGTTTGCCCCACCGGCGCCGTTCTATTCGGGGGTTGTTCGACAATGGTTGGCGCCCCCTGGCGCATCAGCACATCAGTCAAGGTAAATTGTTGGAAATCCCCTTGCGCGGCATCGGCGCCAATGCCCACGTATTGGATCATAGTAGGATTGACATTCGCAGTAGCGTAGGAGTCCACTTGAACCGAATTGGTAAAGAACCTATATGTCCAACCTCTGGCCGCACCAGTTCCCGTGGTTGTGTCCAGAACAACTGTGAACAGATTGGTGGTGGTTCCAAACGCCGCTGCTTTTTGGGCGACGTTGCCTGAGCCGCCCGGGAACCGGTAAGGCTGAACTCCAGTGCCGTTTCCGCGGATGAGATTCCATCCCGCTCCGCAATTTACGGCGGCAAAAAAGTTGTTCGTTAGCGGCTGCGTGGCGAAGCCCATCGCCAGCCATTGGTTTCCGCCTGACAGTGCCGTAATTTCACAAGTAAGAGTATAAACATGTCCCACTTGCGGAACAAATGGAAGGAAACCATTCAAATAGACGCCGTTCGTGGTGCCGGGCACATTGGTGAGGGCAATCTCCGATCCATCGGTTTGCACTTGCGCGTTCAGTGCCGGATTGTTGCAGGCAAACCAAGTGGCGCCGGTGGCATCGACCGTATCGGGAGTCGAACCATTCAACGGTCCCACCCGCGCGAAGTTGTCTTGATAGATGATATTGGTCACCTGCGCTTGGACCGGCCCGGCCAATATCGAAAGAACCAATAAGACGGCCATCTCTGTCTTATTGTAAAAACTGCTCCATGTGCTTGTGGCTGTCGTAATTGGGTTTGTTTGCATATTGCTCTTGGGCGTTATTATGGGCTGCTGTTACCCCTTTAGTCTCATTTTTCGTCCGAATGAACAATGGACAAAGTGTCAATTCACATGGACAAATTGATTTTACAAAAACCACGCCCCTTGACTTGGCAACTGGAAAGATCAAACTTCCGCCGACGCATGAAATCCGAGCCCACTTCATTTTATCGCTATTTTCCCATCAGCCAGCGCGATAGAAATTGGGCCTCTACGTTACAACCGCCGGCGAAGCGCGGGTCGAGCCGCACAGCATCTACCCTCCAAGCGGCCATCCCAAAGGTTATGCATTCGATTGGCAGCATGGACGGATTCTTGAAGGATTTGCCGTTCTTTATATTTCCGGAGGCCGGGGAACTTTTGAATCTAAACCAAATTTCTCCACCGCCATAGAGCCCGGCTATGCTTTTCTGCTTTTTCCCGGAGTTTGGCATCGCTATACGCCTAACGTCGAAACCGGCTGGCACGAACGCTGGATTGGCTTCAATGGCGAAATCCCCTGCCGCTGGCTTCGGCACAAGTTATTCTCCGCAAAAAACCCCATTGCCAAGATCAATGCCGAAGATACGGTCCTCGCGACCTTCAGCCCCATCATGCAGTCCATCCGCGCCAACCGCCCCGCGCTCCAGCAAATCCTGGCTGGCGCGACGGACAACTTGATGGGGTTGATATACTCAGCCCAACAAGCGCAGCCCGTCATCGGAGCGCAAAATGCCAATGCTATCGAATCGGCCATTACCCGCATCCAAAACGAATTCGAACGCGACTTGAACGTGAAGCTGCTGGCGCGTGAACTCGGAGTCAGTTAACTTGCAAATACTTTTGTCTGCCAAAAAATCCATCCTTTTTGGCATTTCGTCCATTGCTTGAGAGACTGTAGTCTGCGATTTTCTTGCTTCTATTTACATGGAAATTACAGCTATCTCGATTTGAAGATCACTAACCTTAAACTTTACACCGTCCAATCCGGCGACACCGGCGCCCGCGGCGCTGCGCTGGGCGAATCCCAATACTGGGGCGGTGGCTGGCAGGCCCAGACGCTCATATCCAATCCCATGTCCGTCCACCCAAAATATTCGCGCATCCGGTCGTTGTGGATGGGTGGGGGGCAAGACCCATTTGTAATTGAAATCTTCACCGATGAAGGTCCCAGCGGCTTTTGCGCGAACTACGGTGGAGGCGGGTTTGCTTGCGGCATTATTGAGCGGCATCTCCAACGGTTTCTCATCGGCCAGGATCCCTTTAACATCGAACTCATCTGGGACCAGATGAACCGTTCTACATTGCCTTACGGCCTCGGCGGGCTGACGAGCATGGCGATGTCCGGGGTGGATCTTGCCCTCTATGATCTTGTCGCCAAGGCGCAGAATCTTCCTGTCTATAAAATGATTGGAGGCCAAACCAAAGAGTCGATTCCAACCTATGTTACAATCCATCCGGATTACGTCGATGCCTGGCGTAACCGCGGGTTTCTTGGCGTAAAAATTGCCGCCCCTTGGGGCGTCGAAAGCGGACGCGACGGCATTAAGAAAACGGAGAAGCTCATCGCCAAACTGCGCAAGGAACTCGGCGATGAAATGGAAATAATGATTGACTGCTATCTTTCATGGGACATCGAATTCGCCACCCGCGTCGCCGAACGGGTCAGGGATTACGACGTCAAATGGTTCGAAGACCCGCTCCAAAACGGTTGGGCCGCCGAAAGCAACCGTATTTTGCGCGACCGCATTTCGCCGATCCTTCTCGCCACCGGCAATCTTGAATATCATCCCAGGGCCTTTCATAACATCATTCACAACCATGCCACCGACATTATCCAGCCGGAGATGCAATGGTGCGGCGGCTACACTCCCACACGTTGGATTGCCGCAATGGCCAAGCCTTATGACATGCCGGTCATCCCGCACGGTTCCTCCGTCTATAACTACCATTTTGTGATGGCCAACACGAATTCGCCCTACGCCGAGTATCTCTCCGTCGGCAAAGGCACGGACGTCCAGCCGATATTCAGCGTCCTGGAGGGCGAGCCGCTCCCGGTAAACGGAAAAGTTTCCCTCGATCCCGCCAAACCGGGATTCGGCGTCGAATTGAGACGCGATTTGCTTGTGCCATTCAAAGGATAAGCCATGAAAAAAGTTGGTATCGGAGTCATCGGTGCGGGTTGGTGGGCCACGTTTGCACACATCCCGGCGCTCAAATCGCATCCGCGCGCCGAACTCGTCGCCGTGCAAAGCCGCGAACGGGCGAAAGCCGAAAAAATCGCGCGCGACTTCCGCGCCCAACACGCCTGCACCGGCCTTCAGGAAATTCTCGCGCTCAAGGAACTTGATGCCGTGATCATCGCCTCCACTCCCAACGTCCATTTCGTCCAGGCCAGGGCCGCCCTTGAATCAGGACGCCACGTGCTCATCGAAAAACCCATGACCTTCACCGTTGAAGAAGCGCGCGAACTCGTCGAAACCGCCGCACAAAAAAAGCTTCAGCTCCTGGTCAGTTGCCCGTGGCATTTTACCGCTCACGGCATTGAGGCGCGGCGATTAATCCATTCCGGCGCGCTCGGTGAAATCAAAATGATTTCCGTGCTGATGACAAATCCGATCGACAAGCTGCTGCGCGGCATCAACACCTCTCCCACCCACAGCGCGGACAACGTCTATGTCGAGCCGCGCAAAGGATCCTACAGCGATCCCACGATTGCCGGCGGCGGACAAATCTTCTGTCAAGTTTCACACGCCGCCGCCTATCTCACCTTCCTCACCGGTTTGCGCCCCGCGGAAGTTTACGCGCGATTCGACCGCGATGGCTCGCCCAACGACATATATAATTCGCTGAACATCACATTCGAAAACGGCGCGCTCGCCACCATCGCCAGCACCGCCGCCACACCGCTGTCCGAGCGAACCTATGAAATCCGTATTTTCGGTGACAAGGCGATCCTGCAACTAGAACTCTGGCGCGGCGAAATGGCGCTCATTGATTTTGCCGACAAACGCACTCGTTTTGAGCCGCTGGCAGAAAATGAGATTTACCCAAGTCAGGCGCCTGCATTGAATTTTGTCGATGCGATTCTAGGCAAGAGTCCCAACGGTTCGCCCGGTGAACTCGGCCTCGCTTCCATGGAAATCATCGAAGCCGCCTGTGAATCCGCCCAGACCAATCGC